>NZ_JBNDKT010000006.1:0-376092 GCF_050435685.1 Paraburkholderia sp. GAS448
CTTGTTTGGCTCGGCCAAACGGCGCTCCTTCCTCCTTGCACTGCGGGCGGAAAGGCACGTTCGCAAGCCCGTTATTAGCGTGAACAGGCCCTAGGACAGCGGGATTGTACGGTTTGCCAGCAGGCCTGGGCCGTGGCACGATGAAACTCATGAGGCGGGAATCTGAGGGGACGTGCGCCGATTCCGGCGCGTCGCTCCTGTTTCGACACCTCCCAACCATCTATGCATCGCAGGCGCCTTGTACTGGCTGCGCTGAGTGCGGCAGGCGTGGCGCTTGGCGTGCCTGCCGCGCCGGCAATTCGCTTCGATATCGTCTATCCGCGCATCCGCCCAGGGGGCGACGTGCATGCCGCGTATGCGCTGGCGGTCCTCGATCTGGCGATGAAAACGGCCAACGCCAGCTATACCGCACAGCAGACCGCGATCGTCATGGAGCGCGGCCGCGCGCTGGCCGAACTGGCGAATGGCGGCGATACGATCAATCTGCACTGGACGAGCATGGAGGCGCGAGCCGAGCGCGGATTGAACGTGGTCCGGATTCCGATTCATCGCGGGCTGATCGGTTACCGGGTGTTTGTCATAAGAAAGGATCGTCAGCCGGACTTCGACCGGATCGAACGCTTTTCCGATCTGAAGGCCCTGACGGGCGGTCAGGGGCTCGGATGGATCGATACCGAAATCCTGAAGGCAGCGGGGCTGACTGTACAGACCTCGACCTACGAGACGATGTTCGAGATGACCCAGAGCGGCCGGGTCGACTATTTTCCGCGCGGCGTCGTGGAAGCGTTTGCCGAACTGGAGGGACGCCGGCACCGGGAGCCCGATCTCGTCGTCGAGAACCGGCTGCTGCTGAAGTATCGATCCGATTTCATTTTCTATGTCGCCACGGGACACGAAGCGATGGCGGAGACGATCGGGAAGGGGCTCGTCGCCGCGTATCGCGATGGTTCTTTCATGAGGCTCTTCAACTCGCATCCCTACATTCAGGATGCGCTGACGCGCACGAAGCTCGTGAACCGCAAGACCTTTCAGCTCGAGAACCCCTTCCTCTCCGAAGCGGACCGCAGGATTCCGGACGAGTACTGGATGAGCTGACGGTGCCCTGGACCGCTTACTCGCCGCGGCTTTCGTGATCGGTTCGGGGCGGCGTCCGTCACGTTGCGAGGTATTCGCTTTCGATTTAGCCGGAGCGGACGTTTCGTTGCCACACGTCGATGATTGCCGCGTCGAGGCCATCCCTGTCGAGGCCGGTCTCGTCGTCGATCCATTGCCGCGCCCATTCCAGGGCGTACTGCTGCGCAGCTTCCCGGCTCGCGAAGCGCGGACCGACAAGGCCGGAACGTGCGACCCGCTGTGCGTCCTGGACGATCTCGGCCCAGCCGCGGAACCGGGTATCCGCCACCGGGTCGGCGGCGATATAGATGACGTACCCGCGTGGATCGAGCACGCGTTTGCCGTGCGACGCGAGGCCCATCCATGGTGAGGCAGGCGGCTGGGCGCACTGGACGGTGTTCCCGGGGGCATGGTATTCGACACGGACAGGCCCGGCACTCGATGGACCCGCGAGCTGCCTCGTCATTTCAGTGAACGAATCCGCGGTATGGGCACGCACGGGCGTGCTGCCCGATGCCTGCCACGTTGCCGGGTTTTTCCACAATACCTGGCGAAGACCCTCTTCACGGAGCTGGCGGCCGATACGTCGCGGTGGGTTGCTGCCGTCTTCGAGGAAGGTATCCGCGCCATGGCAGAAGGTGCGCCCCGCATCCGCAAGAACCTTGAGCATCTGGACCAATGCACCGGTCGAGCGCCACTCCTCGAACCGGCACCGGCAGGTCGGCGCCGATGGATAGGTCCCCGGCAACCTCGACCAGGGTTCACCCGTTGTCAGAATCCACAGCACTGCGTTCGCCACTACGCGAACCCGCACACGTGGCCGGCCGCGCTGGCCGTGCACGACGGTTGCATCCGACAGAAGAGGCGCAAGCAGGGCCCATTCCTCGTCGCTGATTTCGTTGAAGTGCATGCCGTTCTCCCCCTCACCGGACGATTCGCTTACAGGGGCAAAGCGGCAGGCTGGCAGACTGACGATCCGGGCGCCAACGCTGCGCCGGCAGGGTGTAGCGAATCCGACAGGGCTGCCAGCGTGGGCTGCGCGTTGAAGCGAAAATGACACAGCACGTGTGGCGCGACGGCCAGCTTTGCAAGCTGCGCGGCCGAAAGCCCGATCAGGATGTCAGCGACTTCAGGCGTCATGCAGAAGCGCGCCATGCCCGCTGTCCTGTCTTCACGCAACAGGCTCTGGACCAGCGACAGGTACGCGAGATTGAAATCCCGCACGAAGTCGAGTGTGTCGGTCGTGCCCATCCCTGCCTCCTGCTGCCAAGGTCTGTTCCGTCTGCCTGTTGCGTCGCGCGGCGCTCGCGCCCCCCTCTCTCGCGCTATCCGCTGGCGGTCGCCCGGTTTGTGACGGACCACAGGGCGAGCAGGTCCTCTACGCAATCGGACAACTCGCAGAGTTGCTGAAATGCGTCGACGCTCAGTTCGTGGAGATGTTGTCGTCGGAGATCGCGGATCGCGTTGCCGAGCCGCCGCAGGGGCTCGGGGTCGCTGCTCACGAGCGGCCAGCCGCGCAACAGAAAAGTGAGCGGCATGATGCTCCTGCGTTCGCACCAAAGATCGAACAGGCGAGAGCACATCGCGTTGATATGCTCGACGGCATTTTCTCGCTCAGACAGATAGGGAACCATGGCGGCGCGCGGACACAGGATGATTGACGTGTCTTCATCCTATGTGGTCAGTAATCGCAGCGCCGTCAGGACATCAAGAAAACAGGTCAGGGCTTTGCTGAACTTCCGGTCAGGAAATCCTTAGGCGTGGGGCACGGCCGCCACTCAAGCCGCTGGTCTGTGCACCGGTGTGCGCCTGGCAAATCGCCGCGCACCCGCCACGCAAGCGACGACGACGACCGTCACGAAGATCATCTCCGGCGGCACCGCTTCATGCAGCAACAGCGCGGCGAGCATGAGGCCGAAGAAGGGCTGCAACAGCTGTAATTGTCCAACCCCGGCAATACCGCCCAGCGCGAGCCCTCGATACCAGAACACGAAGCCGATCAGCATGCTGAAAAGCGATACGTACGCGAGGCCCCACAACGCGGCATGGCTGACGCCGTCGAACGACGCCGGACGCGCCCACCATGTGAGCGGCAGCATCACCGGCAACGACAGCACCAGTGCCCACGAGATCACCTGCCAGCCGCCGAGATGACGCGACAGCCGTGCGCCCTCCGCGTAACCGAGGCCGCAGACGACGATCGCCGCGACCATCAGCAGGTCGCCGACCGGCGACGCTTCGACGCCATTGCGCAAGGCGAACGCGACCACGGTGGCGCTGCCGATGGCGGAGCATAACCAGAACGCCGGTTGCGGGCGCTCGCCGCCGCGCATGACACCGAAGATCGCGGTTGCGAGCGGCAACAGGCCGATGAACACCACCGCATGCGCGGCGGTGATATGCCGCAGTGCCAGCGCGGTGAGCAGCGGAAAGCCCACGACGACGCCCAGCGCCACCATCGCCAGTGGCAGGAAATCGCGCTTCGCCGGGCGCGTTTGCCGAAACACCAGAAGCAACGCGAGCCCTAACGTGCCGGCGATGGCGGCGCGCGCCAGGGTCAGAAAGACCGGATCGAATCCTTGAATCGCGATACGCGTCGCGGGCAGCGAGCCGCTGAAGATGAGCATGCCGACGAAACCGCTGAGCCAGCCGTTCGTTGTCTTTTGCATTGGGACCGGGTCTTTGATCAAAATGGAACGCAGATGATGCGCCGGGCAAGCGCGCAGGGTAAGCTACGGATCAGTACAATTCAGGCAAACTGTACCGATCAAGGAGCAGTACAGATGGCGGAAGATGGCAGCAACAGTGTGACGACAGGCACGCGCGTCGCGCTCGTGATGGACGCGCTGCGCGAGCGGATCGCGAGCCGTTCGCTGATGCCCGGCGCGCGCGTGCCGTCGATCCGTGCCATGACCGACTCGCTCGGCGTGTCGAAGTCGACGGTGGTCGATGCCTATGACAGGCTGGTCGCGGAAGGGGCGATCGTGTCGCGGCGCGGGTCCGGGTTTTTCGTATCCGGCCACGCGCCGCCGTTTGCGCTGGCGGATATCGGGCCGCAGCTCGATCGCGAGGTCGATCCGCTCTGGCTCACGCGGCAGTCGCTCGAAACCGGCGTCAAGGCGCTCAAGCCCGGCTGCGGCTGGATGCCGGCGTCATGGATGCCGGAGGACGGGATGCGCCGCGCGTTGCGGGCGATTGCCCGGGACCCGGACGCGCCGCTCGCCGAATATGCGTCGCCGCCGGGCTTGCCCGCGCTGCGTCAACAGCTCGCGTGGCGGCTGTCGCAGCATGGCGTCGACGCAGCGCCGGAGCAGATCGTTCTGACCGACGGCGGCACGCAGGCGCTCGACCTCGTGTGCCGCTTCCTGCTGGAACCCGGCGACACGGTACTGATCGACGATCCCTGCTATTTCAACTTTCAGGCGCTGCTGCGTGCGCATCGCGTGCGCATGGTCGGTGTGCCGTACACACCGTCGGGACCGGACCTCGAACGGTTCGAACGCGCGCTGATCGAGCATCGGCCGAGGCTTTATGTGACGAATTCCGCGATCCACAATCCCACCGGCGCCATGCTTGCGCCGGCCATCGCACATCGTCTGCTGAAACTGGCCGCCGAGCACGATCTGCTGATCGTCGAAGACGACATCTTCGCCGACTTCGAAGAGGAGCCCGCGCCGCGCCTCGCTGCGTTTGACGGTCTGGCGCGCGTGGTGACGATCGGCAGCTACTCGAAGACGCTGTCGGCGGCGGTGCGATGCGGCTACATTGCGGCGCGCGCGGACTGGATCGAACCCTTGATCGATCTGAAACTGGCGACGTCGTTCGGCAACGGGCAGCTCGCGGCCAGCGTCGTGCATCGCCTGCTGGTGGACGGCACGTATCGACGTCATCTGGAGAGCATGCGTGCGAAACTCGCCGACGCGATGGGCGATACCGTGCGGCGTCTGATGCAGGCGGGACTGCAGATATGGACGCGTCCGCGCGCCGGCATGTTCATCTGGGCGCAGTTGCCAGACACGCTCGACGCTGCCGACGTCGCGCGTCACGCGTTGGCCGACAACGTCGTGTTCGCGCCAGGCAATGTGTTCAGCGTGTCGCAATCGGCGGCGGGATTTTTACGCTTCAACGCATCGCAATGTAACCGGCCGAAAGTGTACGAGGCGCTGCAGCGCGCGATGGAGCGCGCAGCGCGGTCATAGCGTGACCGCAGCGCGCTCATGGCGTGACCGCAGCGCGCTCATGGCGTGACCGCAGCGCGCTCATGGCGTGACTGCAGCGCGCTCATGGCGTGACCGCGGCGCGGTTATGGCGTGACGGCAGCGCAGTCATGGCGTGACGGCCGGCGGGGGAAGTAGCGCGTTCAACCGTCGCAACTTTCCCTCGGATCCGACTGCTTCCGCTTACACCTGTCTACTTCCCGCACAGCAGCAGGAGCCTTTCCTGCTCCGAGCATGGGCGCTTGCCGGCTTTCTGCACGCTCTCTTCGGCTGTTGCTGCCGTGGGGGTTGCAGTCGCCCCGGCGCTCTTGTGCGCGATACAGGCACGCAGGCGCTTTTCCATCGGCGGATAGTATTTCCAGCCCTTGCCGAGATCGGGCAGTTCGAGCTTCACCTGTTTCCACTTCGGATGGCCGTGTTCCTGGAGATTGTCGAAGTTTGTGCAGAGCGAGTCGGCGAAGCGGTCAAGTTTGCCGACTGTGTCGCGCAGGTTGTAGTCGTATGTGACGAGGAAGGCCTTGACGGTCAGTGTCTGCACATCGTCCTTGATCCAGTTCGGATAGCTTGATGTGCGGATCGTGGCCGGATAGTAGGTCTGTTTCGCTCGTGCGGTTTCCGGCGCAGCTGGATCCAGCTTGAGAAGCCGGATCTTCTGCAACAGTTCGGGATTCATATCGGTGAAAAGCTTCGCTGGCTGGCCCGCAACGACGATTGCCACATCGATCTTCCCCACGATCAACGCTGCGAGCGCGTCCTCGTTGGACAGGTGCTGCGCGTTTTGCTCGGGAATCGGCTGGCCGAACATCAGGCGATAGAGCGTCGTTGCCGATTGCGCCGTGCCGCTGCCGATCAGTCCGACGCTCATGTTCTGGTTCTTGATATCGTTGATGTTCTTGAGCGGCGAGTCCGCACGCACGACGAAATAGATTTCCTCGTCATAGAGCGGCATGATCAGGCGCAACGGTCGAATCGTTGTACCCGCATCGGCATTGCCGCTGTTCGCCATGTCCACGTAGGCCTGATACACGTCGGACTGCACCAGCGCGAGCTTGACTCCCGGCTCGAAGCGCATGCGCTGCACGTTTTCGGCGGAGCCTTTCGACGGCATCACCTCCAGCTCGATGCCGGCCGGGTCGGCGACCCACTTCGCCAGATCCGCACCGATCTGGATGTACGTGCCGCGCTCCGGCCCGGTGACGATCTTGTAGTGCGCATCGGCCGCCAGCGCGGTTGACGAAGCCAGCGCCAGTACGATCAATCCCGCCAGAATGTTCTTGAACATGGTCTCCACCTTGTCTGTGTGGTTGGAACGGGCGCTCGCGCAGCCACGCGCGAGGCACGATGCACGGATGAGTCAGGTCTTCGATGTCATGGGCAACAGGTTCGTCGGTGATGCGGTTGTTTCGCGTGTCGTCGTTTTGCAGTCTCCGGTGCAGTAGCAGGTTCAGGGCGCGGCGGGTGCGGCCGATGCCGGTGTCGCGGCGCGTGGCGCGGGATGACTCCAGCCGGATTCGACAATCGCGCGGATTTTGGCGTCGACGCTGTTGGGGTCCGTGCCTGATGCCGCAGTCGCAGTCGCAGTCGCAGTCGCGGTCGCCGGCGCCGGCGCCGGTGCAGGGGTGTTTGCGACCGGAATCTGGGCGTTCGCGTTGCCGCGTTTCGCGGGCCTGGCCGGAGGCGGGTTGGCCGTGGCGATGGTGGGCGCCGTGGGCGCCGTCGCCTGTGCGCCACCGCGCGCGGTCGGCAGGGCCGGCGTGTTCCAGCCCGCTTCACGTATCGAACGTTCGAGTAGCGCTCTCACGTTGGGGTTGGTCGCATCGATCGCGAGCGCATCGGTGGCGTTGTGGCGCACGCAACTCCACAGACGGTCAGCCGCGCACACGTTCGCATTGCGCATCGCGTGGTCGCGTTTCGTCTGGCGCTGGAGCAGGTCCTGCTGCATGAGCCGTGCATCCGCATTGTCCGGCTGGGCGACGAGCACTTCAGCCAGCGCCGCCTGGGCGCCTGTCAGATCATTCGCCTGCAGGCTGGCGCGCGCCGCCTGCAGGGCCTCGGGCACGTCCCGATGTTTCGTTATCTCGCGCGGCGGGAGCGGCGGCAGGACAACGGGCGATGGCGCGGGCCCTGCGGGCGCGACAGGCAAAGGAACATGCGCTACCGGGGGGGAAGGCGCGGGCATCTGTGCGGGCGGTGATGGGGCAATCGACGCAACGCTCTGCCGTGCGCTGGGGGCAGAGGCCGGTTCGTACGGGACGATGGTGCCCGTTGCGGTTTTCGTAGCGGGTTCGTCAGTCGTGGAGTCCTTGTGGTCGCCAAACAACGCATAGCCCGCGTACACCAGCGCGCCGAGGAGCAGGACCACCACGAGACCCTTGGTGAAAATCCACTTGCCGAGGCTCTTCCACAGCGGCACCGGCATGCTGAGCGGCGCAATTGGCGTGTCGGGCAGCATGAGATGCGGATGATGCGCGGCATGCTGGGGAGCGGATTGCGTGGCGTCGGGCGCATGCGTATCGGGGTCGTCGGGCGGCAGCGCATGTCCTGCCGCTTTCTGGCGGATGCCATACGCAACTGCATGACTTGCGCCGCACCACGGACAGGTATCGTCGGGCGGATACAGTGCGCCGCCGCAACGTTTGCACGGCGTCGGGAAACTCTGGCCAGGAGTAGTCTGGGTGGACATGTGTTGGACCCACCAGTTTCGGATCGCGGTCAAGGCGATCAGGGGCATCTGCGTGATACGCGCATCTGCCCTGCGAGCGACCGGCACAATGGCATGTTGCAGGGCCGCTAAATGCAATATGTGTCGTTTCAGCGCCAACGTCAACCACCGTTGTCACCTACCCGACAGGTGGCTTCGGGACATGTGGGGAGAACGATCGATCGGTAGACTTTTTGATACGCACCACGCTGCAGCATGGTGGTTTGGTCGGAGGAATGTTGCGCGATACGGCTCGCGGGCCGGACTTTCCGCCGGCCCTGCCTGAATAGTGATTAATGATGCTTGCGCAACGGCACGTCTTCGAGGAACCACGACAGTGCAAACGCGAGCACGACCACACATGCCGCCGAGAGATATACGGTATGTAGTGCACTGGAGAACGCCTGCAGATAATTGTCACGCAATGCGGCCGGCAACTGGTGGATCGTCGTGGGGCCGAGCGACTGCGGCAGCTCGGTGCCGGCGGGAATGAGTTCCGAGAGACGCGCGCCAAGCCGGTTCGAAAACACCGCGCCGAACGCGGCGACACCGACCGAGCCGCCGATCGAGCGGAACAGCGTCGCGCCCGACGTGGCCACGCCCATGTGTTTGAACTCCACGGTGTTCTGCACCGCGAGAATCAACACCTGCATCACCATGCCCAGTCCGCAGCCGAGCACACCCATGTAGAGATACATCACGTGCACCGGGGTGGAGATCTGCAACCGCGCGAGCAGGATCATCGCGACGGCGACGAGGAAGGTGCCCGCGATCGGGAACATCCGATATTTACCGATCTTGCTGATCACCCGTCCCGTTATGACCGACATGACCAGCACGCCACCCATCATCGGCAACATTTGCATGCCGGCCTGCGAAGGTGTGGAGCCTTTGACGACCTGCAGATACATCGGCAGAAACGTGACCGAGCCGAACATCGATACGCCGACGATGAAACCGATCAGGCTGCTCAGCAAGAACGTGCGTTGCGTGAACAGCTGAAGCGGCATGATCGGCTCGGCGGCGAGACGTTCTTCATAGATGAAGCCGCCGATACAGACGATGCCGACCGCGAGCGTGAACCACAGCTCCGGCGAGGTCCAGGGCAGCACCGTGCCGCCCTGGCTCGTGAACAGGATCACGCAGGTCAGCGCGGACGCAAGGAACGCGGCGCCCATGTAGTCTATGGTGTGCCTGACGTGCGCCGTGTGCGGCTTGAATACGGCGGCGATCACGAGCAGGGCGACGACGCCGAGCGGCAAGTTAATGTAGAAAATCCAGCGCCAGGACAGATGCTCGACGAGAAAGCCGCCGAGCAACGGACCGATCACGGTGGCAAGACCGAACACGCCGCCGAACATACCCTGATAGCGGCCACGCTCCGCAGGCGGAATGACGTCGCCGATCGCCGCCATCGTGATGACGAGCAACCCGCCGCCGCCGAGACCTTGCAGCGCGCGCAACAGGATCAGTTGCGTCATGTTCTGCGCGACGCCGCACAGCGCCGAGCCGATCAGGAACAGAACGATGGCGGTCTGCAGGACGATTTTCCGGCCGAAAAGGTCGCCGAACTTGCCGTACAGCGGCACGACGATGGTGGAGGTCAGCAGGTAAGCGGTGACTACCCACGACAGGCTTTCCAGCCCGCCCAGTTCGCCGACGATGGTAGGCAGGGCGGTCGACACGATGGTCTGGTCGAGCGCGGCCAGCAGCATGACCAGCAGCAGTGCGGGAAACAGGATGCGTATCGGCGGGTGCGCGGGCGCGCTCGCGGACGAAGACGCGGCGGCACTGCCATGTTCGGCGGGTAAGGAGGTGGACTGGTCCATATACTGGGGCTGCATCTTGAAATTAATTAACTTGACGATTAATATATGCGAGACAGGACGGCTCGTCAAATGGATATGGCAAAGTCAAAACTCAGTGGTCGGGCAGCACAGGCAGACGCGGCTGACGGCATATCTGCCTCAGCAGGCGCAATGCCCGACGTGCCGGAAGCAGCGGCCGGGGCAGCCCGTCGGCCGGGGCGCCCCACGGGAAGTGCGCGCGGCCCGGACCAGCGCGCGCGGCTGCTCGACACCGCGCTCGCGCTGTTCGCGCGGCAGGGCATCCTCGACACGACGCTAGGCGCGATTGCGCGCGAGGCCGGCGTTACGCCCGCGATGGTCCATTACTACTTCAGGACGCGCGACCAGTTGCTGGACGTGCTGATCGACGAACGCTTTCTGCCGTTGCGGGCGGCCATGGGCGGTCCGTTTCAGGCGAACCCCGACGATCCCGTTGCGGCGATTACGCAACTGGCGCGCAGGCTGGTCGATGTCGCGATCGAGCATCCATGGTTTCCGCCGCTCTGGGTGCGCGAAGTGATCAGCGAGGGCGGCCTCTTGAAGCAGCGCATGCACGAACGCTTTGGCGACGCCCATCAAAAGGCGTCGCTCGAGTGCATCGCAAAGTGGCAGAAAGAAGGCCGGCTGAACGCGGATCTGGAGCCGTCGCTGGTGTTTCTGTCGCTGCTCGGGCTGACGATCCTGCCGCTTGCGACATCGAAGATGTGGCGCAACGATCCGGCGCGGCGTCAGATCAGCGCGCAAGACATCGCGCGACACGCGGTCGCGCTACTGGTGAATGGCGTAGGCCCTCAAGGCGTCAAACGCTGAGCCAGCGACTCGCGACTGGCGGATCAGGAAAGCTTACGGGCCTTTTTCCAGTCTTCGTAGGCGGCTTTCGTCGCCTCGTTCGGCGGATACGTGCCGGGAAGCGCTGCGTCGTCGCGGATTCGCTCCGTCAGGAACGTTTCCAGCTGTTCCTGTTCGGCGGCGGCGAGCGCCACCTCGGCCGCCATTTCGCGAGGAATGACGACGATGCCGTCGCCATCGCCGACAATCACATCACCTGGAAACACCGCCACGCCGCCGCACCCGATCGGTACGTTGATGTCGACGGCATGGTGACGGATCAGGTTCGGCGGCGCGCTCGCGCCCGCGCAGAACACGGGCAGACCGAGCGCCGCGATGGTTTCGCTGTCGCGCACCGGCCCGTCCGACACCATCCCCGCGACACCGCGTACCTGCAGGCGCAGCGTCAGGATCGAGCCGAACGACGCGCTCGCGCGCTCACCGCGGCAATCCTGCACCAGCACGTGGCCGGCGGGAATGGTCTCGACGCACTTGCGCTGCGCGTATTCCGGATTGGCGAAAAGCTCGAGCACGTCGATGTCTTCGCGCGACGGGATATTGCGCAGCGTGAACGCGGGGCCGACGAGATTGGGGCCGCCATGTCTGGCGAGCGGTGCGACGCCTTGCATGAACGTGTTGCGCAGACCGCGCTTGAAGAGTTGCGTGGTGAGTGTCGCGGTGCTCACGTGGCGGAGCGTTTCGAGCGTGGCGGAATCGAGGTCTTGCGTCATCGTGTCGGGTATCCGGTGAGAAACGTGGCAAGCGGCGAGAAAAAGGCGCGGGGCAGGCCGCCCATGATAGCGCCGCAACACCGCGATCCCGGCACTTCAGTGGATGGTCCACCGCGCAGCCCGTGTAAGGCGGTGTGATATCGTGGACGCGAGACGACCGCAACTCGTACCGTGAAAACGAGTCAGAATGCTGTGTGTACCGTTGCGTCGAGGTCAGAACGCAAGGCCCTTTTTCACGGCAATGTCCACGGTCTCCCGAAAGCGCTTCAGAAGGGCGGCGGGATGATCCATACAATGGCTGCGCGTGACCGCCTAACCTGTTTACATAGCAACAAAGCAAAATGAACGGAGAGTTGAGACTCGATCACGCCACGATCGTACTTGTCGAGGACGATGCGCAAAGCCGCGAGTCGCTGGCGAACCTGCTTGAACTGGAAGGCGCGCACGTCGTCGCGGTGGCGGACGCAGAAGAAGGTGTCGAGGCCGCGGTCAGGTTATTGCCTGATGCCGTCGTCTGCGACATCGATCTGCCCGCCATGGACGGTTTCTATCTGATCCAGCGCCTGCGCGACCACGAGATTCGCGGCGACCATTCGCCGTCAGTGGCGGTAGCGCTCACCGGCCATACCGACGATGCCTACCGTCTGCGAAGTATCGGCGAGGGATTCCAGCATTTCATGACGAAGCCGGCCCGTCCAGAAGCGCTCGTTACGCTGTTGCGTGACGCAATCGAGGCGCGGGCCGCTGGCTGAGAGCAGATGAGGCGTTGATGCGGGCGCTGATGCAGGCGCTGCGGCAGACGTCGCAAGGCGCGGCCGGTTTGACGGCCGCGGGGGTCATTTGCTGGCGCTTTCCGCAGCCTGGCACGCTGCGCACAGACCCTTGAGTTCGATTTCGTCGCTGGCAAGCCGGTAACCGGCATCTTCGATCTGCGCGACGAGCGCCTGACGCAGCTTCGGCTGATGCAGTTCGGTGACGTTGCCGCATTGCTGGCAAACCACGAGGATGCCATGCTGGCATTGCGTCAGGTCGTGGCAGACGGTGAACGCGTTGATCGACTCGATACGGTGAACAAGGCCCGCCGACAGCAGGAAATCCAGCGCCCGATAGACTGTGGGTGGTGCCGATCCGGGATGGATCTGGCGCATGTCGTCGAGCAGCGAATAGGCCTTGGTGGCCCTTCCGGAAGCAAGCAGCAGTTCCAGCACCTTGCGCCGGATCGGCGTGAGTTTTTCGCCGCGCTCGCGGCAGTATTCTTCCGCCAGCGCGAGGGCGGCTTCAGGCGACGGCGCCCGTGTTTGCCCATGCTCGTGCCCGTGGTCGTGCGCTACCGGTGAGGATGCGTTTTTCATGCGTCGATTATACGGGGCAACCGGAATCGGCGGGGATGGCCGCTTTCCTGGCGCATGCTGCGCTTTGGGCGACCTCCCGCTTGCCGTCCAGTGTCTACGGGTTGCCTGGCAACGCAGGCCACGCGTTCAGTGCATTCTCCAGATCGATCAGCACGTTTGACCAGTCGCCGCGAACCGTTTGACGGAAGAGGTGCGCCTGCGGATACCAGGGGCTGTCGCTGCGCTCCAGCTGCCAGCGCCAGTCGGGCGTAAACGGCAGCGCGATCCAAACCGGCTTGCCGAGCGCGCCGGCCAGATGCGCGACCGACGTATCGACGCTGATCACCACATCGAGCCGCGAAACCAGCGCGGCCGTGTCGGCGAACGTGACGAGGCGGTCGGACACGTCGCGCAATGTCTCATGTTGCGCGAGCGTGTCGCGGTCGCAGTCTCGCACATCCTTTTGCAACGAGATGAACGCTGCGTTCGCGTCGAACAGCGGGGCAAGCTGGGCGAGCTTCAACGAGCGGTTGTGGTCGTTCAGATGGCCCCGGCTGCCGGACCAGACGACGCCCACGCGCGGCCGGCCCGTTGCGCTTCGCGCCTCGAACACGTCATCCCACTGCGCAAGCCTGCCCGGGTCTGCGCGCAGGTACGGAACCGTTGCCGGAATGTCGGCGGCGCGCATCCTGAACGCGAACGGCAGACTGAGGAGCGGCACGTGATAGTCGAATGCAGGAACCGCGTCGCTGTCGCCGATGAGTTGCGCGACGCCCGGATAGTCCTGCAGCAGCGGCACGAGCACGCCCTGCACGCGCAACACCACGCGCGCGCCCGCGTCAGCCAGCCGGCCGACGTAGCGGACGAACTGCAGCGTATCGCCCAGCCCCTGTTCGCGGTTGATCAGCACCGTTTTGCCGTCGAGTGGCTGCTGGCCGGTCCAAAGCAACGCCGCATCGAACTCGAGGCTCTGCGAGCCGTCGCGCCAGCGCCATTCGTACTCGCGCCAGCCGTGCTCGAATTCACCCCGCAGCAGGTTGGTCTGCGCGCGATTGGTGCGCGCACCGGCGTCGTTCGCGTCGAGCGTCACCGCTTTTTTGAACTGCTGCATCGCCTCGTCGAAACGGTGAAGATCGCGCAGCGCCACACCCAGATTCACATGCGCCCGGACGAAATCCGGCTTCAGCGCGATTGCCTGCCTGTAGGCGGCGATTTCTTCGTCGTACCGGCCCATGCTGCCGAGCAGGTTGCCCCGGTTGTAATGGACCTGAAAGAGCGATGGATTGCGCGCAAGGAGCCGCTCGAACATGGCCAGCGCGCGTTCGTGCTCGCCGAGCTTTGCCAGCGAAAGCGCAGCGCCATGCAGATAAGGCGGGTGATCCGGACCCTGCGCGAGGCAGCGTTCGAAGAGCGCGGCCGCTTCATCGTGACGATCGGCGAGCTGACATACCTCGGCTGCCCAGTAGATCTGATCGCGCGAAGCGGGCATGACCTGCAGCGCACGCGTGACGAGATCGGCCGCGCGCGTGTAGTCACCGCTTTTCGCCGCGATGTAGCCGAGGCCTTCGAGCGCTTCCCCGTGATCGGGCTGCGTGGCGAGCACGCCGTTCAGGAGCGCTGCAGCTTCGTCGAGTTGTCCGCCGACAAACTTTTGCTGCGCAGCGGCGAGCGTGCGGGCGATGTCCTGCGTCATGCGTGCGGCCACCTCAATCGAGCTTCGCAGCGAATCCGCGCTGCACGCCCGGCCGCGCAAACAGCGCTTCATACCAGCGTTGCACGTTCGCAAAATCGGCGAGGTTGACCTTGTGGCGTTCGTGCCGCCAGGCCCAGCCGAGGATCGCGAAGTCCGCCACCGACAGTTCGCCCGCCACGAATTCGTTGTCCTGCAGCCGCCGGTCGAGCACGCCATACAGACGCCGCGTTTCGTCGGAGAAGCGCTTCAGTCCGTAGCGACGGTCGATTTCCGATTCGAGTGCGGCGAAATGATGGACCTGACCGGGCATCGGGCCAAAACCGCCCATCTGCCACATCAGCCATTCCAGCACCGGCACGCGCTGACGCAGATCTTTCGGCAGGAATTTGCCGGTCTTTTCACCCAGATACAGCAGGATCGCGCCGGATTCGAAGACGCTGATCGGCCGGCCATCCGGACTGTCGGGATCGAGGATCGCCGGAATCTTGTTATTCGGGCTGATGCTCAGGAATTCCTGCTGGAACTGGTCGCCCTTGCCGATGTTGACCGGCTTGACCGTGTACGGCAGTTCCATTTCTTCGAGGGCAACGCTGACCTTGCGGCCATTCGGCGTGCCCCAGGCATACAAAGTAATCGACATGGTGCGGATACCGGATAAGACCCGAGTGCTTTCGGAAGCAGCCTCAGTCAGTCACTCAGGTGATTGGCTTAAGTGAGCGGCAGGTCGACGTACTTCCTGAAGCCCGGACGCGTCGCAAGACGAGAATACCAGCGCTCGAGATTCGGCAGCGACGGACGTTCGATCCCTTCGAGACCGAACCAGCGTTTCGCATACGCACCGAGGACCACATCGGCGAGCGTGAACGTGTCGGTTTCGAAAAAGAAGCGCCCCTGCAAATGCGTATCGAGCATCTTCCACAGTGCGCCGACAGCCTGCAGGTCTTTCGCCAGCGCGGCCTGATCGCGTTCGGCGGCCGGTGTGCGCACGATCGACCAGAACACGGGCCGCTCGGCGAGCTGCAGGGTAGTGAGCGTCCAGTCCAGCCAGCGATCGATGGCCGCACGCGTTTTGGGTTCCGCGGGATACAGCAGGTTCGACGGCGGTCCATACTGGAGCGCCAGGTAGCGGAGGATCGAATTCGATTCCCACAGCACGAAATCACCATCGACGAGTGTCGGAATCCGGCCGGTCGGATTCATCGCCAGATACTCTGGCTCGTTGTTGCGGCCGAACTGCATGCCGGCGTCAATGCGTTCGTAAGGCAACACCAGTTCGTCGCAACACCACAGGACTTTCTGGACATTGACCGAGTTGGCCCGTCCCCAGATCGTGATCATTCGCCGTTTTCTCCTGAAAGCAAGAGGCCGCGCATCATGGCGGCGCTGAACCGCTAACGATACACGATGTCGGCTATTTTTACCGGGCACGGAAACGGCTCTGCGTACAATAGGCCTACCCCAACGCGACGAGGCACAGCATGGCCCGCATAGTCCCCGACGACTGGAAGAATCTCGCTGCCACCGGCGCGGCGTCGCGCGAGCGCGAGACGCTCGCGCTGCTTGAAAACGCGTTGTCCGGTGAATACACGGTTTATCACGGCGTGCACTGGACACGGCTCAACCAGGGCTTTTCCGTGTTCGGCGAAGCGGACTTCGTGATCGTCAGCCCGTCCGGGCGCGTGATGATCATCGAGCAGAGAACGGGCTTCCTGCGCGAGACACCCAAGGGCCTCGTCAAGGTGCACATGCAGACCGAGCGCAATGTGGCGATTGCACTGGCGCGCACGGTCGAGGGCATGCATCGGCGCTTCACGGGCGCGTTCGGCGCGAACACGTATTTCATCGAGGAACTGCTGTACTGCCCGGACCACGTCGTGAAAGATGCCGCGATTGCCGGCGTGAATCCGGCGCGTATCGTCGATGCGACGCGCAAGGACCGGCTCGCCGCGATCATCCGCGAGGCGCTGCCCGCCGACGAACCGCGCCTGCCATGCGCGGCAAAGATCCACCATTTCCTCGCCGACGAACTGGCGTTGACGCCGGATGCGAGCGCGCTCGTCGGCCAGGCCGGCACGCTGGTGACGCGTCTCGCAGGCGGCCTTGCGACGTGGGCGCGGCGGCTCGAGTTTGCGCCGTTCCGGCTGCGCGTGATCGGCACCGCCGGCTCGGGCAAGACGCAACTCGCCGTGCAGGTCATGAAAGACGCCGTCGCGCAAGGCAGGCGGACCCTGTATGTGTGCTTCAACCGGCCGCTTGCCGACCACATCGCGCGCGTGGCGCCGCCGGAGGCGAAGGTCGCGAACTATCACCAGCTATGCGACTGGATCGCACGCGATGCCGGCCGTGCGCCGGACTTCGACGCGCCGAACGTGTTCGAGCAGCTGGAGAGCACATTCGCCGAAGCGTCGATCGACGGGCGCTGGCAATACGATGTCTTGATTGTTGACGAAGGGCAGGATTTCCAGCAACCGTGGGTCGCGGCGCTCGAACGGTTGCTGCGGCCCGGCGCGGCGTGGTGGTGGCTCGAAGATCCGCTGCAGAATCTGTACATGCGCACACCGGTCGAGCTTCCTGGCTGGACCACGCTCAAGGAAACAACGAACTACCGCAGTCCACGCGACATTCTCGACTACGTGCGCGACCTGGTCGGAACGTCGGCACCGCTCGCGGCTGGACTCAGCTCGGGCAGCCCGTTCGATGGTTCGGATATTTCGTTTTCCACCTACGACGAAGCGCACGCAGCCGTTGGCAGCATCGATGCGACCAAGCGTGCGATCACGCACGCGCTTTCGCTGGGTTTTCGCAAGCAGGACATCGCCGTGCTGTCATTCCGTGGCCGCGAAGGGTCGGGGCTGACGGCGCTGGACCAGCTCGGACCGCATCGGCTGCGCAGTTTCACCGGCAAATATGATCTGTTCGGCAGCCCCGAGTACCGCGAAGGCGATGTGCTGCTGGAGTCGATCTATCGCTTCAAGGGTCAATCCGCGCCGTGTGTGATCCTGACCGAAGTCGACTTTGCGGAGTTCGACGAACGCATTGCGCGCAAGCTGTTCGTCGGCGCGACGCGGGCGACGATGAAGCTGATCGTCGTTGCTTCGCAGCGTGCGGCGAAGCATCTGCGCGTGCCGGCGTGACGGGTCGTGCCCGGTTATGCCTGGTTGTGCGCCTGACGGCTGCGCGCGATCAGCGCCAGCCCGATGCGCCAACCAGCGTGCCGGTGCGCCCCACGGCGTCCCACCAGATCACGCGCAACAGCGGCGCTGTCTGTGCGATCAGGAGCGCCTGTACCGGATCGCTTTCGATGAAGTGCGTCACGCCACATCGCAGGACGGCCGCCGCCTTGTGTGCCGCGGTGCCGGCCGGCGTGTGGTCGTGCAGGTCGGGCGTGCGCATCACCAGTTCGAGTTTGCCGAAGCCGTGCCGGTCGAGCCACGCCTGCGTGCGTTCGCGATCCATCTCCGGCCGGCCGGTGATGATCGCGCGAGCGCGTTGCAGGTCGATGCCAGGCAGCGACTCGAACGGCAGCAGCAGATCGCGCTCGTTCAACGCGCCTTCCAGATCTTCGTCGTAGCGGGTGGAGGGCACATCAGGCAGCAGGATGCCGTCGAGATCGATTGCGTACGTCGCGTAGTCATGGTCGTTGGACATCGGCGCGCGCTGGCCGGCGTCGTTGTTCGTCCAGTCCTCGCGATAGCGGTCCGTGTAGGCCTGGCGTTCCCACGGAAAGAGCGCGAAATAGCCGCATGCATCGATGCCGAAATCAGGACGCATGCGGCTGAGTTCGTCGAAGGCGCCGGTCAATGTGCGCACGATCAGACCGTGTCGTTCGAGAAAGTCGATGCAGTCGAGCAGCGTGAAACCGCGCCCCGCGATGTCTTCGCACAGCAGGACTTTCGAGCCGGGCGCGGGCATCGGCAGCGACGAGTCCCATGTCACCACACGGCTTGCGCGTTCGTACCGCAGGAACGCGACGGGCACGCCCACCGCATGCGAGGCCATCAACGCGAGCGGCGCGCCGCCACGCAGAATGCCGACCGCGGCAACGAACTGCTCGTCCAGCAGGGCAGGTTGCAACGATTCGATCCAGTGATCGAGCTGTTCATACGTCAGGGGAAGAACCGGTTTGTTCATGACTCGTCTTGCTGTTCGCGCGAGGGGCCGCACGCGCCTGTGGCAGGCACATTTTTTATGCGCGCGGCGTTTGGCGATATTATGCCGGGGGTTCCGGAATCCTGTTGCGTGGCGGGACGGGATCACACATATATAGAAATAAAAGGACCGGTGAATATGCGCTACCTGAATGCCCTGCTGTGGACGATCTATCTGTCGATGGCTCTCGCCGCTGCGCCGGCCTGGGCGACAGAACTGACGCTCGACGTGAAGGGCAAGATCAGACACACGACGGACGCCGCTCACACGGAGTTTCATTTCACGGAAAGCGACCTGCTCGCACTGCCAGCGCATTCGATCACGACGTCGACCACCTGGACGCCGAAATCCACGTTTACGGGACCGTCGCTCGCGGATGTTCTGAAGACTGTCGGCGCCTGGGGCAGCGAGCTCGAAATCCACACGCTCGACGACTACACCTGCACGGTGCCGGTCGCGGACGCCGAGCGCTACGGCGTGATCGTCGCGTACAGCATGAACGGCAAGCGGCTGAAGGTCAGCGATTTCGGTCCGCTGTTCCTCATCTATCCGCGCGACGCGTATCCCGCAGAACTGCAGGGCGCCGTCGGTGACGCGAAATTCGCATGGCAGATCAAGGCGATCGTCGTCAAATGAAGCGGTTGCCGCTGCGCCGTCTGGTGTTCGTCGTGATCTGGCTCACGGCGCTGGCGCCGCCGCTCGGCGCGCTCGGATATTTCCTCTACGCAAACCTGCTCAATCCGCGCGCCACGCAGCAACTGACGGGCACGTATGACGGCTTCTACTGGGACGCCGCCCAGCTCCAGATTGCCTACGCACGCCTCGAAAACCAGTTGTTGCTCTACAAGAGCGGTGCCGATAGCGAATATTCGGCGGTTCAGTTGCGCTATCAGGTGCTGCAGTCGAAGCTGAACGTGATGTCCGGTTCGACGCGCATGCTGGCGCAGAATCCGCCGCTCGCCGGGGTGCAGGCGGAAGAAATCCGCACGCTGAGTGACCTGCTCGCTTCGCTCGAGCCAGAGTTCGATGCGCTGGCGCAGGATCCGGCGCGCGCCGATCGCATTGTTACCGCGTTGCGCGAGCACTGGAACGAGGTCAACGATCTCGCGCTAAGCCGGCGTTTCGCGGACGTCACGGATCGTGAAGCGCTCAACCACGATTTCATCGCGAAGCGGCGCCTGCTGTTTGCCGCGGGTCTCGTGTTGCTGCTGCTGTCGGCGGCGGCGAGTGTACTGCTCGTCCGGAATGGCTATCGGCGCACGAAGCTGATCCGTCAGCAACACGCGGCGCTTGCGGCGGAGCACGAGGCGAGCCGCGCTGCGCGTGAGGCAAGCCTCGCCAAGGACGCGTTTCTCGGCATGATCAGCCACGAACTGCGCACGCCATTGCATGCGATCGTGTCGTCGATCGAACTGCTCGGTTTCAATTCCCATTCCGAAGCGGACAGCAAGGTCATCCGCCGGCTGGAAAGCGCCGCGCGCCAGCTCGAGGCGCAGATGAAGGATCTGACCGACTATGCGCGTCTCGGCGCGGGCAAGCTCGATCTGCGTCACGAGCGTTTCGATCCGCGCGAATTGCTGGCATCGATCGCCGATCAGAACGCGCCGGCGGCAAGCGCGAAAGGGCTCAGCTTCGAAAGCGGGCTGGGCGATCATACCGGGCTCGTCGAATCGGATCCGCACCGGATCCGGCAGATCGTCAACAACCTGGTGACGAACGCAATCCGTTATACGGAGCGGGGCTCCGTGCGTCTCGAACTGGTGCAGCGGCCGACGCTACTGTCGATCGTCGTCAGCGATACGGGGCCGGGTGTGCCGCCCGCGCAGTTGCCGCTGATCTTCCAGGAGTTCACGCAGCTCGACGCTTCGCGCACAAGGCGTTTCGAAGGCGCCGGCATGGGGCTCGCCATCGTGCAGGGTCTCGTCGATCTGTTCGGCGGTACGATCCGCGTCGAAAGCCAGGTGGGCGAAGGCACCACCTTCAAGGTTGCGATTCCGGTCACGCCGGTGGTCGAAGACGTCGTGCCCGCAGCGCCGGCAGAAGCATCAGGTCAAGGGACGCGGCCGCAGATTCTTGTTGTCGATGACAATCCGCTGGTGCGCGAATCGCTGTGCGAGATGGTCGCGCATATGGAATACGACGCAGTGGCCATGGACCATGCGGACGCCGCGCTCGCGTGGCTCGGCACGCATCGCTGCGATGTGATCCTGCTCGATCTGCACATGCCGGACAAAGACGGCTACACGTTCGTAGAGGACTTCACCGCACGCCATACGCCTTCCGGGCACGTGCCGATCATCGCGATCAGCGCGTATGCGCCGGAACCGGATGCAACGGGCGCGGCGGGGCCGTTTTTTGCATGTCTTGCGAAACCGGTGCACTACGAGGTCCTGCGCGCGGCAGTGCAGCGCGCTCTGGCGGCCCGTCACCGCGTCTGATGCGGTTTTCTTGCAGCCGTGCGCTGCTGCGTTGCTGCGTTTCACGCGGATCGACCGCGAGCGCTCGCACTCAGGGCCGGTTCAGCCGCTTCGACAGATCGGCGACGAGAATCGCCATTCTTGCGGGCTTTTCGTAACACGCGACATCGTAGTTGCGGATGACGTCGCTGATTTCCGATTCGCTCGCCTTGCCGGTCAGGAGTTCGCCGGTCAACACGAAGATCGGCGCGTCCGGATTCTCCGATGCGCGCACCGCTCGGATCGCTGTTGCCGAGGTCTGGTTGCCGAACAGCCAGTCGATCACGATCCCGTCGAACACCTGGCTTTGCAGCGCATCGTTGAAGGCCGACAGCCCATACAGCGCCATCGCCGCAAAACCGTTGCGTTCGAGGTAATCGCGCAGGTTGTCGGCGGATGCCTGATCGTCGTCGACGACCGCGATCAACGGCTTGTCCGTCTCGGCGCGGCGCGGATAGATCTCGATCTTGTGGACCTCGAAGGCATTCTGATAGAGCGCGCCGTCGTAACGCACCACGCGCCATTGGTCCAGCTTCGAGTAGGCAATGAACTCCGGCCGGCTGCCGGCTTCGAGCGGCACGCCGATCCACGCGGTGCAGGCCAGATCGACCGCGCCGATCGAAAACACGGCTTCGTGCGCGATCGCCCCGACCATGCCGGGGTCGAGCGACTGCGCGCCGAACAGTTGCGCTGCCGGCTCTCCGAATGCTTCGGCGACTTTCTTGATCTGCGAAAGCGTCCAGGGGCTGTTGCCACGCAGCTTGCGGTGACCCTGGGAAAAGCTCAGGTCGAGGATGCGGCAAAGCTCGGTGGTCTGCTGGCGTTTGCCGATGCCGTGCCGGCTCATCAACTCGCGGACGCGCTCGGCGACCGCGATGGAGTCGGGTGAGGTTGCTTCGTTGGCCATGCTGCGTGCGTGTCCGTCGATTTAAGTTGTATCTGGAAGAAGGACGCTACGGGCGCGGAAAAATCCAGCGCGGATTCTTTGCGAGCCGACCGGCCACGCGGGGGGAGAGCAAATGTACAGCCAAAAGGCGCAACTTCTGCGCTTGCACCGGACTCGGGATGAAACGATCGGTTTCAGGGGGTTGCCGCACCACGGGTGGGTTCGGGTTCCCGTGCGAGTCCGGGCGCTATTTTAACGATGAAATTATCCACGGCGCATGAAACGCACGTGGCAATCGCTATTCTTTCGGATTCTTGACCTGAGACGCAGGCGGCCCGGCTGGCCGCTGGCTGTCTGCAGGCTCGGCCGCGGCTGCCGAAAGCATCGGCGCGGCTCGCCGGTACAGCGTGAACAGCTGATCCCGGTCGCCCGGGCGTGCGCCGCTCCAGAAGGCCTGCCAGCCGGGCTGGTTTGTCGCGGCGGCTGGCGGTGTCTGGACAATCCGCACGTTGCAGTCTTGCGAGTCGCCCGTGCCGATGCTCACTACGCGACGGTGGGTGTACCACGCGAACATCGGCGCCTCGGATTCTCCCAGCCCGCTCGACGCGACGCAGTCGTTTTTCGCGTCGACGGGCGCCAATACCGCGGCAGCCTGGTCAAACACCGGGAGATAGCTTTTGGCCGCGTCGATCCACGGCATCAGCAACGTGGCCATGAGACCCCAGCTGAGTGTCATCGCGGCAGCCCAGCTGGCGGCGCCGCGCCACCGGCCGCTGCGGTCGATGGCGGGCTGCACCGCGATCCAGCCCAACGTCAATGCGACGGCGCTCAATACCGCGACAGGTTGTCGTGCGGGCAACTCCCACTCAAGCGGCAGCCAGCGACCCAGCGGCGCCACCCAGTGATGCAGCGACTGCGGGCCGCGCATGATCCACCAGGTGAGCCAGACCGCGACGAGACTCGCCGCCGCGACGGTGCGCGCCAGCCAGACCCATATGCGCTGTACCAGCGCCGGCAGACGCGGCAGCGTGCTGGCGGCGAGCGGCGTCAGCGCGGGCAGGATCGGCAGCAGATAGAGTTCGCGCAGCGTCGCGGAAAGACACAGCGTGGAGAGGCCCGTGACGCTCACGAGCGCGGCGACGACGAGGACAGGCTGGCGCCATGTCGCGCGCCGCGCGAGTGCGATCAGCGCGAGCGGGCCCACCGGAAAGGCGAAGAACAGGAGCGCCTTGAATGGCGTCGAAGGCGTGTTGTCCGATCCCAGTTCAGGAACGGAAAAGCCGAGAAAGCGGCCGACATTGTTGTCCCATAGCCAGGTCTTGAAGAGCGGCATCGAACGCTCGGCGAGCAGTGCTGGCCAGATCACCATCAGCGGCAGCGCGACAGCGCCCGCGAGCAGCAGTGCGAACGCATAGCGGCGCGTGCGGCACGCCGGCACGAACAGCGGCACGAGCAGCGCGGCGACGCCGAACACGCCAGGCATCAGCAGACCCTTGGTCATCAGCGTTGCGGCGACGCCCACGCCAAGCAGCAGCGCGGCTCGCCAGAGGGGCCAGCGGCGGGTGTCGCCGGCAAGCAGCACGATGCGGATCAACGCGTAGAGGGAGACCGCGCTCGCCGCCATCAAGCCGACATCGGTGAACAGGTCGTGTGCGTGCCTGACGAGCCCGATGGTGCCCGCGAGCAGCAGCATGGAACCGGCCGTATCGCGTGCGAGCCAGCCGCGCCGGGGCGACACCGCGCGCGCGATGGCGGCCGTGGCGGCGAAAGTGACCAGCATGGCGAGCAGTGTCGCGAGGCGTGCGCCGTCAGGGGCGGGCAGCCAGCCCGAGGTCGCCTTCATGAAGCCGACGGCGAACCAGTCGAAGAGCGGCGGCTTCTCCATGAACGGAACGCCGGCGTTTGTCGGCACGATCCAGTCGCCGGTCTGCGCCATGTGCTGGACGATGCCGAACGTGTACATCTCGTCCTGCTTCCACGGCTCGCGTCCCACGATGCCGGGAAGCAGGTAAAGCACGAGGCAAGCCACGACGACGCATATGTGCCAGGCGGCGCGGGTGCGATTTTCAGACGGGTGCAGAGTGAATGTCGATGGCGTGTGGCTGCTCATCCGGGCTGTTCCGAAGCGATGGCTGCGCTGGAATCCAACGCAACGGCACCGCTGAGTCTGTGGACCTCCAGAGTCGCATCCACCCGCTTAAGCGAGCCTTAAGCGGGCCTTCAGTCCACTTCCCGGTTAACCGGTTTGCAAACGGTTTGCCAACTAATACAAAACAATTTGCTTTCAAATAGCACTGTGTCAACTTCGTGTCGCCCGTGATCGGGCATCTACGTTGCTGCGCAGAAAGCCGGACTTCGATATGACAAATGAGCGTAGGTATGCCTCATCCCGACTGAATGAATTACTCTCCTTCAGGCTCGGTATCACCCGCAGTGCGCTGCTTCATCAATAGTTGCAGCAACACGGGCAGCAGCAGAAGCACGAGCGGCAACTGCACGATGAGGCCGGAAATGATTGCGATGGCTAGCGGCTGCTGCATCGCCGATCCCTGGCCCAGTGCGAAGGCGAGCGGCAACAGTGCGAGGATGGCAGCGATCGTCGTCATGGCGATCGGGCGCAGACGGTTGCGGCCGGCCTCGATCAGCGCGCGATCGAATGACATGCCTTCGTCGCGCACGAGGCCCTGCAGTTCCGATACGTAGAAGATCGCGACTTCGGTGACGATCCCGATGATCATCGTCATGCCCATCATCGCGGAGATGTTGAGTTCGATGCCGGTGATCCACAGGCCGACGAACACCGCGCCGGCCGCAAGGAGCGGCATCGCCAGCACGGAAAGCGCCACGCGGAAGCGCTCATACAGGAACAGCAGCAGCCCGAAGACGAGCGCAACCGCTGCACCGAACACGGTCAGGAGGCCCTTGAAGGCGATCTGCTGCTGCTGATACAGGCCGCCGAGTTCGTAATACACGTCTTTCGGCAGGAGGTTCGCGTCGGCGAGCGCCTTCTGCACATCGGCGATCGTCGAACCGAGGTCGCGACCGTCGATGCGTGCGGTCACCGCCACCATCCGTTTCAGGTTGTCACGGCTGATCTCCGGCTGGCCGGTCACGACAACGCGATCGGCAACGCGCTTGAGCGCGAACAGATGGCCATCGGGCGCGCGGATCTGCAACTGGCCCAGTTGCGTGTCGGTGAGCTTCAATGCGCCGGCGACCCGCACCCGTACGCCGACTGTCTTCGGTCCGGTCTGGAACTGCGTCGCGACGTTGCCTTCGACCATGTCCGACACAGCCTGTGCAATCGACTGCGAATCCATACCTTCTGCTGCTGCTGCATCCGGGCGGATGTGCAATTCGAGGGCATCGCCAGCCGGATTGATGCCGTCATTCACATCGACGATGCCCGGAATCTTGCCGATGCGCGCCGCGACTTTTCTGGCCGTGGTGTCGAGCGTATCCTGATCGTCGGAATAGATCTTGATCTGCACGGGCTGTGGGACCGCGGTCAGATCGCCGATCAGGTCTTCCATCAGTTGCGCGAGTTCCACGCTGACGCCCGGCACCTGCGTTTCGACCTTCGAGCGGATTTCTTCCATTACGGTTGCGATCGGTTCACGGTTGCCTGACTTGAGCCGCACGAAGAAGTCACCGCGATTCGGTTCGTTCAGATCGCCGCCCAGGCCCGCCCCCGTGCGCCGCGAATACGTCGCGACATTGGGATTCGCACGGATGATCGCCTCGATCTGCTGCATCAGGCGATCGGTCTCGGTGATCGAGGTGCCGGGTTCGGTGTGGTAGTCGAGAATGAAGCCGCCTTCGTCCATGGTCGGCATGAAGCCGCTGCCGACGCGCGTGAACGCGAAAGCCGCGACCACGATGAGCGGAACCAGGCCGACCAGCACGAGCAGGGGCCGCGCGGTGACGTGTTCGATCAGGAACGCGTAACGGCGGTTCATCCACTGCGCGAAACGTGTCTCACGATGCTCCTCCGCATCTTTGGGCTTGAGCCAGCGGTCGCAGAGGATCGGCACTGCCAGCCACGTGACGAGAAAGGAGATGAAGAGGGCGCTCGCCATCGTCACGGACAACGCCTTGAAGAACGCACCGGTGACGCCGGACAGAAACGCAAGCGGCACGAAGATGATCAGCGTCGCCGCCGACGATCCGGCCAGCGGCCGCGTGAATTCGAGCGCCGCCGACATCACGCGGCCGTGGAAGGCGCTCGCACCGGCTTCACGTACGCGTCGCACGATATGCTCGATCATCACGATGGCGTCGTCGATTACGAGTCCGACCGCGGCTGCCATCCCGCCGAGCGTCATGATGTTGAAACCCATGCCGAACACGTCGAGCAGCAGGATGGTCGCGGCCATCACCACGGGTACGAGCGCCACGGCAATCGCGGTGATTTTCCAGTTGCGCAGGAACGCGAACAACGTGAGCGCGGCAAGCACGACGCCGATCATGATGGCGTCACGAACACTTTTGGCCGAGGCCGTCACCAGTTCGCTCTGGTCGTACCAGTTCGCGAGATGAGCGCCGGGCGGCATCTGACGCTGGAAAGCGGCGAGCCTTGTCCGGATCGTCTTCGCCATCGCTACGCTGTTTGCGCCCGGCTGCTGAAAGATATTGATCAACACGGCGTCCTGGCCGTCCGCCGTCACGCGCATCCATTTCGGGACCACGCCCTGCCGGACCGTGGCCACATCACCGAGCCGGACCTGCGACGCCCCCGTCGCCGCGACGACCACATTCTTCAGCTCGTCGATGCGCGTGATGGTGGCGTTGGCGATCAAGAGATACAGCTTGTCGTGATCTTCGATGCGGCCGGTTGCCATCAGCACGTTGCTCGCGCCGATCGCCTTCGATACGTCCGCGAGCGACAGCTTGTACGCCGCAAGCCGCGCCGGCTCGATCGCCACTTCGAATTCGTCCTGCGCGCCGCCGGTCACTTCGACCCGCGCGACACCTTCCACCGACGACAGCAGCGGGCGCATCTGAAACTGCGCAAGATCATGCAGCGCGCTTTGCGACTGCTCCTTCGACGTGAGGCTGTAGGCGAGCACCGGGAACACCGTCGGGTCCATCCGGCGCACCTGCATCGACGTGCCCGGGGGCAGCGTCGCAAGAATTTCGCTGATCGCGGACTGTGCCTGCAACGTGGCCTGCGCCATGTCGGTGCCCCAGTCGAAATTGATCGAGATTTCGGCGGAACCGCGGCTCGTCTTCGACTGAACGTCGCGCACGTTCGGCACGCGGCGCAGCGCTTCCTCGACGGGCATGGTGACGAGCGTCGCCATCTGCTCGGCAGGGCGGTCGCCGGCATCGAGCGACACCACCGCGCGGGGAAACGCCACGTTCGGGAACAGCGAGATCGGCAGACGAAACGCGGTCAACGCGCCGGTGATCGCCAGCAGCGCGACCACGAACAGCAGCGAGCGCCGATGCATCTGCATCCATTGACCGAAATTCATCGGGCGGCGCTCCCGACGATCTGCACGGCCATCCCTTCCTTCAGTTCATAGTTGCCGCTGACGACAAGCGGCTGCGCGCCATTGAGCATGCCGTCGACGCCATAGCGGCTGTCGTCTTCGACCCTGGTGACGACGCTCACGCGATGCGCCTTGTGATCCGGCGTGATCTGGAACACGTACTCGCCTTGCCCGTCTTTCAGGACGGCGGCGCGCGGCACGATCCAGTGCGTGCCGGGGTTCGTCGCGATATCGGCGCTGACGCGCGTGCCCGGGATGAACGCGGTCTGGCCGAGCGGCACGTTCGCGCCGATATTGACCAGTTGACTTTGCGGATCGACTGAGGCGCCGACCATGACGACGCGGCCCGGCACCGCGCTTCGTGCGAGCGCGCTCGACAGGCCGCGCAGCGTCAACGTGTCGCCGGGATGCACGGCGGCGGCATCCGAGGGCTCGACGCTGAGCATGACGTTTGGCCGTGCGTCCTTGCCACTGCCGGTGGCGGCAAGCTGCATGATCGCGGCGCCTGGCTGAACCTGATCGCCCTGTGCCACGGAAACCTGCAGGACGACGCCGTCGATGGGTGCGTAGAGCGGATGCGGGCCTGCGGAGATGCCCATCTGATCCTGTGCGGCGAGCGCCTGCTGCGCATCGAGGGCGGCCTTTTTCGCGGTCGCGAGTTGCGATTGGGTGGCGAGACTCTTGTCGTACAGAGACTGGGTGCGCGCGAGTTCGCCTTGCGCGAGCGTCGTCGCGCTTCTCGCCTGGGTGGCGGCGAGCACGGCAGCGGGATCTGCCTGCACGATGGCGAGCGGCGTGCCGCGTGCGACGGTCTGGCCGGGCTGCACGCGCATCTGCGTGATGCGCGCGATATACGGCAGGTTCACCGTCGTCACGTTCGAAGCGGATGCGGCGACGGTGCCATAGGCGCGCACAGGCTGGGCGATGACGTCGCGGTGGACCTGGGCGGTCTGTACCGTGACGACGGGTTCGGCGTCGGCGTAAGCGTGGGCGCTCCACACGGCGGCCGTGGTGGCAAGGCACATCGCGACGCGGCGCGCCTGCATCGAAAAGCGGCTATTTCGCATGGGTTTCGGTGAAAGTCTGGTCGGCGGAGAAGGCATCGGGAATCGCGCTGCCGAGCAGCGCCTGCAGGCCAACACGCTGTTCCGCGAGCGACTCGCGTAGCGTGGCCACGTCGATGCGTTTGGTCAGCGCAGCGCTTTGCGCATCGGTGTAGGCGCCGAGGGCAAGGTTGTGCGCCGAGTAGGCCTGCGACGCGTGGCGGGCGGCGAGATCGACATCGGGCAACGCGCTCTCGGTCTGCTGGAGCTGGCGCGCGAGGATCGCGCTGTCGGCGCGCATGTGCGCGACGTCGGCATACGCCTGGTTCAGGCGGTCCTGGTATTCGTCGCGCAGACGCTGGCGCGTGGCTTTTTCGATCGCGACGTTGCCCTGATTGCGGTTGAAGATCGGCAGACTCAGGTTGATCTGGAAGCCGCTCGTGTAAATGTTCGACGTATCGCGCGCCCGCACGAAACCGACCGACAGGCTCGGAAACTGGTTGAGGATCGCCGCGCGATACTTCTGCTCCTGCGCCTCGTAACCGGCCTTCAGCGCGAGCAGGTCAGGCCTGCGTTTCGGCAACATCGCGACCGCCGAGTCGATCGTGGAACCGGCGACGGGCGCAGCGTCGTCGTCGCCGGTCAGCTGCAACTGCACGTCGGGTGCGAGACCCAGCAGCGCGTTGAGGTCGTGATGCGTCTGTTCGGCGGCACGTTCCGCGTCGGTGTATTGCTTGCGTGCGTCGCTGTACGAGGTGAGCGCGGCGGTCAGCTGGTCTTCAGTGAGGTTGCCTGCGCGCTGTGCTTCGGCCATCCGCTCGTAGCGCGTGCGCGACAGTTCGAGCTGCTGCTGGAGAAGCGGCAAGGTCTCTTCCTGAAAGCGTGCCTTCAGGAACAACTGCTTCGCCTGCGCGACGATCTGCCATTCCTGCCAGAGCAGGCCAAGATCGGTCTTGACGACAGTCGCCTCAGCTGACTTTTTATTCGCGCCGCGCGTGACGATCGCCATCACGTCCATGCTGAGGCCATAATTGAACGCGCGCGTGAAGCCCTCCGCGCCGGGGTAGTCGCTCGACACGCTCAGTTGCGGATCGGGCAGCAACCCCGCCGAAAAAGCCTGCGCGCGTGCGATGCCGAGATCGTCGCGGGTGAGCTTCAGATCCGGGTTGTTGGCGACGGCGAGCATCGCGACTTCTTCGATATCGAGTCCGTTGGAAGGATCGAAGCGGTGGGCGGCCAGTTCGGGCAGCGGCATCGTGGCCGGGTCGATCTGGATGCGCTCGAGCGTGCTTGCGGAGGTCGATGTGTCGCGCGGCGCCAGCGGTTCGCGGTGATACCACGTGCAACCGGCAATCAGCATTGCGCAGAGCGGCATCGTCGCGCGCAGGGCAGTCACACACCGGCCGCGCACGACGCGGGTCGGGTGCACCGCTGGATCGGCGTGAAATGCGGGCAAATCCGGCTCCTGATCTTGAGGAAGGGACGCACCTTTGCTTCATGCGAACGCGCGTCCCGACAAAGCGCCGATTTTCGAGGGGGCGAGCTTAAGTAATACTTAAGCTCGCGTTAAGCTTGAGACCGCGACAATGCAGGCATACCGAAAAAGGAGTATGGAGATGCGTCTGCTATTGATCGAAGACGACGAGATGATTGCCGAAACCGTGCTTGAATCGATGCGCCGCGTGGGCTACGCGATCGACTGGGCGGAAGACGGGCGCGCGGCGGATCTGTCGCTTGGCAACGGTGTCTACGATCTGGTGCTGCTGGACCTCGGCTTGCCGAAGAAAGACGGTATCGACGTGCTGAACGGCTATCGCAAGGCGGGCGGCGCGGCGCCCGTCATCATCCTGACCGCGCGCGACGCCGTCGAGGAGCGCATCCGCGGCCTCGACGCCGGCGCGGACGACTACCTCATCAAGCCATTCGATCTCGACGAGCTGGCCGCGCGCGTACGCGCGCTGCTGCGCCGGCGCACAGGGCAGAAGCAGCCGGTCTACGCACACGGGGAACTCACGCTCGATCCGGCATCGCACGAGGTGACGAAGAATGGCGAACTGCTGCCGCTCGTGCCGCGCGAATTCGGCTTGCTGCAGGCGCTGATCGAAGAGCCGACGCGCGTGTTCACGAAAGCCGAACTCGAAGAAAAGCTGTACGGATGGGGCGAGGAGGTCGGCAGCAACACGATCGAAGTCCATGTGCACAGCCTGCGCCGCAAGATTGGCGCCGAGCAGATCGTTACGATTCGCGGCGTCGGCTACCGGTTGAAGAGGGCTGGATGACGTCGATCCGGCGCTGGCTGCTTGGCTGGCTCATCTTCGGACTTGCCGCAGCCTCGCTTGTCGCTGGCTATGGGATCTTTCACACCGCGCGCGAAGAGGCGAGCGAACTGTTCGACTACGAGTTGCGCGCGGTGGCGCTCTCGCTGCCGGGCAATCTCGAGCGCACCGCCAGCGCTGAGCGCACGAGACCCGAATTCGAAGGCATTTCCGACGACCGCATCGTCATCCAGATCTGGGACAAGGCCGGCAACCAGGTCTATCAATCGTTGCAGGCGCCGGAACTCACGCGTTTCCCGGCGGGCATCCGCACCATCGAGCGCGGCGAATATCACTGGCGCGTGTTCGGCCTGCAGCAGGCGGACCGCTTCATTCAGGTCGCACAGCCCGTGTCCGTGCGCGAGGACCTGGCGTTGCGGCTCGCGCTGCGCACGTTGTGGCCGCTATGGCTGCTGATTCCTGTCACGATCGCGCTGGTGCTGTTCGTCGTCGCGCGCGGGCTGGCGCCGATCCGCGGGCTGTCGGGTGCGCTGTCGACCCGCTCGATCGAGTCGCTCGAGCCGGTGCGGCTCGACGGCCGCGTGCCCGTCGAAATCCTGCCGCTCGTCGAAGCGCTGAACGACCTGCTGCACCGCCTGAGCGTCGCGTCGCAGGCGCAGCGCACGTTCATCGCCGATGCAGCCCATGAACTGCGCTCGCCGCTCGCCGCGCTGAAGCTGCAACTGCAGGCGGCCGAGCGCGACGGCACGCTCGTCGCGCATGGGCCGACGCTCGAGCGCATCGGCGGCCGGCTCAATCGCATCATCCATCTCGTGCAGCAACTGCTGACGCTCGCCCGCGAAGAAGCCCAACCGGCGACGCCGATGGCGACTGTCAGCCTGCGCCGGCTCGGCGAACAGGCGGTCGGCGATTTTTCGCTGCTGGCCGAAGCGAGAGGGATCGACCTCGGGCTCGAACTCGTAGCGCCTGCGACACCCGACGACGCCTACCCGGTCCTTGCGGAACAGCATGCGTTGACCGTGCTGCTCAACAATCTGATCGACAACGCGATCCGCCACACGCCCGCTGGCGGCAGGGTCGACCTGATTCTGCTGCGCGATGCCGGAGGCGCGCGGACCATCGGCTTCCAGGTCGTGGACAGCGGCCCCGGGATTGCGGAAGAGGAACTCGACCGCGTATTCGACCGGTTCTATCGTGGCACGGACGCACAGGGGCAGGGTAGCGGCCTCGGTCTGGCGATTGCCTCGCGTATCGCACAGCGGCATCATGCGACGCTCGCGCTGCGCAATGTGCGCGACGGCGCGACGGTGCGCGGGCTGTCGGTTTCGGTGATGGGCTTGCAGTCGGTCGATGTGCCTGCGAAGATCCTGCCCCAGGATCACGCCACTCACCCGAGCCCCGATGACCACGACTTATCCGCTGCACGCGGCGCTCACGCGCGCCGATGACACCTTTCCCGAACACGCCGATGTCGTGATCGCCGGGGCCGGCATCATGGGCTGCGCGGCGGCCTGGTATCTCGCGCGGCGTGGCCTCAGGGCCGTGGTTGTCGACAAATCGCGCATTGCCGGACAGCAGTCCACGCGCGCGTGGGGATTCGTGCGCCAGCAGGGCCGTGAGGCCGCCGAAGTGCCTTTGATGATGGCGGGCATCCGCCTGTGGGAACAACTCGAGAAGGAACTGGACTTCGACCTCGAATGGCGCCAGGGCGGATGCCTGTACGTCGCCAGCGAGGAGCGGGACTGGACGTCGCTCCGGCAATGGATGGACGTGGCCCGTCAGTACGGGCTCGATACCCGTCTGCTCGATCGGGCACAGATCGATGCGCACGTGACCGGCATGCAGGGCGTAGCACTCGGCGGGCTCTATACACCGACCGACGGCCAGGCCGAGCCGCGCCGTGTCGCAGCGGCGTTCGCCGCGCGTGCGGTTGAGGCGGGTGCGCTCTTCTTCGAAGGTTGTGGCGTGGTGGCGGTCGAGCGCGGGGCGGGCGCGATTACCGGCGTCGTCACCGAGCGGGGCACGATCCGCACGTCGCGCTTCATCTGCGCCGCAGGCGCAAGCAGCTGGCGGCTGCTCGCGACGCTCGGTCTCGAACTGCCGCAGCAGGTCGTGCGCGGCACCTGCATGCGCACGAACGCATTGCCGCAGATCACCGCGTCCACGTTTTGGGGCAGCGGGCTCGGCATCCGTCAGCGCGCGAACGGCATGATCAATCTGGCCGACGATATGCAGGTCGACGTCGACGTGACGCCTGGCCATCTGCGTGCGTTGAAGTGGTTCCTGCCGGAACTGTGGACGCAGCGCGACTCATTTCACTTTCATCTGAATGGCGCTTTTCTGCGCGATTTGCGCGAGCGGGTGCCGGGCGTGGTGCCGCAGCACGAACGTGTGCTGCATCCGCGCGATCCGCAGCCGCAGCCCGAGCGCGGCCACGCGCCGCGGGCGTTGAAGAAGCTCAAGACCTTGTTTCCCGCATTGAAGAACGCACAGGTCACCGAGGCGTGGGCGGGCCTCATCGATGTGTTGCCCGACGGCATTCCCGTCATCGATGCGCCTTCGCAGGTGAGTGGTCTGATGATCGCGACGGGCTTTTGCGGTCACGGTTTCGCGATGGGGCCGATTGTCGGCAAGCTGCTTGCCGAGTGGATCGACGAAGGTCAGCCTTCGCTCGATCTGGCGGAGTTCCGTTTGGAGCGCTTTTTCGACGGCACGATGAAACGGCCGCGCAGCATGCTGTGAACGCTTCGCACTTCAAGCCGAAACGCGCTGGATACGCAGTCAGGAAAAGGGCGACTTCACCCTTGTGGCTTAGCCCTGGCGACTTTTGCTGCGGTTGTAGACGACCTTTTCCGGCGCACCGTACTGGCGGCCGGCGGCAAGCATCACCTGATACTGGCTGTGGCGCTGGTACGAATGCCACATGTCGCGCGCGAAGCTCAGAAAGGCAGCCTTGAACGACGATTTCTTTGCCGGACGGGCGGCGGAATTGCGGAGATTGCTGGAAACAGGATGGCTGGACATGATTTAATCGGTAAGGGTTAATACCTAGGTGTTAACCATTGTACGCCTTTGGGAGAAATAACGCTGACGTCGTTTCGGACGACTGGTTGGGTCAGGTCAGACCGTCCGCCGTCGTAGAATCCGGTGTTCCCATTGCGAGGAGCACCGCGTGCCCGAAGAGCGCCGCAGATCGATCCGGTTCCGGTTGCCGCGCCGCGCCCGTCTGCCGTGGCAGGCGCCACGCGGCCGCACGTTGTTCACGCGACCGGCCGCGTCGCCGCAACGCGTCTTGTTGCTGCGGATCTTTTTCGTCGCCGGCCTGTGCGTGCTGGCGTTCGCCGTGCTGTACCTGGACCGCGCGGGCCTGCGTGACGCGACCAAGGAGGCGCTGGGCATCGTCGACCTGATGTACTTCACGATGGTGACCGTGGCGACGGTCGGCTACGGCGACATCGTCCCCATCACCGCCCGCGCGCGGCTCATCGATGCGTTCTTCATCGTGCCGATCCGCATCATCATCTGGTTTGTCTTTCTGGGCACGGCCTATCAGTTCGTCATCCAACGCGTCATCGAGGAATTTCGCATGAAACGCCTGCAAAAGCAGTTGCGCGAGCACATTGTCGTGTGCGGCTTCGGACTGAGCGGGGCGGTCGCGGTGCGTGAGTTGCTCGAAAGCGGCGTGGATCCGGCCGGGATTGTCGTGATCGACCCGCAGCAGTCGGCGCTCGAAGCGGCGACCGCGCTGGGCGTGGCTGGGCTGCTCGGCGATCCGTCACGCGAAGACCTGTTGCAGCAGGTGCAGGTGCGCCTTGCGAAAGCCGTGATCATCGCCGTGCCCGAAGATGCCATCGCGATCCTGCTGACGTTGACCGTGCGCAGTGTCGCGCCGGAAACGAAGATCGTCGTGCGGATTCAGGAGCAGACGTTCCAGCGGCAATTGCGGCAGGCGGGCGCGGACGTGATCATCTCGTCGACGAAAATCGGTGGACTGCTGATGGCCGATGCCGTCGCAAGCAGCTATATCGTGCCGTTCGTCAACGATCTGCTGTCTTCGCGCGGGCGCGTGGACTTCAAGGAACGGGCCGCCGAAGCGCACGAAGTCGGCTGCTGGAGCAACGCAATGCCCGGCGCGCTGGTGATCGGGCTGGTGCGCGGCGGACGTTTGCTGTCGTTCTATGAAGATCCACCTTGTCTGATTGAAAACGGCGACGTGCTGCTCGTGATCCAGTCCACCCGCGCGCGTGGCGACCCGCCGGGCTGAGCGGCGGGTTTTGCCGCTTCGGCGCTATTTCGGCGCGATGTCGCGCTGTACCCGCCTGATGTGCTGCTCGACATAGAACGCCGCGGCGTCGGCATCACCGCCGACGATCGCCTCGTAGATCAGCCGGTGTTCCGACACGTACAGCCTGATGCGTCCCGTGTCGTAAATGCCGTCGTCTTTCAGCCGCTTCCAGAGCGGCTGGTCCATGGTCTTCGCCACTTCGTCGGCGATTTTCACGAGCAGGGCGTCGCCCGTCATCATCGCGAGCTGCCGGTGGAACAGGCGGTCGCTGTTGTTCCACAGCACCCGCTGCTCCGGATCCGTCACGTCGACGATCGAATCCATCTGCGCCAGATACTGCTCGGCGAGCGCGTCGCGCTGGCCCAGCGCAGCAGCGCGGCGGGCGATCGCCGGCTCGAGGATCAACCGGACATCGAGCGTGGCGGTCGGGCTGATGTCCGCATCGGCGAGCGACGCAGCGTCGTCCGCCGGCGCCGCCGACAACCGCTGCAACGCATCCGCACACACGTACGTGCCCGAATTGCGGCGCGTGATGACAAGCCCCTCGTTCTGCAACGCGCCGATCGCCTCGCGCACGGCTGGCCGGCCGACGCCAAAACGTGCCGCCAGCTCCCGCTCCGACGGCAGCCGCGATTCCGGCGCGAACTGGCCGCTGCGGATGTCGGCGCGAATCCGTCCGGACACCTGCTCGTAAATCTGTTTGGGGCGAAACGTGCTGTCCATCGCGGGTGGCGTCGTAACCATGTTCGCTCGTGGCGGCGGGTTGGCTGATCCAGATTTGAACCAGATTTCGCCGGGAATATTGAAACTGGTTGATGTGAAACCAAAGGTGGTCTACATTTTGAGCCAGTATAGAACAGCACGGAGGAGAACAAAATGGCCATCAACAAAGCATTGCGCCTCGCGGGGAGTGTTCAGCCGTCATGAAGTTAAATCGCGTCATCAGTACGGTTGAAGTGCACACGGGCGGCGAGCCGTTCCGGATCGTCACGAGCGGGCTGCCGAAGTTTCCCGGCAAGACCATCGTCGAGAGGCGGACGTGGCTGAAGGAACATGGCGACGAACTGCGCCGCGCGCTGATGTTCGAGCCGCGCGGACACGCCGACATGTACGGCGGCTACCTGACCGAGCCGGTCAGCGAGGGCGCCGATTTCGGCATCATCTTCGTTCACAACGAGGGCTATAGCGATCACTGCGGCCACGGCGTGATCGCGCTCGCGACGGCTGCGGTCTCGCTCGGCTGGGTCGAACGTTCGGAGCCGGAGACGCGCGTCGGCATCGATGCGCCGTGCGGCTTCATCGAGGCATTCGTGCAATGGGACGGCGACCATACCGGCGACGTGCGCTTCGTCAACGTGCCGTCCTTCATCTGGCAGCGCGACGTGACGGTCACGACGCCGTCGTTCGGCGAAGTCACGGGCGATATTGCGTTCGGCGGCGCGTTCTATTTTTATACGTCGGGCAAGCCGTTCGGTCTGGAGGTGCGGGAGGCGCAGGTCGAGAAGCTCATCCAGTTCGGCGACGAAGTGAAACGCGCCGCGAACCTGGCATTCAAGGTCCAGCATCCGCACATTCCGGAAATCAACCATATCTACGGCACGATCATCGATAACGCGCCGCGTTATCCTGACTCGACGCAGGCCAACTGCTGCGTGTTCGCCGATCGCGAAGTGGATCGTTCACCCACAGGTTCGGGCACGGCCGGACGCGTTGCTCAGCTCTATCTGCGCGGCGAGCTGGGCAAGGATGAGACGCTCGTGAACGAATCGGTGATCGGCACGATCTTCCGCGGACGCGTGCTGTCCGAAACGAAGCTGGACCGCTTCGATGCGGTGATTCCCCAGATCGAAGGCAATGCGTATATCTGCGGCTTCGCGAACTGGATCATCGATGAGCGCGATCCGTTGACCTACGGCTTTCTGGTGCGCTGAGCGTGGGTCCGCGCATCCACAACATTGACTGAACTCCGCAAGGGAACCCGGCAGACATGACTACCCGCATTTTCGACGCCGCCGAGACCGCGCGGCTTACGCCGTATGCATTGCTCGTCGACGCGCTGAAGACCGCCGCGATCGACTACGCGCAGGGCCGGATCGCGAGCCCGGAGCGGCTGGTGGTGCCGCTGAATGCGGGCGGCGTGATGTTGTCGATGCCGGCCACCGCGCCGGATCTCGCGCTTCACAAGCTCGTCAACGTGTGTCCGTCCAACCGCGAACGCTCGCTGCCGACGATCCACGGCCAGGTGATGGCGAGCGACCCGGACACCGGCGAGACGCTCTTCATCCTCGATGGCCCGACGGTCACCGGCCGCCGGACGGCGGCGATGACGATGCTGGGCATACAGACCTTCATGCCGGCCGCGCCGCGCGACATTCTGCTGATCGGCGCCGGTACGCAGTCGGCGAATCATCTGGAGGCGATCGGCGAGCTGTTTCCGCACGCGCTCGTGCGCGTGCGCGGCAGTTCGCCGGCACGCGCGCGGGCGTTTTGCGAGGCGCACCGCGCGAAGGTCCCCGGCGTACAACCGCTGGCAAGCGCTGAAGTACCCGATTCCGTCGATCTGGTGATCACGCTGACGACGAGCAAACAGGCTGTCTACGACGAAGCGCCGCGCGCGGACCGGCTCGTCATCGGTGTCGGCGCCTTTACGCCGGATGCAGTGGAGATCGGCGCGCGGACGGTGCTGGGCAGCGCGTTGTTCGTCGACGATCTGGCCGGCGCAAAGCATGAAGCCGGCGACTTCATCCAGGCCGGCGTGAAGTGGGACACCGTGACCGGCATCGCCGCGGTGCTGGCTGCTTCGGCGCCAGTGCCTGCCGGCACGCCGGTCGTGTTCAAGACGGTCGGTTGCGCGGCATGGGATCTGGGCGCCGGCCGGGTGGCGCGTGACCAGTTAAGCGCTGGCTGACAACGTTTGTCGCAAGGCAGGCTCGCTGTGCACATGGTGCGCGTACCGCGTGCAAACAATCGCAAAACGTTGCACCATAGGCGTTCGTAAAAAAATGCCCGGCCGCCGGGCGTTTTTTCGCGTCTGACCGACATCCTTACGATGGTGCAACCGCGCTATGACCACCCAGACTGCTCAAGCAACGCCCGACCTCCCGCTAGACATGATCATTTTCGGGGGCGGCGGCGACCTGTCGGCCCGCAAGCTGCTGCCCGCGCTGTATATGGCGCATCTGCATTGCAACCTGCCCACCGACACCCGCATCCTCGCAATCGGCCGCAAGAACTGGACGCGCGACGACTATCTCGCCTTCATGGAAGAGCACTCGAAGCCGTTCGTCGAACACAAGGCGCTGGATGCGTCTGCATGGGACAGATTTCTGGCGCTGTTCGAGTACGTGCGGATCGACGTCGATCAGCCGGGCGATTACGCGCGTCTTGCCGAGGCGTCGCGCCCCGGCGTGCGGCGCGTCTTCTATCTCGCAACAGCGCCGGATCTCTTCACGACCATCTGCGACAACCTCGCCGCGGTCGGGCTCGTCGACGAGCATTCGCGCGTCGTGCTGGAAAAGCCGCTGGGTCACGATCTGGCTTCAGCGCAGGCAATCAACAATTCGGTCGGCCAGCATTTCGCGGAAACGCAGATCTACCGGATCGACCACTACCTCGGCAAGGAAACCGTCCAGAACCTGATGGTGCTGCGCTTCGGCAACGCGATCTTCGGGCCGCTCTGGCAGGCGCCGTATATCAAGAGCGTGCAGATCACCGTCGCGGAGAACGTCGGCGTGGGCAGCCGCGCGGGCTTCTACGACGAAACCGGCGCGCTGCGCGACATGGTGCAAAACCACCTGTTGCAGCTGCTGTGCATCGTCGCGATGGAGCCGCCGGTGTCGCTCGACCCGGATGCGGTACGCGATGAGAAGCTCAAGGTGCTGCGCTCGCTGCGACGCATGACCGACGAGGACATCGCCCGCGACACAGTGCGCGGCCAGTACACGGCTGGCGCGGTGGGCGGCGAGCCGGTGAAGGGCTATCTGCAGGAAGACAACGTGCCTGCCGACAGCCACGCCGAGACCTTCGTCGCGCTGCGCGCCCACATCAACAACTGGCGCTGGGCGCACGTGCCGTTTTACCTGCGCACGGGAAAGCGGATGCAGAAGAAGGTGTCGGAGATCGTCATCGAGTTTGCGGATCTGCCGTTTTCGATCATTCCGAGCGGTCCGCGCAAGTACGGCAATCGCCTCGTGATCCAGCTGCAGCCGGCCGAGTCGATCCAGCTGCAGATGCTCGCGAAGGAACCGGGCAGCGGGCTGAGGATGCTGCCGGTGAACCTGAATCTGGATCTCGAGCAGGCCTTTACCGAGCGCCGGGCGGAAGCGTACGAGCGGTTGCTGATCGATGTGATCCGTGGGCGACTGACGCACTTCATGCGCCGCGACGAGCTGGAAGCGGCGTGGACGTGGATCGAGCCGATCATCGAAGGATGGAAGCGTTCGGGCGACAAGCCGCGTGGCTATACCGCCGGGACGTTCGGCCCGGCAGCTTCGTCGGCGCTGATGGCGCGCGAGAGTAACGCGTGGTCGGAAGAGTCGTGATCGACAGATGACGGACGGGAGCCGCCGGTTGCAACATGCACCGCCGGCGGCTCGCTACGCTCAATATACGTCCACGCGCCCTGGAAAGGTTTCGTCGAACACGGCGGCCTCTTCAGCCGGCACCGCGCCGCGCTGCTCACGGAACATCACGGGCGGCACGCCGAACTGCTTGCGGAATTCGCGTCCCAGATGCGAAGCGTCCGAAAAGCCGCAACTCGATGCGATATCGGCGACTGTGCGGTCGGAACTGGTCAGTAACCACGCCGCGGTCCTCAACCTGACCTGCTTGGCAAACGCCTGCGGGCTCTTGCCCGTTTCGGCCTTGAATAGCCGCTCCAGCTGACGCGGCGAGAGATCCAGCTTGCACGCCAGCTCCTCGAGCGGCAATGAGCGCCCGACGTGCTGCTCCATCAACAGAATCGCGCGCTTGACCTTCGGATGGGTCGCGGGCTCGAGACCGGGCGGATGCGGCTGCGGCGCATTGCCTTTCTGCATTTCGCCGACCAGCAGGATCCTCAATGCCTTCTGCACGGTTGCATGCTCGAAATGCCGCAGCAGGATCGCGGCGGCGACATCGATCGAAGCCCGGCCGCCTGAACAGGTGATGCGCCGCCGGTCGATCACGAACAGCCGGTCGGCGATGAGCGCATCGGAATTCACCGACGGAAAGCGCTCCACGAAATCCCAGTAATGAAACCAGCTGACGCAGATGCGGTGCTCGTCGAGCACGCCGGCACGCATCAGCGCAAATACGCCCGTGCAGATGCCGACCAGCGTCGCGTTCGTGCGTGCGGCCCGGCGGATGAACTGCAGGGTTTCGTCGTTTGCCTGCGGTCCGGAATGCAGCAGGCCGCCAACCACCACCACGTAGTCGAATGGCTCGGCCGTCGCGAAGGTCTCCCACGGCGTGATCTGAATCCCGCAACTCGCACGGACGGGCGCGAGCGTGTCGCCGATCACGCTCCACGAGCAGCGCACCGGCTTGCTGTAGTCGCCTTCATCGGCGGAGAGGCGCAGCATGTCGACGAAGCCTGAAAACGCCGTCAGCGTGAAATTCGGCAGCAACACGATGCCGAAGCGGATGCGCTCCTTCGGCACGCCGTCGATCGAGGTGAGCGGTAGTGATTCAGCGGTTTTCATGGCGAGGCTGCGCCTGCGTGCGTCATAAGTGTCCAGCGGGTGTCCAGCAATTACGGAAGAAACAGGGCGCTCAGGCAACGGCGCGCTCCCGCATGCGCGCGATGGTCCTAGCGTCGCCGATCACCTGTGCGGCGACTTGCGCTTTTTCGCCTCGAACCATCGTAGAAACGAACAGCGGCGCCCTTTTGACGACATCGGGCGGCCTTTGGCGTCGCCATCCCACGTCGATGCCGTTTTTGTTCTATCGGCCAATTTTACGCGCTGGTGTACTGGCGTCACACCGGAAGAGGCGCTTTGGGGCACGCCCCGACCCTGATCCGGCCGATACGCCCACCGATTCACTACAAGGCAGGTTCCATGAACGTCAGCGTTTTCGATCTGTTCAAGATCGGCATCGGCCCGTCGAGTTCGCACACGGTTGGTCCGATGATTGCGGCATGCCGCTTCGCGTCTCACGTCGAAGACGCGAATCTGCTGGGCTTCGTGCGCCGCGTCAAGGTCGAGCTATATGGCTCGCTCGGCGCGACCGGCAAGGGCCACGGCACCGACAAGGCGGTGCTGCTCGGGCTCGAAGGCCACCTGCCGGAATCGATCGATCCGGATCTGATCGAGCCGCGTCTCGCCGACATCCGCCGCGAGAAGACGCTCAGCCTGCTCGGCAAGCATCGCGTGCAGTTCGAGGAGAAGGAGCACCTCGCGTTCTATCGCAAGCTGATGGGCACGACGGGCCTCGTGCATCCGAACGGCATGCGCTTTCAGGCCTTCGATGAAAACGGGCAACTGCTGGTCGAGAAAGAGTATTACTCGGTGGGCGGCGGTTTTGTCGTGAATCGCGAAGGCGATCGCGTGAACGGCGTGCGCGCTGGCGGCGAGGTGCCGCATCCGTTCCGTACCGGCGACGATCTGATGCGTGCCTGCCGTGAAAGCGGTCTGTCGATTGCCGAGGTCACGTTCCGCAACGAATGCGCGAGCCGCTCGCCGGAAGAGGTGCGCGAAGGTCTGCTCGCGATCTGGAGGACGATGGCCGTATGCGTCGAGCGCGGCTGCAAGGTGCGCGGAGAACTGCCGGGTCCGATGCGCGTGAAGCGTCGCGCGGCGGAGCTTTCGTCGCAGTTGCGCACACGCTCGGAAGAATCGCTGCGCGATCCGCTGTCGATGCTCGACTGGGTCAACCTGTATGCGATGGCGGTCAACGAAGAAAACGCCGCCGGCGGCCGCGTCGTGACCGCGCCGACCAACGGAGCCGCAGGCGTGATTCCCGCCGTGCTGCATTACTACGTGAAGTTCGTGCCGGGCTCGAACGAGCAGGGCATCGTCGACTTTCTGCTGACCGCTGCGGCGATCGGCATCATCTACAAGGAAACCGCGTCGATCTCCGGCGCCGAAGTGGGCTGCCAGGGCGAAGTGGGCGTCGCCTGTTCGATGGCCGCCGCGGCACTCGCCGCGGTCATGGGCGGCACCCCCGATCAGGTCGAGAACGCCGCCGAAATCGGCATGGAGCACAACCTGGGCATGACATGCGATCCGGTCGGCGGCCTCGTGCAGATTCCCTGCATCGAGCGCAACGCCATGGGCGCCATCAAGGCGCTGAACGCGTCGCGCATGGCGCTCAAGGGCGACGGCACGCACTACGTGACGCTCGACAACGTGATCAAGACAATGCGCGAAACCGGCGCCGACATGAAGACGAAATACAAGGAGACGTCGCGCGGTGGTCTCGCCGTGAACGTCATCGAATGCTAAAGAGAGGACCAGCCAGATGAGCCGCTATTCGATATTCAGTTTGTTCCGCAACGGGTTGTCGTATCACGAGAACTGGGAGCGTCAATGGAGGAGCCCGGAACCGAAGCGTGAATACGACGTGGTGATCGTCGGCGGGGGCGGGCACGGTCTTGCGACGGCGTATTACCTCGCGAAAGAGCACGGCGTGCGCAATATCGCCATCCTCGAAAAAGGCTGGATCGGCGGCGGCAACACGGCGCGCAATACGACGATCGTGCGTTCCAACTATCTGTGGGACGAATCGGCCGCGCTGTATGAAAAGGCCATGAAACTGTGGGAGGGTCTGTCGCAGGACCTCAACTACAACGTGATGTTCAGCCAGCGCGGCGTGATGAATCTCGCGCATACGTTGCAGGACGTGCGCGACACGGAGCGCCGCGTGAACGCGAACCGGCTCAACGGCGTCGATGCCGAATTCCTCACGCCCGAACAGATCAAGGAAATCGAACCGACGATCAATCTCAACAGCCGCTATCCCGTGCTGGGTGCGTCGATCCAGCGTCGCGGGGGTGTCGCGCGGCACGACGCGGTGGCCTGGGGCTTTGCGCGTGGCGCGGACCAGCATGGCGTCGACATCATCCAGAACTGTCAGGTCACCGGCATTCGCCGCGAAGGCGGAGCGGTGACGGGCGTCGACACGGTGAAGGGCTTCATCAAGGCAAAGAAGGTCGCGGTCGTGGCCGCGGGCAATACGTCGACGCTCGCCGATATGGCCGGCGTGCGCCTGCCGCTGGAAAGCCACCCTTTGCAGGCACTCGTTTCCGAGCCGATCAAACCGGTGGTCAATACCGTGGTGATGTCGAACGCGGTGCACGCGTACATCAGTCAGTCCGACAAGGGCGATCTCGTAATCGGCGCGGGCGTCGATCAATACACGGGCTTTGGGCAGCGCGGCAGCTTCAACATCATCGAAGGCACGCTGGAGGCGATCGTCGAAATGTTCCCGGTGTTCTCGCGCGTGCGGATGAACCGCCAATGGGGCGGTATCGTGGACGTCTCGCCGGACGCATGCCCGATCATCAGCAAGACAGACGTCAAGGGCCTGTATTTCAACTGCGGCTGGGGCACGGGCGGCTTCAAGGCGACGCCGGGTTCGGGCTGGGTGTTCGCGCACACGATCGCCAACGATGCACCGCATCCGCTGAATGCGCCGTTCTCGCTGGACCGCTTCTACACCGGCCATCTGATCGACGAACACGGCGCAGCCGCTGTCGCCCACTAAACCCACGCACACGACGGAGATACACATGCTACTGATTGAATGCCCGTGGTGCGGGCCGCGCGCCGAATCCGAATTTTCCTGCGGCGGCGAGGCCGATATCGCCCGCCCGCTCGATACCGACAAGCTCACCGACAAGGAGTGGGGCGACTACCTGTTCATGCGCAAGAACCCGCGTGGCGTGCATCGCGAGCAATGGCTGCATACGCAGGGCTGCCGCCGCTGGTTCATGGCGACGCGCGATACGGTGTCGTATCAGTTCCTCGGTTATGAAACATTCGGCGGGGCTCCGGGGTCTGCCGGGGCTGCAACGAATAGCGACGCTCAGGAGGGCAACAACAAATGAGCCAGAAAGACCGCCTCGGCGCCGGTGGGCGCATCAACCGCGCGATTCCGCTGACCTTCACGTTCAACGGGCGCACGTATCAGGGTTTTCAGGGCGACACGCTGGCGTCCGCGCTGCTCGCGAACGGCGTGCATTTCGTGGCGCGCAGTTTCAAGTATCACCGTCCGCGCGGCATCGTCACAGCGGGTGTCGAAGAACCGAATGCAGTGGTGCAGCTGGAGCGCGGCGCGTACACCGTGCCGAACGCACGCGCCACGGAAGTCGAGCTGTATCAGGGGCTGGTGGCCACGAGTGTGAACGCCGAGCCGAGTCTGGAACACGATCGCATGGCGATCAACCAGAAGTTCTCGCGCTTTCTGCCGGCGGGGTTCTACTACAAGACGTTCATGTGGCCGCGTAAATGGTGGCCGAAATATGAGGACAAGATTCGCGAAGCCGCCGGTCTTGGCAAGGCCCCCGAGGTACGGGACGCCGATCGCTATGACAAGTGCTTCGCGCATTGCGACGTGCTGGTGGTGGGCGCCGGCCCGACCGGTCTGGCGGCGGCGCATGCGGCGGCCGCCTCCGGCGCGCGCGTGATTCTGGTCGACGACCAGCGCGAACTGGGCGGCAGTCTGCTGTCGTGCAAGGCGGAGATCGATGGCCGGCCAGCCATGCAATGGGTCGAGAAGATCGAAGCCGAACTCACCCGGATGCCCGACGTGAAGATTCTCTGCCGCAGCACGGCCTTCGGCTATCAGGATCACAATCTCGTTACCGTCACGCAGCGTCTGACTGAACATCTGCCTGTGTCGATGCGCAAGGGCACGCGTGAACTGCTCTGGAAGATCCGTGCGAAGCGCGTGATTCTCGCGACCGGCGCGCATGAGCGTCCGATCGTGTTCGGCAACAACGATCTGCCGGGCGTGATGATGGCGTCGGCGGTATCGACGTACGTGCATCGCTATGGCGTGCTGCCGGGGCGCGATGCCGTCGTGTTCACCAACAACGATGATGCCTATCAGTGCGCACTCGATCTGAAGGCGTGCGGCGCCAAGGTCACGGTGGTCGACTCGCGTGCGCAGAGCAATGGCGCGCTGCCTGCCGCGGCCCGGCGTCATGGCATCAAGATCCTGAACAACGCCGTCGTGACGAAGGCGGACGGCAAGTGGCGCGTGGCTTCGGTCGAAGTGGCGTCGTATGCGAACGGCAAGGTCGGCGGCAAACAGGCCGTTCTGGCCTGCGATCTGCTCGCGATGTCGGGCGGCTGGAGCCCCGTGTTGCACCTGTTCGCGCAGTCGGGCGGCAAGGCGCACTGGAACAACGAGAAGGCGTGTTTCGTGCCGGGCAAGGCGGTGCAGCCGGAGTGCAGCGTCGGCGCTGCGGCAGGCGAATTCAGCCTCGCGCGTGGCTTGCGCCTTGCTGTCGATGCGGGTGTAGAAGCGGCGAAGGCAGTCGGCTTCAACGTGACCCGCCCGCAGGTACCGAACGCCAACGAGATCGCCGAATCGCCGATGCAGCCGCTGTGGCTTGTCGGAAGCCGGGAGGCCGCGTCGCGCGGTCCGAAGCAGTTCGTCGATTTCCAGAACGACGTGTCCGCAGCGGACATTCTGCTTGCCGCACGTGAAGGCTTCGAATCCGTCGAGCACGTCAAGCGTTACACGGCGATGGGTTTCGGCACGGATCAGGGCAAGCTCGGCAACATCAACGGCATGGCGATCCTCGCCGACGCGCTGGGCAAGACGATTCCCGAAACGGGCACGACCACGTTCCGCCCGAACTACACGCCGGTCACCTTCGGTACGTTCGCCGGGCGCGAACTGGGCGATCTGCTCGATCCGATCCGCAAGACCTGCATCCACGAATGGCACGTCGAAAACGGCGCGGCGTTCGAGGACGTGGGCAACTGGAAGCGTCCGTGGTACTACCCGAAGAAGGGCGAAGACATGCATGCAGCCGTCGCGCGCGAGTGCCTCGCGGTGCGCAACAGCGTCGGCATTCTCGATGCATCGACGCTGGGCAAGATCGACATTCAGGGGCCCGACGCGGCGCAACTGCTGAACTGGGTCTACACGAACCCGTGGAGCAAGCTCGAAGTTGGCAAGTGCCGCTATGGCCTGATGCTCGACGAAAACGGCATGGTGTTCGACGACGGCGTGACGGTGCGCCTCGCCGAACAGCACTACATGATGACCACGACGACAGGCGGCGCTGCGCGCGTGCTCACGTGGCTCGAACGCTGGCTGCAGACCGAGTGGCCCAACATGAAGGTGCGTCTTGCGTCGGTGACCGACCACTGGGCGACATTCGCCGTGGTGGGGCCGAAGAGCCGCAAGGTGTTGCAGAAGGTGTGCAGCGATATCGATTTTGCCAACGCCGCTTTCCCGTTCATGACCTATCGCGAAGGGACTGTCGCGGGCGTGGCGGCGCGTGTGATGCGCATCAGTTTCTCCGGTGAGCTCGCGTATGAAGTGAACGTGCCGGCGAATCTCGGTCGCGCCGTCTGGGAAGCATTGATGGCGGCAGGCGCCGAATTCGACATCACGCCATACGGCACGGAAACGATGCACGTGTTGCGCGCGGAAAAGGGCTACATCATCGTCGGCCAGGACACGGACGGTTCGATCACGCCGCACGATCTCGGCATGGGCGGACTGGTCGCGAAGTCGAAGGACTTCCTTGGCAGGCGTTCACTGTCGCGCCCGGATACCGCGAAGGACGGCCGCAAGCAGTTCGTCGGCCTGCTGTCGGAGGATGCGTCGCTTGTGATTCCGGAAGGCAGCCAGATCGTTGCAGGACCTTTCTCCGGCGATACCGCGCCGATGCTCGGCCACGTGACGTCGAGCTACTACAGCCCGATCCTCAGGCGCTCGATTGCGCTGGCTGTCGTCAAGGGCGGCCTCGGCAAGATGGGCGAAAACGTGACGATCCCGCTTGCGAACGGCAAGCAGATTGCGGCGAAGATTTCGAGCCCGGTTTTCTACGATACCGAAGGAGTGCGTCAACATGTGGAATGAAGCAAGAAGTAATGCGCCGGACGCGGCTTCGACGATCGCGCAGCGCGCGGCCGGGTCGGTGTGGCAGGAGTCTCCGCTCGTCGGCGTGGAGGATCTGCTCAAGGCGAATCACGCGGCCGCATCGAAGAAATTCCGTCTGGGCGAGCGGCCGTTTCTCGAACTCGTGAACCTGCGCGGCGATCCTGCCGATACGGCGTTCGCGAGCGCGGTGGCAAGCGTGACAGGTTGCCGTCCGCCTGCAAAACCGAATACGGTCGCCCGTGGCAACGGCTATGACGTGCTGTGGCTCGGCCCCGACGAGTTCCTCGTGCGTTCGCAACAGCAGCAGGGAGCGACGCTCGAAGCGAAACTTCGCGAGGCGTTGGCAGGACAGTTCGCGTCCGCGGTGGATGTCGGCAGCGGCTATACGGTGCTCGAAGTGAGCGGAGAGAAGGTGCGCGATGTGATCGCGCGAGGCTGTCCGCTCGATCTGCATCCGCGCGTCCTCGCGCCGGGGCAATGCGCGCAGAGCCATTACTTCAAGGCGTCGATCGTGCTGGTGCCGGTGTCGGACGATACCTACGAGCTTGTGATACGCCGCAGCTTCGCCGACTATTTCTGCCGGATCATGCTCGACGCGGCTCTGCCGCTGATGTCGTGAAACCCGTCGAGTCCATTGCGTCTTTTGCACCGCCGCCGCGCGCTGGGCGCGGCTGGCGCGTGTTCATCGACGAGCTCGTCGTCACGGCGCGCATCGGCATTCATGCGCACGAGCATGAAGCACCGCAGCCCCTGGTGATCGACGCGAGCCTTGCCTATGGCGGCGAGCCGTCGGAGGAGGGCGCGCACGCGATGATCGACTATGAGCGGTATTGCGAACGTGTCACGGCGTTTCTTTCGCGCAAGCCGCATACGCGTCTGCTCGAAACACTCGTGGTAGAACTCGCTGTGCTCTCGTTCAGCGAATGGCCGGCGCTCCATGCGCTGACAATCGCGCTGCACAAGCCGAAGATTCGCGAAGGCACGCGACGTATTGGCGTCGAACTCGACTGGACGCGCGCCGATTACGAAGCGTGGCGCGTGCAGGCGCGTTCGCGGGCCGAAACCGCGTCGGTTTGAGCGACACGAAAGCGAGGTCTTGACGATGCCGCGCGCCCAGACGTCCCAACTCATCAAACAGGCCTACGACGCCGGCGATCCCGATGCAGCCGTGGCGCTGCTCGAGCAAAGCATTGCGCTTGGACATCGAAGGATCGCGCTCATCCGCTATCTGCAGGCACAACATCTGGATGCGCCGCTCGACGCTCGACATCACGATTACGTGCGTGGCGTCGCCGCACGGATGAGTGCGGCGACGCTTGCGCGCGTGGTAGGCGAGGCGAGGGTGCGTGCGCGGCGGGGGACGGGCCAGGGTCCTCTCGCATGCGCGGTCGATTCAGACGCACATGCAACGCTGCCCTGAGCGCTGCCCGACAGCCGGTTTTCAGCTGACCTCATCCGGGTGCAAGCCACGCAACAACTGACGTACCCGCGACATATCCTGACTCACACCTTCCGCCTGCTCAAAAAGCGGGGCAAGCCAGTCGACAAACGCCCGCACGCGCGGCGACATCTGCCGGTTCTTCACGTAGGCCACGGATACCGGCATCGGCACGGGCTTCCATTGAGGCAGCACTTCGCGCAGTTGCCCCGAGTCGAGGTAGGGTTGCGCGGCAATGCGCGCCGGCTGGATCAGGCCAAGCCCTTGCAGGCCGCAGGTGAGGTACGCCTGTTCGTCGGTCATCTTGATGTAGCCGTTGACCTTCACGTTCAGCGCGGAACCGCCGACCTCGAAATCGAAATCGACCGACCGCCCGTTGCGCGACGACATGCAGTTCACCGCGATGTGGTTCTCCAGTTCATCGAGGCTCGTCGGCATCCCATGGCGCGCAAGATATGCGGGACTTGCGCACGTCACGTGTTCGATCGTGCCGAGCCGCCGCGCGGCGAGACCGGAATCGGGAAGCTCGCCGAGCTGGATGCTGCAGTCGACCGCTTCGGCGACCAGATCCACGGTGCGGTTGCTCACACCGATCGCGAGATCGATGTTCGGATAGCGCGTATGAAAATCGTCGAGCGCGGGCAGCACGAGCGCGGTCGCGACCGCACCCGGCATTTCGACACGCAGACGGCCGCTGAGATTGTCGGTGGCATGGCGCAGGCTCGCTTCCATGTCGTCGATATCCGCGAGGATCTGCGCGCAGCGCTCGTAGTACTCCGCGCCTTCCGCCGTCAGGCTGAGACGTCGCGTAGTGCGCACGAGCAGTTGCGTGCCGAGCAGCGCTTCGAGATTCTGGACAATCGTGGTGCAGGTGGCGCGCGGTATGGCGAGCGATTCAGCGGCGCGCGTAAAGCTGTTGGTATCGACGATGCGAATGAAAGTGCGCATCGCCTGGATACGATCGATCACGGGCAGGCTCCTCTTCAGAGGTCAGACTAGGATGCAGGCGCGACGGTCAAGCGCATGAAGCAGGACGGATGGCCGGGCAGTGTTGATATCGTAGGTCTCGGGCGTCGTTCGGGGAATGGCTGACAGTCTGAACGATTTGCCTGATTCTCCTGGATTGAGGAGAAACGGCGTTTTAGTGCTCGCGCCGGGACAGAGCAGCGGTACGGCGGGGTGCAGCAAAGAAAACAGGCCACGCGCAATTGCGCGTGGCCTGCCGGCAGGAACGTGAAATGCGCGCGGACCGCGCGGTCGCGTTACTGACGCAGCGAGTTGATATCGATCACGAAGCGGTATTTCACATCGCTTTTCAGCATCCGTTCGTAAGCGTCGTTGATCTTCTGCATCGAGATCATCTCAATGTCCGATGTAATGCCGTGCTCGCCGCAGAAGTCGAGCATCTCCTGCGTTTCCGCGATGCCGCCGATCAGCGAGCCGGCAAGACGCCTGCGTTTGAAGATCAGGTTGAACACCTGCGGCGACGGATGATCGTGCTCCGGTGCGCCCACCAGCGTCATCGTGCCGTCGCGCTTGAGCAGGTTGATGAACGGATTCAGGTCGTGCTGCGCGGCCACCGTGTTAAGAATGAAATCGAAGCTGTTCGCGTGCGCTTCCATTTCCTGCGGGTTCTTCGAGATCACCACTTCATCCGCGCCGAGCCGCTTGGCGTCTTCGACTTTCGACGTCGACGTTGTAAACAGCACGACGTGGGCGCCCATCGCATGAGCGAGCTTGACACCCATATGGCCCAGACCGCCGAGCCCGACGATGCCGACCTTCTTGCCGGGGCCGGCACCCCATTGGCGCAACGGCGAGTAGGTCGTAATGCCCGCGCACAGCAGCGGTGCGACGCCCGCCGGGTCGAGGTTTTGCGGCACGCGCAGCACAAAGGCTTCATCCACGACGAGCTCGGTCGAATAGCCGCCGTACGTGTTCTCGCCGGTTACCCGATCCTGGCCGTTATACGTGCCGACAAAACCCACTTCGCAATATTGTTCGAGCCCTTCCTTGCAACTCGGACAGGCGCGGCACGAATCGACGAGGCAGCCGACCCCAACGAGATCGCCAACCTTGTAATGCGAGACCTGCGGGCCGACAGCCGTCACGCGGCCGACGATTTCATGACCCGGCACGACCGGGTAGACCGTGTTCTTCCATTCGTTGCGCGCCGTGTGCAGGTCGGAATGGCATACGCCACAGAACAACACATCCATTTGCACATCGTGATCGCGCAGCTTGCGGCGTTGAAGTTCAAACGGGGCAAGCTTCGACTCGGCGTCGCGAGCGGCATAGGCGTAAGTCGTGTTCACAGGGCCTCCAGATGGAAAGAATTGACAGGTCCTGTCGGGGACGGGACCAGAGACGGCGCAGGGCTTTGCGGCAGGGTTCCCATCGTAGGGTCGGTCGTCATCCTGGGAAAGACCTGAAGGTCTTAAAGATTTGCCTGTTTCTCCTGGACGCGCACATTTCCGGCCGATTGGTGCTAGATTTCAAGCCGGATTCTCCCGGCGCACGTAAGGTGGCGCTAAACAGACATAGAGCAGGCACGTTATGGAAATGATCCGGTCGTCAGCCCCGTTCGTCAGTCCCGCGCAAAAGCGGATGGTTGAACTGCTCGGCACGCTCGCCCCGGCAGAGGGCTATACGGAGTCGTGTCTGGACGGCGTGCGCTTCATGCGCTCGAACCGGCCGATCCCGCGCACGCCGGTGTTGTACGAACCGTGCATCGTGATTGTCTGTCAGGGTCGCAAGCGCGGCTATCTCGGCGATGAAGTCTTCGACTACGACGCCCAGCAATTTCTGGTCCTGTCGGTGCCCCTGCCGTTCGAGAGCGAGACCGAAGCCAGCGAAGAGGAGCCGTTACTGGCGATCAAGATTCGCGTCGATCTGACGACCATCGCCAAATTGCTGATGGCGTTGAACGATACGCGAGGGGCGACGCGCATCGAGCCCAAGGGGATTTATTCGACCGCGCTCGACCAGCCGCTGAGCGACGCGATACTTCGTTTGCTGGAAGCACTGGTATCGCCGCTCGATGCGCGCATTCTCGGACCATCGATCGTGCGGGAGATTTTCTATCGCGTGCTGAAAAGCGAGCAGGGCGACGCGTTGCGCGCTGCGCTCACGCACCAGCATCATTTCGGCCGCATCGCGAAGGCGCTGCGGCTCATCCACGCGGATTATCGCGGCGATCTCGACGTCGAAACGCTTGCGCGCGAGGCCGGCATGAGTCTCGCCGTGTTTCATGCGCAGTTCAAGCTGGTCACGTCGACTTCGCCGATGCAGTACGTGAAGGCGACGCGGCTGCATCACGCCCGGCTCATGATGGTGCAGGATGGGCTGAGCGCGGGCGCGGCGGCTGCGCGCGTCGGGTACGAGAGCGCGTCGCAGTTCAGCCGCGAGTTCAAGCGGCTGTTCGGCAGCAGCCCCGTCGAAGAAGTGCGTCGGGTGCGGACGACCTTCGACGTGCCCGCGCCGCGCCTGCCGACGTCGACCGCGCGTCACGTGACGGCCGTTTGAGCCAACAGAGCCCGGTCTGTACGCGATGTGGCGCACGAACCTGCTCAATTTCTCGATCAATGAGGTGCCCGAAAGGCAGGCCAGTTGCGGCACGTCGGGTTCGAGGACGATTCAGCGCAGGGTTATACGAAGAGCGAAGACGTCAACGGTCTGGAATGGGAGCTGTTTTCCGCGATGGAGCAGGACCGGCGGATCGTCGATACGTATGGTGTGGCGATCCGTCCGGCAGAAAGCTGAGCGACCCGGCATGGCGCCAGCACCTATACTTTTTGCACGGCAGTGCGATTGTTCCGCAACCGCCTGTTGCAACCCATTTGTCACAGGAGACAGGTCATGGTCAAAACAGCCTTGTTCGTCCGGCTCGAAGCAAAGCCGGGCAAGGAGAAGGACGTCGAGAATTTCCTGCTGGGCGGATTGCCGCTTGTCAATGAAGAGCCCGCGACGCTCGCATGGTTCGGCCTGCGCCTCGGACCGTCGACGTTCGGTATCTTCGACGCCTTTCCGGATGAGGCCGGCCGCGAAGCGCATCTGTCGGGCAAGGTGGCCGCAGCGCTGATGGCCCAGGCGGCCGATCTTTTCGCTTCGCCCCCGTCGATCGGGAAACTCGACGTGCTGGCGGCAAAGCTGCCCGGCTAGCTATCCCGTCTGCACCGAAACCGCGGACCGTCCCATGCGTCGCCGCGTGAGGCGAGGCATGGGACGCTACACATTGCCCGGATCGCTGATCTGATTGACGTAGTGCGCACGTTTTTCGTCGTACATCAGGAGATCGGCGCGCTGCACGACCGCCTCAAGACGCTCGCCACGCTGGCACGTCGCCGCACCCATCGAGAAGCTGAGCGTCGAGCCCGGATAGAACTGGTTGTTCAGATCGACGAGCTGGCGGATCGTGTCGATCATTGCCGCGCCGCCGCGCTCGTCGGTGCCCGGCAGCAGCATCGCGAATTCGTCGCCGCCGATACGCGCTGCATGAAAAGGCGTTTCGAGCGCCTTCGCCAGCACTTCACCGGCGCGCCGAAGCAGCGCGTCGCCGGCGGCGTGGCCGAGCTGGTCGTTGACCCGCTTGAGCCCGTTGAGGTCGGCCATGATGACGGTCACCGGGAACGGCCCCTTCCGTTCGAGCCGGTTCAGTTCATCGACATAGAACGAACGGTTGCGCAGCTTCGTCAGCACGTCGTGCTTGCCGAGGAATTCGAGGTAGGCTTCCGCCTTCTTGCGCGCGGTGATGTCGGTCAGCGCGACGAGCACGAGATCCCAGTTGCGCTCATGGCCCGGCAGCACGGAAAACTGCAGGTGCACGTGCAGTTCGTTGCCTTCCAGCGAGTAGTTCAGCACTTCGCGTTGCTGGAACAGCTTGTTTTCCCACAGATCGATCAGCTGCTCGCGAAAATGCGGGCGCATGTCGTCGCGAAACACGTCGGACAGACGGCCGAACAGCGTTTTCTTGTCCGGCGCCGCGAACATGTCGAGCGTGTGCTGGTTCACGTCGAGGACGTGAATCTCCTGCATGCAGCGCTCGACAAATTCCGGGTGCACATCCGTAAACACGCGGAAATCGGTGATGCCTGCCGCGCGTGCTTCGTCGAGCAGGCGCTTGACGGCGCTGAAATCCTCGACCCACAGCGATACGGGCGAGTGCTCGAAGAGGCCGCGCGCATATTGTTCGCCTTCGGCAATGCGATGCCGCGCCACTTCGAGTTCGGTGATGTCTTTGACGGCCACCAGCACGCGGTCGAGCCGCGCCTCGTGGCCGGGCAGCACGTTGCCCCGGACGACCACGTCGAGCCGCCGCCCGCCGAGCGTGTAATTGACGGTCTTGCTGACGAACTGCGTCTGCCCGTCCCACAGCTGGCACAGCTCTTCGATGTGCGACTTCAGCATGTCGTCGCGAAACACGCTGCCGAGATTGCCGGTCAGCTCGCCGAGGCTCGCGGCCTCGAACAGCGCGAGGGTGCGGCGGTTCACCTTGATCACGCGGATACGCGACGAGCACTGGGCGACCCGCTCGACGTCCTGCTGGAAATGCGCACGCAGATCGGTGACGCCGTCGGCCTTCCACGTATCGAACAGCGCCCGCACGCCGCTGAAGTCTTCGAGCCACAGCGAAACGGGGGCCAGCTCGAACATTTCCGAATCGTCGCTGGCCGGCGGGCGGCTCTGCACTTCGTCCTGCACACTGGGGTTTTCCGGCATGACACGTCCGTAGTCGAAATTGCCACTATTTTAAGATGACTTCCGTTTGTCAAAAAACAGGATAAGTTGGGATTCAGAACCTGGCGAAGGCACATGCCGCATTGAAAGGGCGACGTCCTGCGGCGCGCCATTGGGCGATTTAAGACACGTGCAATACGCGATGATGACAATCTGGTTGCCGAAGCAGAGTCATTTTGTGCGGTTGTGGATTTCCGGATTGCCGGGTTATATTGAATCCGTCCCGCCATAGGGCGTGAGCCTCGCAGGCTTGCCCCATCTGTCGCTCAGGGCGGTCGTAAAGTGCCCGTCAGTATTTCACGCAGTAAAACAGGTTAATCGGATTTCTGATTTTGTTTTATTGACCGTAATAAAACCGTCATAGCCCTTTTCAATGCACGCCGTTATTCCGGCCTGCGAAGACGGTGCTTCAGAACGCCTCGGGTACGCCACGCAGGCTGGCGTGAGTTCGTGACATTACCCCTCCGATCCGGAGACACGATGGCCGCATCGACATCTGCATCGACTGCATCGACCGCTTCGTCTGATCATCCGTCGCACCAGGTGCCATTGCCTGTCGACCTTGCGCTGCAGGGCGGGGGCTCGCATGGCGCCTTCACCTGGGGCGTGCTCGACCGGCTGCTCGAGGAGTCATGGATGCAGATCGAGGGCATCTCGGGCACCTCGGCGGGAGCGATGAACGCCGCCGTGCTGGTGACCGGCTATCTGCGCAACGGCCCTGCCGGTGCCCGCGCGGCGCTGGAGGCATTCTGGCGGCGCGTCTCCGACGACGCACGCTTCAGCCCGTTTCGCCGCAGCCCCATCGACGTGCTGCTCGGCCGCTGGACGCTCGATTATTCGCCGGTGTTCCTCGCGCTCGATCTGGCGGCGCGCGTGTTCTCGCCTTACGACATGCATCCGGCCGGCGTGAACCCGCTCTATCGCATCCTCGCCGACACGGTCGATTTCGCGCAGTTGCGCAATGCGCCGATCAAGCTGTTCATCACCGCCACGCGGGTGCGCACCGGCCAGGGGCGGGTGTTTCGCAATGCCGAGCTCACGCCCGATGTGCTGCTCGCATCGGCATGTCTGCCGACGCTGTTCAAGGCTGTCGAAATCGACGGCGAGTCATACTGGGACGGCGGTTACGCCGGTAATCCGACGATCACGCCGCTGATCCGCGAATGCAAGTCGAACGACACGCTGCTCGTTCAGGTCAATCCGGTCGAGCGGGCCGAGACACCACGCAGCGCGCGTGACATCATCAGCCGGCTCAACGAGGTGGCGTTCAATGCGCCGCTGCTCAAGGAGTTGCGGATGATCTCGCTGCTGCGTCAGGCGGCCGATGCCGGCAGCGACGAAGGGCGTCACTGGGCCACGATGCGCATTCATCGCATCTCGAGTCCTGCAATGACGGCGCTGGGCTATTCATCGAAACTCAATGCGGAGTGGGCTTTCCTGACGATGCTGCGCGACGAGGGCCGTCGTGCCGCGGATGAATTTCTTCGGCAGCACGGTGACGCGCTCGGGGTGCGTTCGACGCTTGACCTCAACCAGATGTTCGACGGAGCCTGACCATGGACGCTGCTGCCAACCTCAGTCCCGCGATGCTCGGTCTCGGCCTCGCCGGCATGCTGATCAGCCTCGGGCTCCTGATCTGGTTCGCGTATCGCGGCTGGAGCGTGCTGCTGCTTGCGCCGATCGCGGCGATGCTGGCCGCTGCAATCTCGGGTGATCCTGTCCTCGCGCACTGGACGCAGACCTTCATGGGCAGCGCCGCGCGCTTTATCGCGCAGTTCTTCCCGCTGTTCCTGCTGGGCGCGCTGTTCGGCAAATTGATGGAGGACAGCGGCTCGGTGCAGGCCATCGCCCGTTTCATGACGGAAAAGCTCGGGCCGCGCCGCGCGATGCTGGCTGTCGTGATCGGCGGCGCGCTGGTGACCTACGGCGGCGTGAGTCTCTTCGTCGCGTTTTTCGTGCTTGCGCCGATGGCGCAGGCGCTCTTCCAGGCGGCCAATATTCCGCGCCGGCTGATGCCCGCCGCCATCGCGCTCGGCACGTCGACCTTCACGATGTCGGCGCTGCCGGGCACGCCCGCGATCCAGAACGCGATCCCGATGCCGTTCTTCGGCACGACGCCGTTTGCGGCGCCGGGGCTTGGCATCATTGCCAGTATCGTGATGGTGGCCTTCGGACTGTGGTGGCTCGGCCGGCAGGAAGCCAGCGCGCGCCGCGCGGGGCAGGGTTTCGAGACGGCCGGCGCGGGTGCGCCGGGGGCCGTGCGGGAAGCCGACGACGAACTCGTGCGTGAGCGCGCAATCGTTTCGCAGAGTTTCGATCCCAGCGAGATCGGGCAAGGGCAGGTCAGTGAGCAATTGCCGCCGTTCGGCATCGCCATTGTTCCGCTCGTGCTCGTCGTGTGCGGCAACTTCGTCATGAACGTGATTGTCCTGCCGCGTATCGATGCCTCTTATCTGGCAGAGGCGCGCTGGGGCAGCACGTCGCTATCGGCGGTGGCAGGCGTGTGGGGCGTGTGCGTGGCGCTCGCCATCGCGATCGTCGCACTGTTGCTGCTGAATCGCTCGCGCCTCGCGGCATTGCGTGAAAGTGTCGATGCGGGGGCGAATGCATCGGTGTTGCCCGTGCTGAGCGTCGGCAGTCTCGTCGGCTACGGCGCGGTGATCGCGGCGCTGCCGGCGTTCGAGCTCGTGCGCGGCTGGGTGCTCGGTATCGGCGGCGGCCCGCTCGTTTCCCTTGCAGTCGCCACCAATCTGCTTGCAGCGTTGACGGGTTCCGCATCGGGTGGCCTGACCATCGCGCTCGACGCGCTCGGCAGCACGTACATGCAGCTTGCCGCGCAACATAACATCGACCCGGCACTGCTGCATCGCGTCGCCGTGATCTCTTCCGGCACCCTCGACAGCCTGCCGCATAACGGCGCCGTCGTCACGCTGCTGGCTGTGTGCGGGTCGACCCACCGCGACAGCTACCGGGACATCGTGATGGTCGGCATCGTCGGCGCCCTTCTCGCGCTCATCGTGGTGATCGTTCTTGGCTCGATTCTGGGGACGTTCTGACGGGACGGTGATTCCGCCAGCACACATGGCGTGGCGCGTGGGTCGAACAGGAAGCAAACAGGAGCACACACGATGAGCTCTCCGAAGCCCGAGGTCCAACCCGCCACGACGTCTGCGCAGCCCGCTCCGGTGAAGCACGGTCCGCCGGTCGGTCTGATTGCAGGGGTGATTGCGCTCGTCGTCGTGCTGTTTCTCCCGCTGCCCGATACGTTGCCGCCGGCAGGTCAACGGATGCTCGCGATTCTCGCGTTCGCGGTGGTGGTCTGGTTGACCGAGGCGGTGTCGTACGAGGCGAGCGCGATCATCATCACGTCGCTGATCGCGTTTCTTGTCGGTACTGCGCCGACGATCAAGGATCCCGGCGTGCTGTACGGCACCTCGGCGGCAATCAGCATGGCGCTGGCCGGTTTTTCCAATTCCGCGCTGGCGCTGGTTGCGGGCGCATTGTTCATCTCGGCGGCGATGACGGTCACCGGGCTCGACAAACGTATCGCGCTCTTCACGCTGTCGCTGATCGGCACCACCACGCGCCGCATCCTGATCGGCTCGATCGCCGTGACCATCGTGCTGTCGCTCGTGGTGCCGAGCGCCACCGCGCGCAGCGCCTGCGTGGTGCCGATCATGATGGGAGTGATCGCCGCGTTCGGCGTCGAAAAGCGTTCGAACATCGCGGCCGGGATCATGATTATCGTGGCTCAGGCCACCAGCATCTGGAACGTGGGGATTCAGACCGCTGCCGCGCAGAACCTGCTGACCGTGGGCTTCATGGACAAGATGATGGGCGCGCGCGTTACCTGGCTCGACTGGCTGATCGCGGGCGCGCCATGGGCGATCGTGATGTCGGCGGTGCTCCTCTTCATCGTGCTGAAGATGTTGCCGCCTGAGACCGACAGCCTCGCGGGCGGCAAGGAGGCCGTCGCACGCGCGCTCGTCGAACTCGGCCCGATGACGGGCCCGCAGAAGCGTTTGCTGGCGGTGTCGATCGGTCTGCTGCTGTTCTGGGCGACCGAAGGCAAGCTGCATCCGTTCGATACGACGTCGGTCACCTATGTGGGCCTCGTGATCCTGATGCTGCCGCGGATCGGCGTAATGGACTGGAAAACGGTGCAGGGCCGCATTCCATGGGGCACGGTCATCGTGTTCGGGGTTGGCATCAGCCTCGGCACCGCGCTACTCACGACACAGGCCGGCCAGTGGCTCGGCGAACTGGTTGCGCACCACACGGGCCTCGACAGCGCGGGCCCTTTCACGGCATTCGCGATTCTGTCGGCGTTCCTGATCCTGATTCACCTCGGTTTTGCGAGCGCAACGGCGTTGACCTCTGCGATGTTGCCAATTCTGATATCCGTGCTGCAGTCGATGCAGGGCGACTTCAACCGGCTCGGTCTGACGATGCTGCTCGGCTACGTCGTGAGCTTTGGTTTCATGCTGCCGATCAACGCGCCGCAAAACATGGTGTGCCTCGCCACCGACACGTTCACCGCAAAACAGTTTTCGCGCGTCGGCATCGTGCTGACGGTGGTCGGCTATCTGCTGCTGATGCTGTTCGCCGCGACGTGGTGGCGCTGGCTCGGCTGGCTTTGATGCAGCGACGCAGCGAGGAGGGTGCCATGCACGAAACGCGCAAGCGCGCCCGGCATACGGAGTACATCGATCAGCCGGCGTCGGCGCAAGCGCCTTTGGCGACGCTTGCGCGGGAGCGGGCGTCGATCCGCTGATGACGCAGGCGCAGGCGCAGGCGCAGGCGCAGGCGCAGGCGCAGGCGCAGGCGCAGGCGCAGGCGCAGGCGCAGGCGCAGGCGCAGGCGGAAAAGGCGGCTGGCGGATATACTTCGCCTGCCGCAGCTTTCTCAACCAGCGCTTTTTTCACAGAATTCACGCCGGGTCATGAAGCCTTCATTGCTGGTGCTGATTCCCCTCCCTGGGGACAGCCACGCGGATATCTCCGCTTCGTTCGACATCATCCACGCTCCAACTCCCACCCAACGCCGCCAGGCCATCGCCGACCACGGCAGCACGATCCGTGCGGTGCTGAGCAATGGCACGACTGGCCTCACGGCCGCAGAAATCGATCGGCTGCCGCAACTCGAATTCGTCAGCGCACTGGGCGCGGGCTATGAAAACATCGCCGTCGATCATGCGCGGGTGCGCAACATCGTTGTCGTCAACGGTGCAGGCACCAACGACGACTGTGTGGCCGATCACGCGTTCGCGCTGCTGCTGGCGGTGGTGCGAGACGTGCCGCAACGCGATATCGCGACGCGCAATGGCGTCTGGCGCGACGCGCTGCCGATGCGGCCTGCGGTGTCGGGCAAGCGGCTCGGCATCGTCGGTCTTGGCAACATCGGACAGAAGGTGGCGCGACGCGCGGCGGGCTTCGATCTGGAAACGGGCTATCACAACCGCAAACCGCGCGAAGGCGCGACAAGCCGCTATTTCGACAGCCTGCTGGCGCTCGCCCAATGGAGCGACTATCTCGTGATCGCCACGCCAGGCGGTGCATCGACGCATCATCTGATCGACAGGACGGTGCTCGAGGCGTTGGGGCCGAAGGGATTTCTGATCAACGTATCGCGCGGAAGCGTAGTGGATACGGCGGCGCTGGCCGCGGCGCTCACGGAAGGAACGATCGCAGGGGCGGGACTGGACGTCTACGAAGGCGAGCCGCATCCGCCGCAGGCGTTGCTGCCTTTAAGGAATGTCGTGCTTACGCCGCATACCGGTGGCACGTCGCCCGAGTCGAATGCGGCATCGGTACGGAATTTTATCGACAACGCTACGCGTCATTTTGCGGGTGAAGCGGTGCTTACGCCGATCTGACCGCGGCGCGGACACTGCAGGTTTCTTCAAACGAGGATTGACCCTGATGGCCACTTATACGGCAACCATCGCCTGGAGCGGTAACGGCAGCAAGTTCACCGACAATCGCTACAGTCGTGCCCATCAATGGAGTTTCGACGGCGGGACGGTCGTGCCTGCATCGAGTTCACCGCATGTCGTGCGCGTGCCATTCTCGGATCCAGCGGCGGTCGACCCGGAAGAGGGTTACATCGCCGCGCTTTCCAGTTGTCACATGCTGTGGTTTCTGTCGATCGCGGCGCAGGAGGGGTATGTGGTCGAGGCCTATCGCGATGAGGCCGAAGGCACGATCGCGAAGAATGACGCGGGCAAGGAAGTGATGACCCGCGTAGTGCTCAAGCCGGCCGTCTCGTTCGGCGGTGACAAGGTGCCATCGGATGAGGCGCTGCGTCATCTGCACCATGAGGCGCATGAGGCGTGTTATCTGGCCAATTCGGTGAAGACGGTGATCGAAGTGGAGGGCAGCTGGACGCATCCGGCGACGCGTTAAATGGCCGTCAGGCTGCCGTGCGGTTGCGCGTTCTGATCAGCACATGCCGCTCCAGCAGGTCGAGGAGCATCATCACGCGACAACGCTGTGTGGTCACCAGGTCGTGGGTTTCCACCAGCGCCCGGATGCGCTTTTCCCAGTACTTATGGTCGAACCCGTGTAAGGCGTCGTCCGCGTCCTCGCGGATGATGTACTGGACCATGCACTCGAAATGGTCGAGCTGGTTGTCGGCCAGCCGGGCTGGTAGCAGCCCGGCGGCCCTGGTCGCCGGTTGTTTATTGGTGACGCTCATGTCTGTCTCTGATCCTACGTCGCAGATCTGCCACAAAGGCGATGCCGCGGGCCCGCGGTGACCCACGGCACAACATCGCAAGGGTGCGCGATGGTATGGGTCGGGCGCAGGCCTGGAGCCCCCGCATCCAGTGCAAAAGCGTTTTGAGCCTTTACGGGTACGACAATATCGCGGTTTTTTTGATACGCTTTACCATGCGTCTCAGTTCCTGACACCAACGGCCGTGTACCTCGCGCCTGCCTTGACCGCATTGCATTTCATCGCTCCTCGAAAGCCACAAATGACGCAGCGCCCAATGCCGAATGAATCAACCCGCGACGCAGCAGCGGGTTCCGGTATCGTGACGACCCGCTTCAGCACGCACTCGCTCGCCGCCAGCGAGCAACTGCTGGCCTGGCGCTCGCGCGTGGGGCATGCGGTCGACGTACCGCCTTCGAACAGGCAACTGGCAGAAGGGTTTGCCGGCCACATCGACCTTTATGCGGTCGGCGGGATGATTTTCACGGATTGCAGCACGGACGCGCTGACGCTCGAGCGCTCGGTGGCGCGTGTTTCCACCGATTCGCGCCGGGATTTCGTCTTTCACGTGTTCCTCGACGGAGAGATCGGCAACGTCTCCGGGATGCACCGCAAGCGCAGTGCCGCCGAGCCGGTGAAAGGCATCGTCGCGTTCGACATGAACCAGCCGTTCAGGAACGAACGGCCGGCCTGTCGCCTTCTGAGTCTGTTTGTACCGAGGGATATCGTGGAGGCAGGTCTGCCGGACGCCGAATCGATTCATGGCCGGATCGTCCAGCAAGGCTCGCCGCTTGGCCGCCTGATTCTGGATCACGCGGCGGCAATCAGCAGGGAAATGCCGAAGCTCGACCGTCACGGCGCCACAGACTCGCTAACTGCTGGCGCCCAGCTGCTCATCGCCGCGTTTCGCAAGGAGTCGCGCCTGACGGGCGCCGGCCGCGCTTCGTTGCAGGCCGCCGTGATGGGCCAGGTGCGGCGTTATGTCGAAGCCAATCTGCATCAGGGTAACCTCACGCCCACAAGCGTCGTCGACGAACTGCAATTGAAGCGCGCGACCATCTATCGCTGGTTCGAGCATGAGGGCGGACTCGGTACGTATATCCGCAATCGCCGGTTACGCGAGGCTGCGCAAGAACTGGTCCGTTTCCCACACCTGCAGGTGACGGAAATCGCCTACGGGCTCGGCTTCAAGAGCGCATCGGACTTCACGCGCGCGTTTCGTCGCGCCTTCGATATCAGCCCCCAGGACATGCGCGCCCGTGCCGTCGATCTGCTAAACAGCGTCACGTAAAGATGGCCTGTAACGGGCGTGTGCCGGCGTAGTCAACCGGCTACGCGCCCGCCGTACGGGACACGTTCAGCGGAAGAATGTTCGGGAAAGCGGTTCAGTGCGACGAGCGTGACGCCGGTCGCCGCCATCAGATACCACGCGGGGACCATCGGGTTGCCCGTCAGGTTGATGAGCCAGGTGACGAGGAACGGCGAGAATCCACCGAAGATGACCACGCCCAGGCTGTAGATCACGGCCAGTGCCGCGGCTCGCCGATGCCGCGGAAAAGCCTCGAGCATCAGCACCGAACCCGCGCCGGCGTTGTTCACCGCAAGCGCCACGAATGCCGTGATGATGACGAGCGCGACGACGTCGCTGACCCCATGCGTAAGCGCCCAGAACGCAGGCCATGCCGCGGCCAGCGACGCCGTCATGGTCAGATACTGAAGCGTCTTGCGGCTGGCGAGGCGGTCGGCAATACGGCCAGCCAGCGGCGTGACCACAAGGATCGCGAGTCCGGACAGGCAGGCTGTCAGCAGGCTGATTGCAGCCGGCCGATGCAGTGTCCGAACGAGGTAGGCCGGCATATGGAACACGGTGATGTAGATGCTCACCGAAGGCGCGGCCATGCAAAGAATGCCGTAGATGAGCGGGCGAGCGTGCTCCGCGAACATGCGTCCGGGCATGAAGCGGACGGGTTTTTCACTGGCGGCCGCGGGCATGCGGCGGCGCAGATACCAGCCGACAGGGCCGATCAGGCCGCCCAGCATGAAAGGAATGCGCCAACCCCATTCCTGCATGGCCGCGGGCGAAACAAGCGCAGTGGTGCCCGCTCCGACAAGCGCCGCTGCGAATGCGGCCGCGCCCTGGCTCGCGCCGCGCCAGCTCACCATGAAACAACGCCGCTGATACGGCACCGACTCCATCAGCGATGCCGACGCCGGCCCGATCTCCCCGCCTGCCGCGAGCCCCTGCATCAGCCGCGCGACGACGATCAGCACCGTCGCTAGCGGGCCAATCGATGCATAGGTCGGCAGGCACGCGATCATCCATGTGCCGATGGTCATCAGGGTGAGCGAAAGAGTCATGCCGGCCTTGCGGCCGTGGCTGTCCGCGATGTGGCCGATCATGATCGCGCCAAGCGGGCGCATCACGAAGCCTGCGCCGAAGGTGGCGAGCGAAAGCAGAAGGGACGCCGCCGGGTTGCTGGAAGGAAAGAACAGATTCCCGATCAGGACCGCCGAGAAGCTGTAGACCGTGAAGTCGTAAGCGACGAAGCCGTTGCCGATCACGATCGCCACGATGGTTCGTGTGAGAGCGGCACGGGTCGGGCTTGTCATCTTGTCAGCGGCATGGTGCATGGGCGCGGTCGACATCCTGCATCGTGGACGCCACGAGAGGGTCTCGGAACGAAGATTGATGTCTCTGCGTTAACGGCCAGTTAACTGAAGTCTTTAGGCGGGTGGCTGCGAGCGTCCGCTTCCGAAAATCTCGAACGGGCATTTTCGGACCCATCTGCGTCATTCGGCGGGGGCTGACGACTCGCCGCTTCCGGACCGGCGAATGACCAGGCGCGGAATCGTCATCGACGATTCCGCGCGCCGTCCTGCGACAGCGGCGCCGGGCAAACCTGACTACGAGTCATCGGCGCGTCGATGACAGGGCTAGCGCTGCCTGTGCGCGCTGCAGCCATTCCCGGTTGTGTTCCCTGGCGTGGCGCGGCCAGTATTTGGCATCGTGCGCGATTTCCGTGTACAAGCTGGTGGCCCGGCGGTGGTCCGCCTCATCCGTTTGCCCGGCCAGCCAGTCGGCGAACAGGCAGCGGGGCGCTGCGTCGCTGGCGCAGGTCAGCGCCTGCTCGAAGGCCGCGCGCGTGCCGGGCGCTCCCAACGCGGACAGGGTGCGCGCATAGAGTAAGGCAGGTTCGGGTTGACGACGCGCCTGCGGATTGGCCGCGAACAGGCTGGACAAGGTCGCGTCGGCTGCCGCATGGTTACCGACGGAAAACTGCGCCTGCGCGAGGCCAAGCAATAGCGTTGGGTCATTGGCGAAGGGACCGTTCGCGGCGGCCTGATAGTGCTCGAGCGCTTCGCCGGCGTTGCCGGCCGCCAACAGGTCAGCACCTAGCCGCATGCGATGCTGGACGGTGGGCGCGCGGTCGAATTCGGCGCGCGCCTCGCGCACGGCACGATTGGGGTCGACGAACTGCGCGATGGCCCGCGTGGCGACGCGGGCACTGCGCGACTGGCGCAGGCTCGGCAGGTAGATGGCGAAAAAGTACACCACGCTCCCCAGCATCGGGAACGCAAACAGGATGAAGAGCCAGTACATGCCCTGGCCGGTGCGCACCGCATGCACGGCAAAGCAAATCGCGACAATGACGTGAAGACCGATTCCGAAATATGGCATACGTATTGGACGTTTGAGCCCAGGCTGGCAACAGCTTCGAATCGCTGCGCTGATTTTCGTGGGCGTGGTCAGGACGGGCGCGCGGCCTGAACGTGCAACTCACGTAGGTTGGACACGATCGAAATGTCGCTTATCGAGCGGCCGGTTAATGTTTGTCAGCTTGACCATTTGCACCGCCCTGTGCTCGCCGTAATCGTGATCGTAAACGATCCGAACGCCTGTTGCATGAGAACCGGCGTCATTCTGGGCAGCGCGTTCGCCCTCTGTTCGGCAGTTCCCGGAGAAGGCATAGTGATTGATCCGCCGGGCCAGATGGCTGTCCGCATTTGCTGATATCGCCCGCCGGGGTCGACTCCAGGAGGAGGTCCGATGAAGAACGCTATCAATTTTGTCCCTTCGACCACAACGTTCGCTGCAGTTGTGCTCGTCGCGGTGGGCTTGGGTAATCAACTGGGGAGTGCAGCCGCCGCACCGGAGCCTTTCGCGTGGCCCGCATCGCTTGCGCCCATGGGCCATGGGTATCCCAAGGCCGGAGACGCGTGCCGCCGGCTCGGCGAGTCACCTGCGACTTCCAACTATCTCGACCACATGGCGATACTGGTCGGTTGTCCGGGTAGTGGCGATAGCGCCAGTGTGCGCGCGATTCTCCGTAACCAGCGCGGGCGCGTGGTTGGCGAAGTGGATGGCGTCACGCTGATTTCGATCCCGATGGACGGAAAGAGCAAGGGGGGGACGATGGGCGACGCGTTGGGCCACAAAAGTGGGGGTGCGAAGGTGCAGGGCGCTGATTTCAACACAACCGGGACGCTGCCATGCGCACGCTTTGCCGGACAGCCCACAAGCATGTGCAGGTTCGGCGTCGTGCGTCACAGCGATCGCAGCGCGATTGTCACAGTCTTCTGGCCCGGTGGCGGTAGACGGGCGATCTTCTTCGGCGCAGATGGCAAAGTCACCGGTGCGGGAACCAGCGCAGCAAACCGATCGGCGCCCGGGAAGATTACCACCAGGAAAAACGCCGACCTCAACCTGATTTCCATCGGCGATGAGCGCTACGAGATCGTGGACGCAATTCTCTCTGGCGGCTGACGCAAGCTGATTTTTATCGACTCAGACGTCGTGCTTGCTGTTCATGTTCATCTCCGGGCAAATGGGATAGTTGAAGGTTCATCAAGGGATTGAGCCGCCCCGATCCCGCTAACGCGGGATCGGGGCGCGGACTCCCGGGACCCGTGGTACCTCAAGTGCCACCACAAGGCCGCTTAATGGCGTGCGTAGATCGAACCGAGTCCAGCAACGTCCGACTCCGCCGCCCGAGAGCCCGAAGCCGAAGTACCGCTGGTCGACGGGCCATACGACGTCGTCGATGCGCTGTTTTCGGCGTTTATGCGCGCCTGGGCTGCCTGGAGGTTCGCCGGATAGCGCGTGTAATCGCTGGCCGGGTTGTAGCCGGCCTTTTCCAGTTGAACCAGCTGCGCACGCACTTCGGCACGGGTAAGAGGTTCGTTCGACTGCGCGAACGACACGACCGGAATAGCAGCGACGACGGCGATGATGAGCGATTGAACAAGTTTCATGGTGTCCACCTACAGAGAATGGGTCTTGCGCAAACACCCGTTTGCGCTTCTGGTGATTGAAGTTGAATCGAGTCAGGAGGCTTCGAACGCACAGTACAAAGCACGTCTGGCGTTGATGCATTAGAAGCGGTGGACGTATCTGGTTTGTGTCGGGAAAAAGCCGAAGGTGAAGCGTTCTGTATCCACACGCCATGCAGATACACTGCGATACAAATAAATCGACCTCGTTCGCTCAGTGGAGGTCAACCATTGAGGTGGCCGCGCAGTGTGCGGCCTGACCCGACGTTCCTCAACATCGGAAACAGCTTGCCGCCCTCCGAAGGAAGGGAAGGTCGTTTTATCCGGTCATTCACGCGCTACGTGCGTGGGGCGAAACCTGGTGCAAGGACGAGAGCGAAGAGATTGCGGTGCGTTTCGTACATCGTGAATGCGGTCACGATGTTGGTCTGGGTACGGTATGTCCCGAGTGCGGTATCACGGTCGAACGAAAAGATCTGGATGCCTCGCTGGGTAGTCAGTTTGCGAAGGAGCGTGCAGAGCGGCGCGCTGCTTTCAAAAGGAAATAGCGCGCTTTGGGATAGACGGGCCCGCCGCGAGGCGGCCTGACACGTCCCCGTCGACTGCGGTCCCAGGCTTCGCGGGTAAGCGTCCGCTCGTTTGGCTATGGAGCGAAACCTTTTGAGCTAGCCCATTAACATGGCGCTCCATCCGTCTGAGCCCAGGGACGCCTCGAACAGGACCTGTTCTGACGGATTCGAACGCGATCTTGCTTTGGTATCAGGAACGGGCCGGTCAGAGCGTCCGAGCTCCCGATACTCCCTGGCAAGGCGAGCGATATTTTCTTCATGAGGCGACACTGCCTGCTTATCGAGCCGCGACGCCTGTGCATACCGGCGTGCCGCGGCGGCCAGATCGCCTTTCTGCTCCAACGCTCGACCCCATTCGACATACGAGGGAGCGAGGTCAGGGCGAAGCGCGACCGCGCGGGACAACCTGTCGATCGCATCGTCGTACCGCCTGACCGCTACGAAGGCCTCGCCCCAATCGTGGAGCGTGTCGACTGAGTAGGGGTTCATGCGCCAGGCGTCCTCGAACGCGTCCAATGCTTCTGGATAGCGATGCGCATGCAGGAGCACGTCGCCGAGCAGACGCAGGTTTTCGGCTGTCTTCGATTTCTCTTGAGCGCCTTGCCTGAGTGCCACAATCGCGTCGTCAATCCTGTGCTGCTGTTCCAGGGCGACCCCGAGGGCTGCCTGCAGAACGGCCGAATGCGGGTACGTGAGAAGTGCGTCACGGGATTGCTCTTCCGCGTCTCTTGAACGATCTTGCCTCGTCAGCAGCCAGGCTTTGCCGGCAAGCGCCCATTCCGATTGCTGGGAAGCCGGCAGCGCGAGCACCTCGTCGTAGATGCCTACGATCTCGTGATAGTCGCATTCGGCCGGCGAGCACTTCTTCTTTTGCGCCTGCGTGAAGAGATGGCTTGCGAGTATGTTCGGCTCGGCGAGCTGCATTGCCTTTGCAGCGACTTCGGGCACGAACTTGTCCAGATCGCGTCCCGTAAAAAACACCACGTCCTCGCGGGAATCAAACAGACCTCCTTCGATCCGCACGTGCGCAACGTACGAATCGGGATTGCCATCCAGTCTGGTGATGCCGATATTGACAACCACATCTTCCCGGCCGACGAACCCTTTGAGGAAGCGGACTGTCGACGCGTAGGACATCTCCTGTCCGGGAATCTGGATATCGGGCTGGGAGTCGTTGGCCATCATGTCGTCGTGCGGAATTGACCCCGCGTCACGCCCGATCTCCTGCATGGCGGACATGACCCTCTGCGCGAGAAAGTTCGACGTGTAGCCGCTTTCGATCAGGGACGGCGGCGTCTCCACCGGACGGACCAGTAGATGCCGCTTGAATACACCTTGCGCGACGAAACAGAAAAAGGCGATCGTCAGAATGCCAAACACCCACGGGCGCACGTACGGCCACAACGTACTGGGGCCGCGGCCGATCCATCCCGCGGCGCGCAATCCTTTCAGGATGTGCTCCATGAATTTCCAGCTGTTGCGGTTTCCGGCCGTTCCGCGGGATCGCGGCAGTTCTTGCCACCCGGTCCTGCGACCTTGACGTTGAACACTCGACATGACGCACCTCAGTACACTCAGCGTTGGCAAGTCCACGACTTGACCGTAGAACCAAAGCATCGACCATGCCATCTCCGTCAAACGCAAGCAGGTAGAGGGGTTGCCGCTGTTTAGCGATAGAAGAGGACGTGGAAAGTGTTGTCGCCTGGCAGACGCTTTATTGTCAGAAGTTCGACGGCTCAAGACACAGCGTCTCTAGCCTTAACGTAATCGGGCGTATTGCTCCGTCCAGAAGTAGCCAGGTACACGTCGGAAGAGGTGCGCCGCCGAGGCTGAATATTTTGTATAACTTTGGTATGGCTTTGGGGGTGATAAAGCGGCACGCATGGAATGTCTCAGGCAAGCGACGAACCACATTTCCAGCCCTGCACGCATGGCAAAGGATTGAAAATGTCTCACGAACTCTACATCCAGGTACTTAGCGCGATGTTTCTGTTCTGGAACGGAGCACGCGTCCTCACCTACCTTCCGACCATCAGCAAACTGCTGGAACGGGAAGCTGACGTGCGCAGTTACAGCCTCTTGAGCTGGGGAAGCTGGGCGCTTAGCAACGGAACGTTCGCACTGATGCTGCTCGAAATGAGCCGCGGGGTCACGAACCCGATGTTCTGGATGAATCTGGCGAACACGCTAATGTGTGCCGTCGTTACTTTCATCATCGTTCTCAGGCGGTCCCGGCGGCTTCACCAATGGGTCAGCGGACTCTATCGAAAGATCAGCCGACGCGATTCGACGCGGCTTGCGGTATCCACAGAGGCTGGCTTGCCGGATCTGGGTGTCCGCAGCAGTCCAGGGGGCGATACCCGTCTCGAGACGGGTTACATTCCGCCTGCACAGCGAGGGCGGTTCGGCCGCGTGACACTCTGGGCGGCGTCGGCAAGCGCGATAGCCGTCGGGGTAGTGGGGACCGGTGCGTACGGCGTCTGGTTCAACCATGACCAGCGCGGCTACGTCGAAGCGATGGCGAGCCCACAGCACGCGCCTGAGATAACCGCACCCGCAACCGCACCCGCACCCGCGCCAACGACACAAACCGCTTTGTCTGCTCAGGTCCCGGTATCGCCGGCGTCTGCGGCTCGCGCCACCGCGGTGGCGAGTGTCGAGCCCGCGCCGCCCGCGGCGCCCGTTCCGTCGACGGCCAAGGCGGCGCCTGCCGTGTATGCCGCCGCACCGCAGCAGGCATCAGCCAGGCCTCTTCAGGTGAACCATCACGCTACCCAGAATCGCCGCCCTTCGACGCCGCAGATCAAACCGAACCCATTCGTCCGTGTGAGTCTGTTCTTTCAGCGCCTGAGTTATCAGCAGCATGGCACGGCAAGCCAGCGAGACAGGGATTCGGATTCGCATCGGTAATCCGCAGCGCGCCTGGCCGTGCCGTCGGCAGGCTCGCGGACAGCGTGCGGCAGCTGGATTTCAAGCTGGAGGCACGGAGGATTACGCTGTCGATGCTCGTGGAGGCGCGAGACAGCAAGCTGCCGTTTGTTTCCTGAGAACCGCGGATAGGGACCGCCGGAAACGGCACTGAGGGTTGATGGCTGCCTGCGCCAAAACTGGCGCAGGCAGCGCAGGGGCAGTTACGAACGCTCGCCCATGAACGCAGCCAGACGGTCCGCACGGCTCGGATGCCGCAGCTTCTTCATCGCCTTGCTTTCGATCTGACGAATCCGCTCACGCGTCACGTCGAACTGTTTGCCGACTTCTTCCAGCGTGTAGTCGCTGGCCATGTCGATACCAAAGCGCATTCTGACCACCTTGGCTTCGCGCGGCGTCAGCTCTTCGAGCGCCGCACGCACGGTCGCACGCAGGCTTTCGTGCAGCGCGGCGTCGGCTGGCGACACCGTGTCACCGTCCGCGATCATGTCGCCGAGGCTCGTGTCGCCGTCCTCGCCGATCGGCGTTTCCATCGACACAGGCTCCTTCGCGATCTTCATGATCTTCTGGATCTTGTCTTCGGGCATCTCCATGCGTGCGGCGAGCGTCGCTGCATCCGCTTCCTTGCCGGTACGCTGGAGGATTTCCCGCGAGATGCGATTGAGCTTGTTGATCGTTTCGATCATGTGCACCGGCACGCGAATCGTGCGCGCCTGATCGGCGATCGCTCGGGTGACGGCCTGGCGAACCCACCACGTCGCGTACGTGGAGAACTTCCAGCCGCGGCGATATTCGAATTTGTCGACCGCCTTCATCAGGCCGATATTGCCTTCCTGAATCAGATCCAGGAATTGCAGCCCGCGATTCACGTACTTCTTCGCGATGGAAATCACGAGGCGCAGGTTGGCCTTGGTCATCTCGTGTTTTGCCTGCCGCATCTGACGCTCGGCAGCCAGCATCCGCTTGTTCACCGATTTCAGCTCGGTCAGCGACAAAACCGCCCGCGCCTGAATATCGATCAGCTTTTGCTGATGCGCTTCGAGGTCCGGCAGGCTGCGCCCGACCGAGTCGCTGTACGGACGCGATTTGCCCGCGAGGCCGCGCCCCCAGGAGAGGTCGGTTTCGTTGCCGGGGAAGCTCGCGATGAACTCTTCGCGGCTCATCCCGCAACGGTCCACCATCAACTGAAGAATCTGGCGTTCGACCCCGCGCACTTCTTCGACCATCGCGTGAACGTCGGCGCACAGGCGCTCGATGATCTTTGCGGTGAAGCGGATCGTGCGCAATTCTTCACGCACTGCGTCCTGGGCCGCGATGAACCCCTTCGACTCGGCTCCGCTCGCGGTGTAGGCCGTCTCCATCAGCGCAAACTGGTCGGCAACGCGGCCAAAGCGCATCAGACACTCTTCCTTCAGTTGGGCGAGATTCGCTTCGTTGGCCTGGGCGGCGCTGGTTTCGTCGCCGTCGTCGTCCGTCTCCGAGTCGTCGCTCGTGGCGTCGTCCTGGGCGGCGGCATCGAAGGTTTCGCTGATGCCGTCATCGATGACACCGTCGACCAGCTCGTCGATGCGCATTTCATCGCGGGCGACGCGTTCTGAGAGTTCGAGAATCGTCGCAATCGTCGACGGACAGGCGCAGATCGCATGGACCATGCTCGCGAGCCCGTCTTCGATGCGCATCGCGATTTCGACCTCTTCCTTACGCGTGAGCAAGGTTGCCGAACTCATTTCGCGCATGTACATCCGCACGGGATCGGTGGTCCGGCCAAATTCGGAGTCGACCGTCGACAGCGCGACTTCGGCTTCTTCGTCAGCCTGGTCGTCTGCGGTTCCTGCGGCAGCGTCCTGCAGAAGCAGCGCTTCAGCATCGGGCGTCTGCTCGTAGATCGTGACCCCCATTTCAGCGAACGTCCGGACGATGCTTTCCATCGCCGCCGTGTCGGTAAAATTGCCCTGCAGGTGGTCGCTGATGTCGGCATGCGTCAGATAACCGCGCTCCCTGCCGAGCTGGATCAGGTCGCGCAGCTGCTGGCGACGCTCGTCCGCTTCGAGCGCAGATTCAGCAGGAACGGCGGGCATCACCGCATTCTTGCCGGCATCCTTCCTGGAAGCCATCGTTGATCCAGTTTTCGCTACCGTTCGTTGTTCCCCGCTTGCCATTGACTGCTGCTCCCTTACTGACGACCTACGTGACTGATTAGACTAGACGAATGCGCGCGCCAAACCGTCGCTTCGGGCCACAGGAAGGCCGTCATGAGGGCGTCGGTGTTAGAAAGAATGGAACTGGCCGCGGCAGTTGCCACCTGGGCTTGCCGGATCCTCGGGCCTCGGGCGCTCGTCCGGGCAAAAGGGCGATATTCTACCTCGGCTGCTGCCTCGCTGCTCATCATGTGGGCAGTAAATCTTTAGATTCAAGTGTGTGCGGCCAAGTCTCGCTACCAGATGGTAGCGGGTCGGCTGTGGGCGCGACGACCGCTGGCATCGATATCCTGTTACGTCTGATGAATCGACGCGACGGGACAGGCACTCGATGCGGCGGGCGTCTGGCAGGCGTTTCACGGCCCTCGCCGACGCCCTTGCGTAGTGCCTGCGCCTCTTGCTTTTCCCATTTGCACGCGGGTCGTCAAAAACCCGCGTCAGCGCATTCACGATGGGCGGTTGTTGTCATTTTGCTCATGGAGCGGGTCCGGACTCTTCTGGGTCGAGCGCAGCACACCGGCCTTGTCGAAATAGAAGTTAAAGAGCAGGTACCAGACGCCGTCTTCGAGATAGCGATAACTCCATACCTCGCGTTTCATCATTGGAAAGTAAACCACCTCTTCAGGACGGCCGAAGTTGACCAGCACATCCTGTTTCGTCCACTTACCCGGCTCGGCGCGATAGAACTCGGTCGGCTGGAGCACCTGCCTGACGCTGATCACCGTGCCCGCAGCGTCGATGTCCGCCGCCGTAGTGGTCTCTCCCATTGGCTGGGTCGGCCACATCAACCGCTTCGAACCATCTGGCAGGTCGTAGATTTCCTGCGGTTGACCCAGCCGGGCAATGACAGCAGATTGTGCTTCGCCGGGTTGAAAGCTCTCCCACGGCTGCGCGCAGGCGCTCAATGCGAATACCGCGGCGCAAGCCAGCACGCGATGCGCGTTGCGGCCGCGAGGCCACGCAGTGTGCGCTGATTTCGATCGACGCGATTCCATTTCGAACTCATTTCATGAAGTCAGCCGGATGATCATCTGGCATGGTCAGCCTTACGCTGCACGGGCGTCATCCTTCCGATCGGACAGACTACATTCCATAGTTTATGCGGCCTGCGGTGGTGCGGCGACGGGCCCGGGACGGCGAGGTCTGGATTGCAGCGCGCGTTGACCGTTCAACGGCAAAACGTCAACCCGCCGATGCCAAACGGTTCGAGCGAAGCGGTCTTCTTCGGGTGGTGGATGAGGCACCGCTGCGTATTGCCCGGTGCTTTCGATCTGGCTGCGCCGTTCAGACGCATGCATCGATCATCCACTCAACGAACTTCGTCGACCGCTACGCCGCTATATCCGGGTGCCGCTTCCAGTGCTGCCTTTGCGACGAGGCTTTCCAGCGCGAGTCCCTTTGTCTCGATGCCCATGATCCAGACCGCGAGCGCCGCCACGCCGAACGACAACGCGCCGAGTGTAAAGACGCCGCCCTGGCCGAACATTGGCAGCACGACGCCGACCACATACGGACCGATCAACGAGCCGACCCGGCCAATCGCCGATGCAAATCCCGAACCCGTCGCGCGCGCACCCGTTCCATAGAGTTCCGGCGTGTACGTATAGAGCACCGCCCACATGCCGAACAGGAAGAACTGCATCGCGAGCCCGGTCCAGATCAGGAGCGTGACGCTATCCGCGTGCAACGCCGTTTGCCCATACGCGTAGGCCATCACGCCACCGCCGACGAGCGAGGCAATGCACGTCGGCTTGCGTCCCCAGCGCTCGACAAGCCACGCTGCGCACAGAAAACCGGGAATACCGCCAAGCGAGATCAGCACGGTATACAGCACCGATTTCGTGACTGCGAAGCCGGCCTGCTGCATCAGTGCGCCGAGCCACGACGTCAGTCCGTAAAAACCGAGCAGCGCGAAGAACCAGAGCAGCCAGACCATGATCGTGCGTTGCCGGTAAGCGGCGCTCCAGATTTCGCGAAACGCGCTGCCCGCGTGCGCGGCAGGCGACTCCGCCAGCATCGACGGCACAGGCAGGGACGTGAGGCCTTTCGACTTCATGACCTTGAGTTCGATCTGCGCGAGCACGCTGTCGGCCTGATGCAGTCGTCCGCGGTGTTCGAGCCAACGCGGCGACTCGGGCACGATGCGGCGCACGATCAGCACGAACGCGGCGGGAATCGCCAGCAGCGCAAACACGCTGCGCCAGCCGAACTGCGGCAGCACGAAGTACGACACCACTCCGGCTGTAATGAAGCCGAGCGGCCAGAAGCCGTCCATCAGCGCGACGAGGCGGCCGCGCGATGCGGCTGGCACAAACTCGGAGAGCAAGGTCTGCGCAATCGGAAATTCCATGCCCATGCCGATGCCGAGCAGCACGCGATAGAAAATCAGCGCATCGACCGATTGGGCCGTCGAGCACAGATACGAAGCCACGCCCCACAGCACCATACTCCACTGAAATACCGGGCGGCGTCCGAAGCGATCGGCGAGCAGGCCGGCTACGGCTGCCCCGAGCACCATGCCGAAAAAGCTCGCGCTCGCCACGAGGCCGGTGGTGGCACTCGACAGCCCGAACTCCGTCTTGATCGATCCGAGCACGAACGTCATCGTGCCGAGATCGACCGAATCGAAGAAGAACGCGACAGCGATGATGATGAAGATCGTCCGGTGATAACCGGAGAACGGCAGGCGCTCGAGGCGCGCGGCAGCTGTGGGACGGGTGGTGGACGACGGAGCGGCGGCAGTCGACATGGCATCCTCTGGGTGGATGTGGAAAGGGCCTCGATGCCAGCAGACTTCGAGGCCCGGTTCCTTTCAGTAGACTTGACCAATAATCGTCGACATAGAACGGATCCGGCATCCGGATAGAACGGGCGCGCCGTCGGCGACGGGGCGTTTGTGCGGCTGTCAGCGCGTAGCTGATGTTCTGACCGACCGTGCATGCACGGTCGTCCCGTCGATGCACTGACAAGGCCGGGGTTCCGCATTGCGTCGGGCAATGTGGAGCGGCGTTAGAAACGATACCCGATAGAAACATACGAAATGATCGGGTCAACCTTGAGCTTTGTGCTACTGGTCACGGTCCCGAACTGCGACTGGGTAGTGAGTGTGGCTCGCGTCGACAGCCACATATACGACAGTGAGACATCAACCGACCAATGCTTGTCGATGTTGTAGGCGAAGCCCGCATTGATGACCGGCGCAAACGAACTGCTCAACTTCGCGGTAGTGGGCCCCGTCAGCGCGGTCCCATAGGTCTGCGAATACAGAAAGCTGCCACTCGATACCGCCGGGTCCAGTTTCACGCCGCTGTACCAGACGTACGATGCGCCTGCGCCAAGGTACGGACGGAAGCGGCTCTGTGCATCGTTGAAGTAGTACTTCAGGAGCAGCGTCGGGCTCCATTCGTAGGCGGAACCGATCTCCCCAAGCGCCGCGAGCGACCCGGTGCCTGTCAAGTGGAACTTCGGCGGCGCGCCGAGCACTGCGGTCGTGGCGATGTGATCGGTAAAGAAATAGGTACCCGTAAGACCGAACGTGTCCGCATCGCCGACACTCGCGCCCGTGCCGGTCTTCGTTACGCTCGTGCCGAGTGCGTTGACGGTGAGCGGTTCGCTCGAGTCTTGCGGCGCCAGATGAAACCAGCCGAAGCCGGCAACGAAATCGCCAGCGCTCTGCGCCTGGGCTGCCGTACTCACTAACAACGCGGCTGCTACGCCGAATACCCGTTTCTGCATCATCGTGTCTCCTCGTTTTTTCTGGTGATGGGGCAGCGGTGATTCTATGCGCACGATCGTTCGATTAATGATCTGTTCTGTCGAGTGTTGCCTCTGGAATTTGGTAAGGATTGAGCGCGCTGCTGATTCACGTCATCGAATGCGCGTGACTACGTTTAACGGGAGGGGAGAAGAAAGCCAAAAGCCCACTGCCAAGAGCGGGCCTTCGGTTGCCTTTTTGGGAAGAAATCGACTGTGTCTCAGCGCATTGCTGGCAATGCGCTGAAGCGAGGCTATTTAACCGTAGGAGAAACGCAGTACGCAAGGAGTATGGCGACGATGTTCAACTCGATTGCCTTCCCGCTTCTTACGCGTTTTCGGCGTGAGGTACACCCACGCCGCGAGCCGGCGCGCCATTCGCCACGAAGTAGGGCACGTCTGCCCGCGCCAGCGGCTTCCGTCCACGGATCCGGTCGGCGATTTTCTCGGCGAGCATGATCGTCGGCGCGTTGAGATTGCCCGTGGTGATGCGCGGCATGATCGAGGCATCCACGACACGCAGGCCCTCGATGCCGTGCACGCGACCCTCGCCATCCACGACGGCCATGTCGTCATACCCCATCGCACACGAACAGGATGGGTGGTAGGCCGTCTCGGCACGTGCACGCACGAATGCGTCGATTTCGGCGTCGGTCTGAAGGTCGGCGCCGGGGTTGAGTTCGCGTCCGCGAAAACGGTCGAGGGCGGGTTGACGGATGATGTCGCGCGTGATGCGGATTGCGTCGCGGAACTCGCGCCAGTCGAGCGCTTCGGCCATATAGTTGAAGAGGATCGACGGATGCTCGTGCGGATTGCGCGAGCGCAGCTTCACCCGGCCACGGCTGGGTGAACGCATCGAACCGACATGCGCCTGAAAGCCGTGCATCCGGATCGCGTTGGTGCCGTTGTAATTGATCGCAACCGGCAGGAAGTGATACTGGATGTTGGGCCATGGATCGTCATCGCGCGTGCGGATAAAGCCGCCTGCCTCGAAGTGATTGCTCGCGCCGATGCCGGTGCCCTTCAGCATCCATTCGAGTCCGATAGCCGGCTGGTTGCGCAGCAGCAGGGCCGGGTACAACGAGACCGGTTCCCTGCATTCGTACTGCATGTACACCTCGAGATGGTCCTGCAGGTTCTGGCCGACACCTGGCAGATCGAGCACGATGGGGATGTCCAGTTCGCGCAGCCAGGCCCCAGGCCCGACGCCCGAGCGTTGCAGGATCTGCGGCGAGGCGATCGCGCCGCCGCAAAGCAGGACTTCGCGTCGCGCGTGGGCGGTGAGCTGGGCGCCGCCTTGCAGGTAGGCGACGCCATTGGCGCGCTTTCCCGAGAACAGGATGCGATCGGTTGTCGCGTGGGTGACGATGGTCAGGTTGGGGCGCTGCCGTGCCTGATCGAGGTAGCCGCGTGCGGTGCTCGCGCGGCGGCCGTTTGCCGTGACGGTGCGGTCCATCGGACCGAAGCCTTCCTGCTGGTAGCCGTTCAGGTCGTCGGTGCGCGGGTAGCCGGCCTGCACGCCTGCTTCGACCATGGCACCGAACAGCGGATTCACGCCTGGCTTGCTGGTGGTCACATGGACGGGGCCGTCCCCGCCGTGATAGTCGTTCGGACCGACGTCGCGCGTCTCGGCTTTCCTGAAGTACGGCAGGCAGTCGAGGTAGCTCCAGTCTTCCAGACCCTTGCGCTCGGCCCAGCCATCGTAATCGAGCGCGTTGCCGCGGATGTAGCACATGCCGTTGATCAGCGACGAGCCGCCGAGACCCTTGCCGCGCCCGCACTCCATGCGCCGGTTATTCATATGCGGTTCCGGTTCGGTTTCATAGGCCCAGTTATAGCGCCGACCCTGCAACGGATACGCGAGCGCGGCGGGCATCTGCGTACGGAAATCGAAGCGGTAGTCGGGGCCGCCTGCTTCGAGCAGCAGCACCGTGACGTCCGGGTCTTCGGTCAGGCGTGTGGCGAGCACGTTGCCCGCCGAACCCGCGCCGATGACGATGTAGTCGTACTCTTTCTGTGCGGCCATGCTGTGCTCCCTGAACCCGTCAAAACACCGGCTGATACTTGCCCAGTTCGACCTGGATGGACTTGATGCGCGTGTAGTGTTCGAGCGTCGTGATGCCGTTCTCGCGGCCGACACCCGACTGCTTGTAGCCGCCCACCGGCATTTCAGCCGGCGATTCGCCCCACGTATTGATCCAGCAGATGCCGGCTTCGAGACGATGAATCACGCGATGCGCGCGCGAAAGATTTTCCGTGACGACGCCGGCCGCGAGGCCATAGACCGTATCGTTGGCGCGGGCGATCACTTCGTCTTCGTCGTTGAACGTCAGAAGACTCATCACAGGGCCGAAGATTTCTTCCCGGACGATCTTCATGTCGTCACGGCAGTCGGCGAAGACCGTCGGCTGCACGTACTGGCCGCGCGCGTAGTCTCCATCGACGATCCGCGCGCCGCCCGTTACCAGCCGTGCGCCTTGCTGCCTGCCGCTTTCGATGTAACCGAGCACCTTGTCGAGTTGCGCGGCGCTGGCGAGCGGGCCGAAGTTCGTCGCATCATCGGACGGCTTGCCGATGCGGATCCGCTTCACGCGTTCGACGATGCGTGCTTCGAACTCCCGCTGTACCGATTGATGCACGAAGACGCGCGTGCCATTGGTACACACCTGGCCCGCGCTGAAGAAATTCGCGGTGACAGCGATGTCGGCGGCGCGATCGAGGTCCGCGTCTTCGAAAACGATGAGCGGGGACTTGCCGCCCAGTTCCATCGTCACTTCCTTGAGCGTCGAACCGCCCGCGAGCGACATTACTTTCTTGCCGGTTTCGACGCCACCGGTAAACGAAATCTTGGCGATGCCGTCGTGGGCCGCGAGCATGGCGCCCACGCGTCCGTCGCCCTGCACGACGTTGAACACGCCGGGAGGCATGCCGGCTTGAACATAGATTTCCGCCAGCTTCGAGCCGGACAGCGGTGTCACTTCGCTCGGCTTGAAGATCATTGCGTTGCCGGCTGCGAGCGCGGGGGCGGATTTCCAGCACGCAATCTGGATCGGGTAATTCCATGCGCCGATGCCCGCCGTAACACCGAGCGGTTCGCGCCGCGTATAGACAAACGACTCGGCACGCAGCGGAATCTGCTGACCTTCGATGGCCGTCGCGAGCCCGGCGTAGTACTCGATGACGTCTGCGCCCGTCACGATATCCACTGTGCGCGTTTCCGCAATCGGCTTGCCGGTGTCGTGCATTTCGAGTTCCGCAAGCGCGTCGTTGCGTTCGCGCAGCAACTCGACCGCGCGGCGCAGGATACGGGAGCGCTGCATCGCGGTCATCGCGGCCCAGGCACGCTGGCCTTCGCGGGCCGACTGCACGGCGCGGTCGATATCGGCCGCGCTCGCCTGCTGCACGGTTGCGAGGTTTTCGCCGGTGGCGGGATCGGAGGTATCGAAGGTTTCGCCGCTGGTGGCGTCGACGTACTCACCGCCGATATAGAGACGCTGCAGACCGTAAGAGGGCATCGTGGATTCTCCGTGAATGCTTTGCTGGGTGACGCGGGCGCCGTGCTCTAGGCTGGTTGCGCCAGCAGCATGTCGATGTAATCGTTGGCGAGACGCAATGCGGCGCGCGTATCAAACGGATCGCCGGACAGTGCACCGCGCAGCCAGAGTCCGTCGATCATCGCGGCGAGGCCGCTTGCGGCCCTGCGCGCCGCACCGCGCGGCAAGGTCCTCGCGAATTCCGCGCACAGGTTCGAATAGAGCCGCCGCGTATTGACGCGTTGCAGGCGGCGCAGCGCCGGCTCGTGCATGCTCTGGGTCCAGAACGCGAGCCACGTCTTCATGACCGGCCCGCTCACCTGCGTCACATCGAAATTCGCCGCGACGATGGCCCGTAACCGCGCGCGCGGCTGCGGCTTTGCGGCGATCCTGCGACGCGTCGTAGCGGTCCATAGATCCCGCAGGATATGGCGCATCGTGGCTTCGAGCAGGCCGTCCTTGTCGCCGAAATAATGGCTGACGATGCCCGTCGAAATGTTCGCGCGCTGCGCCACCGATGCCAGCGTCGTGCCCGCAAGGCCCGCCTGATCGATGGTAAGCAGGGTGGCGTCGATCAGTTGCGCGCGACGCACTTCGCGCATTCCAAGCTTGGGCATGGCGTAGGGGACGAGTCGCCCACCGTTTGATCAGAAGTCGCCAGCTTAGCGATTTTTTATTGAACGTTCAATCAATAAAAACTGCGTTGCGGCGGGCTTTGTCGGTTTGGGGAAAGCGCGTGTCGGGTTTTGCACAATCGCCGCAGGGCATGAGGGGCTACGCTCGAACGAGCGGCATTCGCCGAATGTCGTGACGAAAGACGTCATCAGACGAACATGGAGACGAAACAATGAGCGGTAATCGCGGTGTCGTGTATCTGGGGCAGGGCAAGGTCGAGGTCCAGCGGATCGACTATCCGAAGATGGTCGATCCACGTGGCCGCGCCATCGGCCATGGCGTGATCCTCAAGGTTGTGTCGACCAATATCTGCGGCTCCGACCAGCATATGGTGCGCGGCCGCACCACGGCCGAAGTCGGCCTCGTGCTCGGTCATGAAATTACCGGCGAGGTGATCGAAGTGGGCCGCGACGTCGAGACGCTGAAAATCGGCGATCTCGTTTCCGTACCCTTCAACGTGGCATGCGGGCGCTGCCAGACCTGCAAGGAGCAGCACACGGGGGTGTGCCTGAATGTGAACCCGGCGCGTGCGGGCGGTGCGTATGGCTATGTCGACATGGGCGGATGGATCGGCGGCCAGGCCGAATACGTCCTCGTGCCGTATGCCGACTTCAACCTGCTGAAATTCCCGGATCGCGACCGCGCGATGGAGAAGATCCGCGACCTCACGTGCCTGTCCGATATCCTGCCAACCGGTTATCACGGCGCAGTAATGGCGGGTGTGAAGCCAGGCTCGACGGTCTATATCGCCGGCGCGGGACCGGTCGGGATGGCCGCGGCCGCATCGGCGCGTCTTCTGGGCGCCGCCTGCACGATCGTCGGCGACATGAATGCGGACCGTCTGGCGCATGCGCGTGCGGTGGGCTTCGAAACCGTCGACCTGTCACGCGATGCTTCGCTTGGCGAGCAGATCGCGCAGATTCTCGGCGAGCCGGAAGTGGACTGTGCGGTCGACTGTGTCGGTTTCGAGGCGCACGGCCACGGCAGCCATGGCAGCCAGGAAGAAGCGCCCGCGACGGTGCTCAACTCGCTGATGGATATCACGAAGGTGGCCGGCGCAATCGGCATTCCGGGCCTGTACGTCACGGACGATCCGGGTGCCACCGACGCCGCCGCGCGTAAGGGCAGTCTCAGCATCCGCTTCGGCCTTGGCTGGGCGAAGTCGCACTCGTTCCACACGGGGCAGACGCCTGTGATGAAGTACAACCGCAACCTGATGCAGGCGATTCTGTGGGACCGCCTGCCGATCGCCGAGATCGTTAACGTGTCGGTGATCTCGCTGGATCAGGCCGCCGACGGTTATCGGCAATTCGACGGCGGCGCATCGCGCAAGTTCGTCATCGATCCGCACGGGTTGCTGCAAAAGGCCGCCTGACGCGGTGCGGGCCGCCGTCGCGCAGCGTTGCGCTGACGGCGGCCCGGTGCCTGCGGCTATCGGTGTGCGTTAACCCAAGAGATGAAACAATAAGTCAAATAAAATCAATAATTTATGTGTTCATGCCACACCATAAGTTGAAACAAAATGCCCCCACAAGTTGAAATTTTCACCAACGATTTACGCATAAGTCGAAATTTTCGCCGGCAAGCCCGCAGAGCCTTATCTGACGGGCTTCTTGCAGGCGCTTTCTCTCCCGAGCGACAGTGAACCTGAAGACAATCTTGCGTTGAAGTACAGCGCTCTTGAGCGTGGGGATTTTGATCTTGTCGCAGCAGGTCGTGCCCTCATCGCCAACCCTGATTGGCCTGAGAAGATCACGAAGGGCGAGACGTTGCGTGCGTACACGCGGAGCCTGCTGACGGACCTTGACTGACATGAGAAGGCTGACCGGCCTCCTCACGGAGAGCAACTGCGCCGGAGCGAGCTGCGGCGCGAGCGAACTCGCCAAGCCGCACTGAGGCAAGCAGCCGCCCGGCGGGAGGCATGGTAAACACCACTTCAGCCCCCGATCCCGCATCGGCTGCGCCTGCACGCCAATCGAATTCGTCATTGCGTGGCAGCTTGTCACCGGGCTTTAGCTCGCGCCAGACGTAATTGAATCCGTAAGCCTGCGCACGAGCGCTTCAGGCGCACGCCGCACATTTATTCGGGTAAACGAGGAGTGGATGGGTTTTGAATCATATCGAGGGGTGCGGACACTGACCTGGACATGGCCGGATCATGCGCTTTGCAGATCGACGAGCAATACGATCTGCATCGAAAATGAAAGTGAATTCAGATTCACTTTTAAGCGAGGAGCTGCTATAGTGTTGGTATGGAAGTCAAATAGCGGAAATCTAAGACATGACAAGCTTGCAAGCAGGTCGTTCTCACGAAGGCGCGAAACGCAGTAAGACGGAAGCTGCAATCAAGGCTGCGGCCCGCCGCGTGTTGGCGCGAGACGGTTATGTCAACGCGAAGATCAGTGATATCGCGGAAGAGTCGGGCAGAGCGACTGGTTCGTTTTACAAGTATTTTCGAAACAAGGAGGAACTGCTTCTGGCGCTCGCCGATGAATTCCGGATCGCACTGCAAGACAAAATTGGGCCGCCGGGCGGCGTTGACGCCGAACCTTTTGAAAATTTGCGCCAGGTTGTACGGGCCTTCTGGCGCGCCTATCGCGAACATGGTGCAGTTGCGGTAGCGGTTTTTCAGGCTTCGATGGTAAACGAGTCCTTCGCCGAGATCTGGCGGCAAATTCGTACACAGGGCATCCGCATTGCCAGCCTTCGCATTCGACTGGCACAGCGTTGCGGGTATTGCCCCGGCGTCGACCCGGATGTCGCAAGTGCTGTGCTTTGTTCGATGGTCGAATTCACCTGCTACAACTGGGTCGTCGCAAAGGGTGACCTGGATTTGCTGAATCGCAACGTGGACGATTCGGAGTTGATTGAGACGCTAGTGAAAATGGTCGTTGGGGCGATCCGATGGCAGGAAGGTCCGCTCACCCAGGTGTAGTACCGGATAGATAGTGTCGCCGGGTGCAGTCGCCAATAAGACAAGTTTCGACCCAATCGTCAAATCGTAACGCCCGTAGCCAGGGGAGTGGAGATCAGGGTCGTGTGACTGGTGAGGTCGGAAGGGAATGCTGGTCGTAGTCTCCATTCGCAGAACATGATCTGTCTGGGATGGAAGGAAAATGAGACGTGGCGATGGCCTGATAATAAGGATGCCTAATATATTAAACGGGAGCGGAGGAAGTGCCGGGTAGTTTGAAAAACCCGATTGATTGCAGGTAGTCAAGGCAAAATCAAGTGATCCGAGGGGCTTATTCACTTGCGGATCCTCGGTAGTCTATGGAGATTTACGACGATGTCTGAAGATATCTTTCATCCCTTCGTAGTCGGTCTCGGCGGGACATCTACACCGGGTTCATCTACTGAAAAATCGCTAAGAATCGCGATAGGTAGCGCTAAGAGTGCTGGAGCAGTTGTGCAGATGTTCGGATATGAAACGCTGGCGTCGTTGCCTCATTACCTGACCTCGAGCACAGCTGACAATCCGAGTGCAGTCTCACTCCTGAAAGCCATAAGGGCGGCCGATGGAGTGATCATTGCGAGTCCTGGATATCACGGAACTATTTCCGGCATTCTGAAGAATGCAATCGACTATCTTGAGGAGACGGCTAAGGACGATCGACCGTATTTGGAAGGTGTTCCGGTTGGCTTGATTGCAACAGCTTATGGCTGGCAGGCGACAGGAAGTACTTTGGTCACTTTACGGACGATCACTCACGCGCTCCGCGGATGGCCTACGCCGTTCGGTGCTGCGATCAATACTTCAGGCAGCATTTTTGTAAATGATGAATGCATCGACGCAAAGACAGTCGATTCACTAAAGACCGTTGGAAGACAGGTCGTAGAGTTTGCTCGGATGAAGAAATTGACTACGTTGCAGCATCAGGTCGAATAAGGCGCGATACGCGGTGATCAATAAAGTGTTGGTGTCGCATTAACCGCGCTGCGCGCTGATGATACTTATCGACCAATTCTAGCGTAGCGCCTGGATCCGTGTGTTGGTCGATATGGCGAGCCACGAAGTGAGCGCCTACGGTCGGCTTCGAGGAACGCCATTCGGCAAAAGAGGGCCAGTAATCCCAGAAAAGGGTGTCAGGAGGCGGAAATGAGTGCGGGCGGACAGTCGTTGCGGTGGCTTATCGACAAATGGTTTGGATCGATGTCCGGGAACACATGTCGGCTTACGCGATCGTCGCGCTCAAAGTCGTCTGCAGCCCGCTGTGTGTGCTTCGAATCGGTCGGGACTGGTGGCGTATTAAGGATCTTCTTTTTCCGCCACGACGATGGATCATGGAGCGTGTCGCCTCCCGAGACCAAGAAGCCAGCGTTCGCGCTTGACTAGTTGGAATTGCGGCGCGGCAGAGCTCATTGTGTTGGACAAGATGAACCGGCACTCCGGCTCTGTGTCGCTGACTCAATCGATTGCCGTGGGCTCGCAACGAACTCATGTGTTGGGGAGACGACTGATGGACATCATTGAACTCGCGGTAGCGTCTGGGATGCAGGTCACGCTCGATGGTCGAATTGGAACGCAGGAATACAGAAGCGTCTATGGTTCGTTGCAGGCACTACGACGCTTTGCTGAGGCAGTAATGCTCGCGGCTCCATTCCTCGGAAATCTCGGGGTTTTGACCGAAGACGGGGGGCAACCTGTTTCCTCGAAACTCTCTGATCACGAAAATCAGCAATGATTGCAGGGAGTGCGACAGCTATCGTAATCCACTCCGCAGGTCGAGGCAGCGTGCGGCACGCGTAGGTGTTGAGATCGGACGTAGACGATCTGTACGAGTTATACGAATGCATCATACACCCCACTTACAGGGAACGAGGGAAGGCGCGACAACAATCGGGCGAAAGTGCAGTTGCCTGATTGAGAGCGCGCTCTTGCGCCCACATACTTGGGAATCGAGGAGAGCAAAGTGAAGACAGATTCGATCGAGACAGCACTCGAGGCTATCGCGGCGGGCAAAATGATCGTCGTAGTGGATGACGAAAACCGTGAAAATGAAGGCGATCTCATTATGGCCGCGCAGGTCGCAACAGAGGCCGACCTTGCCTTCATGGTACGTTACACGAGCGGAGTAATTTGTGTGTCACTTCCGGGGGAGCGACTAGACGAGCTGTCACTCCCGTTGATGGTGGCGACAAATAGCGATTCCATGAGTACGGCATTCACGGTGAGCACGGACTATCGCGTTGGCACCACGACTGGAATATCGGCTGCAGACCGGGCTATCACCGTCAGGGCGCTTGTTGATGAAAAGTCAGTCGCCGGTGATTTCAATCGTCCAGGGCATATTTTCCCGTTGCGGTCAGCTCGCGGAGGCGTCTTGCGACGAGCGGGGCATACGGAAGCAGGGGTAGACCTCACTCGACTCGCCGGAATGGCACCGGGCGGCCTGCTGGCTGAAATCGTAAACGACGATGGAACCATGGCAAGGTTGCCCCAATTGATGGTGTTCGCGCGCACACACTCACTGCCCATTATCACGATCAAGGATCTGATCGCATATCGTCGTAAGCGCGAGTGCATTGTAGAACGTGTGTCGGTCGCGCGTCTGCCCACCCGATATGGCGTTTTTACGGTTTATGGATATCGGGAAATACTTACGGGGCAGGAGCATGCCGCACTGGTGATGGGCGAACTGTCGGTCGGTGCATCTCCTCTCGTGCGTGTTCATTCCGAATGTCTGACCGGTGAGGTCTTCGGGTCAATCCGTTGCGATTGCCGCGCGCAACTTGACCTGGCAATGGAGCAAATCGCGGCAGAAGCGCGTGGTGTCATTGTCTACCTCAAGGGGCATGAAGGGCGAGGCATCGGGTTGACCGAGAAACTAAGAGCCTACGCATTACAGGACGAAGGGGTCGACACGGTTCAAGCCAATGTGCGTCTAGGCCTTCAGGTCGATGCGCGAGACTATGCGGTCGGCGCTCAGATCTTGCAAGACCTGAGTGTGACACAGATGCGGCTAATGACGAACAACCCAACCAAGTATAAAGGGATCTCAGAGTTCGGCCTGAGTATTGAGAAGCGGGTACCTCTCGTTACCGTACCAAACTGCGAGAACGCCTTCTATCTAAGAACGAAGCAGACGGTGCTTGGGCACATGTTGGATTGAATGTCGCGCCGCAGAGGCTATGCATGTTTGTCGCGAGATACGTTTGCCGCGGCGAACCTGGATGGATGATCGGGACCAGGTGGCGGTCGGCCTTGCCACGAAGACGGGCCGCTGCGTTGGGCAACATGTAGGCGACTGCTTTGATCGATGAAAATGTACCTGAATACGGCCATGACGAGAGTGCTCAAGCGTCTGCGCTATCAGCTCGGCTTCATTTTGATTGCGCTCGATAATTTGACGGTACCCGCTGGGGCACGAAGCTATTGCCAGTATTGGAAAAAGTGTTTCGCCGTCTCAAGGTCCCTTGAAGATTCGCCAGTCCAAAACCACTACTACCTAATCGGACAGGATCATCGGGCGATCAAGCGACGAACGCGGCCCATGCTGGGATTCGAGAACTTTTGCCGCGCCCGGATGGTTTCGGTTGGCTTTGAGTTTATGCATGTGATCTCGAGAGGGCGGATGAAGTGTGATCGCCGAACCCATCCGCCCGTCGCCGATCGATTGCGTAACCCAGCAACAAAAGTAGGACTCTGTGTATATCGATCCATCTCGCCTTCTATCCTTAAGCGACAAAACAGAGGAATCTTGTCCAAAAAAACAAACAATGTATGGAGGAAACCGAACCATTAAAAGGCGTAAGGCTCCAGACGTTGTGTTAAAGCGTCAGCGTGCCACCGCCTCAGACGGATTTATGCGACAACGCCCATTGCCAAGGGCGACTAGACACTGAAACGGAGCATAAGCAATCATGGACCTGCGCAGGATTCGATATTTCGTCGCTGTTGCCGAAGAGCTGCACTTTGGTCGTGCCGCTGATAAGGTAAATGTCGTTCAGTCGGCCGTTAGCCGGCAAATCAAGCTTTTGGAGGAAGAGCTTGGCTTCACGTTGTTTACGCGAATTGGCCAGAAGGTTGGCCTCACCATTCCAGGCGAGATTTTCCTGCCGGAAGCCAATGCGATCCTTCAACGGGCGGACGAGGGTCTGGAACGCGTACGCGCATCCGCTCGTGGCACAGTCGGCCGATTGACGATCGGCTTCGCTGATGTGGCGCTGTGGGCCGGTTTGCCCGAAATTTTACGCGAGTTTCGCAGTCAGGCCCCCTCGATTGACCTGCAGTTGCGACAACTTGATCGCATGTCTCAGGTCGAAGCGCTGAATACCACCGGTATCGACGTCGCCATCGTCCCATCACCTACTCCATTGGATGGGGATATCTGTACCGAACCCCTCGCTGCTACATCTTTTGTAGCTGTACTACCTCTGCAACACCGCCTCGCCGGTCGCAGTGATATCGCGTTGCGGGAACTTGCGGGCGAACCTTTCGTCCTGTTCCCGACGCGTATGCGGGCTAGAATGTTGGAGATCATCGTCGCGGCCTGTTCGGCGGCGGGGTTCATGCCCAGGGTGACACAGGAGGCCGAGCAGGTTCATACACTCATGTCCTTGGTCAATGCCGGGCTCGGTGTGACAATAGCGCCGGAATGGGTTACAGAATACTATTGCACGGGCGTGTCATATGCACACCTGATCGATCCGATGCCAAGCTACGAGCTGCTGATTGCGTGGCGGGCGGAGGCAACTAGTAGCAATGTCGCGATCAATCAATTCCGACGAGTGGTAGGTATGCACAGCAGCCAAAGTGACGCTCTCCGACGTCCAGTTGAAGACACCTTGATGGCGTGAGTGCGCAGTCCTGGAGGCGCTCACCTTTTACGCAGATTGTGGCCGGGAGAGGCGGCGCCGAGTCCGGGGCAACGCCTGCGCGATGCTGGCGGCACACACTGAACCCGGGCACTCTTACCATGACCGCTCCGCCTATGAAACGAGCCAGCACTAATGGTTGAATTTCAAATCCACCCGATGAATGACCACAAAGACGATGTCTGTCTGAACTGCTTTCGGCGCAATAGAACATGCCATGTCTCTATCGACGAGCCATTCTCATTTTTTCGGCCAAGGTGAAACCCGAAGGACGTTCACAAGATTCGATCGTGCCATCTGTATTTGCCGTTGGACACGATGTGTCGACGGGACTAGTTTATGCAAGGTGAATTCCTCGTGGAGAATTGAAATGAAAACACTGAGTTACTCGAGCAACGACGTGAACCTATTCGTCGGGCGTCTCCTTATTGCAGCAATATTCGTTATAAGCGGTGTGTTAAAGCTTATTTCGCCGGGCTCTACTATCGGGTACATCACAGCGATGGGACTGCCCGCACCGCAGTTGGGGTATATCGGCTCTATGGTACTTGAACTGGCATGCGCAACGCTGCTGATTCTCGGTTACCGCACTCGTGTCGTAGCTTGGGTGCTGGCGATTTACTGCGTCGTGACTGCAGTCATCTTCCACCATGCATTGGCTGACCAGAATCAAATGTTCAACTTCCTAAAGAATCTCGCCATGTCGGGCGGTCTCTTGGCATTTTCAACCTGTGGGGCGGGTATACTCAGCGTCGACCGTCTGGTCAGTCGTCGCGCGTCCACTGTGGCTTCGTCCACGCTCTAGTCGCATTGCTCGATCCAGCAGTGGCCGGAAAGACTTTCAAGCAGGTCCCGACATCCCGCACGGGACACCTCTCCGCGTTGTGCCGGGTCTTACGGGCTGCAGGTAGGACGCCTTCGTTCGAGTAGGATGATGGTAACCGGTCATTCAACCACGTCTCTCTGATCTCGCGAGCGCATATTTGGCCTGCCGAGAGCCCTAAGAGCCTGCTTGAGAAATCAGGGATGGGCAATTCTGCGTAACAGCGGACTGCCCATCGCAATGTGAATCATGGCTTCGGAAACGTCGGTGCGTTGCTCGTCATCCCGTACAAGCCAACGCCAGTGAACCATCCAGCCAAAGGTGCGCTCCACGACCCAGCTTCTGGGCAACAGCTTGATCTTTTCCGGTCCGTTGATACAGGGCCATCCGCGGTCGAACGATGCTTTGCCATTCTCAGCGAGACATACATCCGCCGTGGCACTCATCGCTCCACGCCGCAGCTAGAACAGGCTATTCGCCGACCAAATCATCCGACGATATCCTCGCCAGGATCAAGCGATTTTATCTCTGAATTTCTATTGTTGCTGTCTCACAAAGTACTGCAGCAAAGAGATACATATAATCATTTAACAATACAGAGTACGTGGGCGATCTCTATGAGAGAAGATGTCCACGAATTTGACGCGTATCTCAACCAGCTGGCGCAGGCGTTAGGGCGCGCCGATCGCCATGCCTCCCCCAAGGGCTAAGTTCGGACCAGGAATTACCATTGTCATGCAAGAGCGTCGAGCCGATGGCTGCGCAGGTTGACCCGCTTCACGCGAGCGCGAAGGAGCAGTCACTCCATCACTTTGTGGTCAAGGCAGAATGGTCTGACCGGGCGGTCTTGCAGCGGGCACGGGAATGGATGATGCCTGGGTTAGGCGCACACGCTGCTGAAGAAATGGGCTACTCCTGGATTAGTGACGACACAGGTTTTCCAATGAAAAGGCATCATTTCCTCGAACGCGTGCTGCCTACCCTTCCGCAGGGTTATATGCCACGGGGGCAGTCCAGCGCGCTCAACGCCACGTTCCTGATTCCGTTATCACGTTGCGTATTCAGCGCCCCCGCATGACTTCCTCGATGCACGAGATCGAACTCTGAAATTGAAGTTAAAACGTGCACTTGTGATCGGATGCTTGCCACGACACATGCTGTTGCTAGCGCTTGCCAGCCGCGGGGCGGAAACGCGCTCCATAGTGCTCTGCTGGCAGCAGAGGACCTGCACCTGGAAATAGCTGCTCGCGCATTGTGCCTTCCTTGTAAGCGGTCTTGTAGGCGCCCCGCTCCTGAAGACGCGGGACCACTAGATCTATGAAATTCCGAAGATTATCTGGCTCGACGGTGCGCACGAGATTAAATCCATCAACGTCTGCCTCGTCGCGCCATTTCAAGAGCGTATCGCAGACCTGGTCTGGCGAGCCCACGATGAACGCCTCTCTCCCGCCGACATTGGCGAAACGCGCCAGATCACGCAACGTAACTTTGCCCATGTCGCCGGTAGCACGCATGGAATCCGCGATGGACTGGACAGCGTTGTTTTCCACCACGTCAACGGGATCATCAGGATCGTAACGAGACAGATCCACGCCAAGCCAGGTAGAGAATATGGCGAGATTTCCTTCCTCACTGGTGTAGCTCTGATATTCTCGAACCCGATCCCGCGCCTCGTCTTCTGTCGCACCAACGATTACGGTAGTTGCATTGAACACTTTGATGGAGTCCGGGGCGCGTCCAGCCGCTACTGCCGCTTGGCGATATCGCTGAGTCGTTTTCCTGGCGAAGTCAATGCTGTTGGTGGACATGAAGCTGCATTCCGCATGTCGACCGGCGAAGGCAATTCCACGAGCTGATGCGCCGGCAGAAAAAAGCAACGGCGTGCGTTGAGGTGAGGGTTCACAGAGATGAATGCCGTCGCAAGAGAAATGCTCGGAATGATGGTGGATCGCGTGAACCTTGGCAGGATCGGTAAAGATCCCGCGCGCGCGGTCACGAATCGCTGCGCCATCTTCCCAACTAGCCTCCCATAGCTTGTACGCAAGATCCATATATTCGTCAGCAACATCGTAGCGAGCGTCGTGTGAAACCATCTCACCCAGCCCCATAGCTTTGGCTGTTGAAGGCATCACGCCAGTAACAATGTTCCATGCCAGCCGACCTTCCGTGAGTTGATCAAGCGTCGACAGGCGGCGGGCAAGCAGGTACGGCGGTTCATAAGTGGTGTTGCCGGTAACGCCGAATGTGATAGACCGGGTGACGGAGGCCATGGCCGGAATCAGCAACATTGGATCGTTAGCAGGAAAGTGAGCGCCGCTTCGGATTGCGGCATCGGGAGAACCGCCATACGTATCTGGTACGCCAAGCGCATCGGCGATGAAAACGCAGTCAATCAAGCCCGATTCTGCCTGTTTCGCGAGATCGATCCAGAATCTGAGCTTGTTGTAGTCTGCTCCGGTCGACCGTGGGTGCGGCCACATTCCTGCCCATGATTGAGTAGGCGAAGCCATGTAGAAGGCATTGATTGCAATGTGGCGCTGAGACGACATGAAACCCTCCAATCTGCAGCTGTGCTGCTTATGTTTGTTCAACAAGGATGAATAGACCAGCTAGCCCTTTAGGAACTGAGCCCTGTGCAGGCTCGGCCCCACAGAGGGATGCAACGACTTCGCTGACCAACAAACGTGCTACGAGAATTGGTGTGATCGTGGGGCGTCACGCCTTCGATGTGGGGACAGGGGGCTGCGCCATGGAGTAGCTCGAGTCGCACGTTGGGCAGAAAATTTACGTCTTCTACGCTACACGACCGTTGCCAGTTGTACCGCCTCATCAAAGTAGGAAATGACGGCCGCCTGTTTCAAGCAATAGCTGGAACCACGAAACCGCGATGGTATGACGAAGATGTCACGCGCCTTCCAATGAAAACAGATCGTACCAAGTAGACTCTCTCCTTCACCTTTAAGGTCATGTCGTTCTGAACGGGAAAGCTCGACCAGGCGGACATGTCTTCACTCCACATAGGTTATCCCGTTGCAACGTCGTGTCCAACGGCAAATGCAGATGACGCGATCTAGCTTTGAGAACGTTGTCAAAGCCATTCACCTGGTTAGTTGATTCTTGTTTTGTTCGGAGAACCAGAACTCTTGTTGTGATCTAAAAATGAGAATGAATTTTCGAAGGACGCAGCGCGAGGCGTGGAGACCGCCGGATGCAGATCTTGCGCGCAAACGTCAACATGCCCTCACGCGACAGATTTATCCTGCAACGCCGCGCAGAGTATCCCCGCCTCGAGACATCCTCTGGTTTCATGGGAGCAGACGCGGCTCTTTCGATGAACCATTCTCATATGCAGTCAAGGTGTGCGAGGCTGAAGGCTCGAAGAGCGTTCACAAGATTCGATCAAATCATCTGTATTCGCTGTTGGACACCAAGCATCTACGGGCCTAGCTTATGCGCAATGACTGGTGCGCATGCTCTTGAGGGATCGTGACAAACCGGTCGCTTAACGTCCAAAAAGTGGAGACAGAATATGGAAACCGTGCAAACCCGTATCAAGGCTTTGACGTGGGAAGGCAAACCCTTTTCGATTGAAAGCTATACAAACGGCCCTGTTTATGTGGCCGATACCGATATGAGCCGGACAAACAAGGAAGTATTCGAACGCCATCTGGTCGCGGAATGGTCGAGCGACATTGAAGAAACGATGGCGACGGTGCATCCAGATGGTTCCTATCAAAGGATCCCGGCGCTTGGCGTCGATGTGCACAGCTTTGCCGGCATCCGCGAATTCTATCTCGACCGTTTCGAGAAATGGCCGGGCCCGGCGCTCAAGTCCTTTACGCGCGTGACCATTGTCGACAATTGCATCTACGTCGAAGGAGAGTTTGATGTGGAAGCCGCCGGGGATGATCTGCAAAGTCTCAACATTTCCGGAAAGTCGGTGAAATCGCCATGCATGATCGCATTGGAGTGCCGGGACGGTCTGCTCGTTGGCGAGATCGTCTACATGGACAGCGGCGCGCTCAAGGTCTCCTGACATAGGACAGCGCGATAATCCAGCCTCCGCGGGGACCAATTGAATCGTTACTCCGAGCGGGCTACCCAAACAGTAGAGACATAGGCGGCGATGCCAAAATGCGGCGTACCCAGGAGGCAAACAATCGCCTGGGCGAAGGCGTACGTCGGCATCCGGGACGTTCCGGTGGATTTCCATATCTGCCGATGCGTGAACCTGGAGCGGCGGCAGCCGAACTTGAACGCGCGGTCTGTGCTCTCGGTTTTCGTGGTGCATACATATGAAAAAGCAGCTTGTTTGCGCAATTTTGACCTCGCTTGGTGCTTGCGCGGCACATGCCCAAAGCTCCCTGATTTTGTATGGACGTGTGGCTGGTGGTCTTGATTATGTGACCAACGTAGCGACTCCGAACGGCAGCAAAGACCTTTTCCGGTTCGCCAGCAATCAGTACGGGGCGAGCTTTCTGGGTCTTCTCGGCAAAGAAGATCTTGGTGGTGGGACGAAAATAGTCTTCAACCTGGAAAACATGTTCCTGGCGGGAACAGGTCAAATAATTGGGGATGCTTTGTGGAATCGTTATGCATATGTCGGCGTGTCAAACGACAAATATGGAAGTTTGTGGGCTGGTCGCGCGATGGTGTTGTCTGATGAGACCGAGTGGTATCTCGATCCATTTGTCGCCCAGCAGATCGGTATCCTGAATTTTTCGAGGTACCGCGGAACGGGTCAGGCTGTTAACGCTCTGACATACAATTCACCGGACATGCACGGTCTATATTTTCGTGTGCAAAACGGTTTCGGGAATACCGCTGGTAATTTCAAAGCGTTTCGGACGTTCAGTGTAAGTGCGAGATATTCTTTGGGCGGTTTCACTGGGTACGGGGTCTATGATGAGCGTCGCGACGCGAACGGGAATTTCTCAGGACTGTACTCTAACTCGAGAATGTATATGGCTGGCGCCACGTATCAACTACAGGCGTGGAAGTTCTATACGGGTTATCAACAGATGTTTTCCTCAGGATCGGATACTGTCGTCGATTCAACCAACACCGTTGGCGCAACACGAGCGAATCAGGAGTGGGTTGGCGTGTCTTATCAGGTCAACCCCGCTCTCCAGGTTCAGGCGGCCTGGTACCATACCAATGTCAACCACGGAGGGGGAACTGCCAACCTCGGTGCAGTGGGTGCCGAGTACAACCTCTCGAAGCGCACATTTATCTACGCGGAGTTTGGTGCCATGTTCAATGGCGCAAATGCCGCGTTCCCGGTAGAGACGCAGGATTCGCCACCTGAACAAGGACACAGTCAGCAAGGCGTATATATGGGCATCATGCACATGTTCTAATCGAGTTAGACATATCGCTAAGCGGACCCATCGTGCGTCCGTGCATCCACCTGGTGTGCTGCATCTGTCGTTTTTTTCTAAGGTCGAAGAACGGAAGACCACGCAGTCGCGTTGCCATGAACTTGAGAAGCGATACAGCTTTGAACGTCTGATCTCTACCAGGAGAATTTCCGATGAATTGTAGGCTTGCGGTTTTGGCGTTTTACCTTCTCGTGACAGCGTCAATGAGTGCGTATGCCCAGACGGATACGACTTCTACCCCTGCGCCTCAATCAACGAAGTCCAGTAGGGCGGCTGACCGCGCACTTTCGAAGAAAGTACGAACGGCCCTGATTGCGGCGAAGATTGTCGATACGCCGACTATATCCGTTCGTGCGAAGAATGGATCCGTCACGCTCGCAGGTTCGGTCAGAGAGCAGTCTGAAATCGAGCGTGCGGGAGAGGTCGCACGGGCTGTAAGTGGTGTGAACTCGGTCGACAACGCTTTGACGGTCCGTCAACAACAGTAGAGCCGAGTCGCTTTGGGTATATCCGGTTGGCGCCAACATCCAGGAAGCAATGCACCCGGCGCTGGAACGAGCCCGAAAAGCGCTGTAGGCTGAATTCTCCAGGTTTGCAATTGCCGATATTGGTGCCGAAGTGGCGCGACTCGGGAAAATCGAGCTTTCTCAAAGCTGAGTAGGGGTGTGTTTCTCATAAATGCCGGTATGTAATTTACACACACAAATATATTTCATCGGCCCCACATATATTCGGCGCGGAGACTCGCGCGTACTTCGCGGCACTACACCGTCCCGTTTGAGGAACAGTGGTGGCGACGGCGGCCCGAGCCGAACTAACTTACTGATAGGAGTACATATGAGAATTGGCATCATTGGCGCAGGCGCGCTCGGATCGCACCTGGCCCGGGCGTTCGCCAAGGTAGGCGTTTCGGCCATCATTTCGAACAGTCGTGGCCCTGAATCCCTCGCGGGATTGATCGAAGAGCTTGGCTCAACGATTAAAGCCGGTACCACGGAGGAAGCAGCCAAGGCGGACATCGTCTTCGTCGCCATTCGTTGGGTTGATTTGAAGCGAGTCCTTGGGGGCCTTCCTGCATGGAACGGACGCATTGTCGTCGACGGAACCAACCCCGTTGAGTGGATCGACCCAGACTCCCCGGACGCGAATGATCCGACCAACCCGCTGGCCGCCTATGGCGTCAAGCCGGTCGATCTCGGTGGCCGCCACTCGAGCAGCGTGGTCCGCGATCTCGTGCCCGGGGCGCGTTTCGTCAAGGCGTTTAACCACCTCGACGTGAGCGTTTTGCCTGAACCTGAAGTGTCTGGGGGAAATCGCGTGCTCTTTTACTCTGGCGACGACGTGGAAGCCAAAACGACTGTTCGCTCGCTAATCGAGAAGGCGGGCTTTTTCGGGGTCGATCTCGGAGCGCTGGACGTTGGCGGCCCGTTGGCTTCGTTGCCGTTCGGTCCCCTGGCTGGGGTGAGCTTCATCAAGGTATGAGGCGGTGTGAGGGTCCGGCGGACAAGGGTATTTTTATTCGCTGATTCCGGTGTCCAGGCCTGCGCTGTCTGCGGCTTGACACGAGAGTCTTGGGGCAACATTGGCTCGACTGGACGGTTTGGGTCGGTCGACCTGCTGCCTCGGATGTATATTCACCTCGGCATCCACTGGGCTTTAGATGACCGCTTTGACGAACGCCCGCTCGGGTTTTGCACCTCGGCGGGCGTCATCAATCCGCGACCAGTTCGTCAAGCCGTGGCAAACAAAACTAGTCCAGCATGTGCGGCGCCACGTTGCCCGTGGTGCTGTTGTGGACCGGTTGAAGATGAAAGTCCGGACGACAGGCTTATGTGGGATTGTCGGATCTTACTCATCCGTGTTGCATTGAAGGTCTCAAGGCTCGACATACGTCATTTCAGCTGATTCCCCCATCAGCAGCGACTGGTTTGCATCGGCGGCTGCACGCAGATAATCCGATGGCGATGTTATACGCCGTAGCTTGCGCAGTTCTTCGCGGCTGATTAGTCAAAAGTGCCGTGCTAGTGGAGGGTCGGCTACACGTTGATGGTTGTCCACGTACCGCGCATCAACACAAAGTTCAGGTGTCGGCCAATAAGAATCCGATGATCAGCTTTCCTACGTCCTCCGCTCTTTCGATGTTGGGGCAGTGGCCGGCGTTGGCGAGAACGGCGGCACGGGCACCGGGAATACGCGCGGCGAGATCATCAGCAAACCCCGGAAGCCGCAGCCTATCCCGCTCCCCTGCAATAATGAGCGTTTTTGCAGTGATGTTCTCGTAAGGCGTGCGATCGGCACCGCCGAACTCAGTACGGACCGGTGCCAAGGGCGAGCGAAAGCGCGCTGCTGCGATCGCCTCCCAGGCGCCAGGCGAGATGCTGAGTTCATGGCGACGGCGGACGTATTCGCGATCGTGATACCAGACGGGGTCTTCGAATATTGCAGCGAGCAGACTAGCCATTGCGTCCTCGCTGCCATCGTAGTCGAGTAGGCGGCGGCGCTCCTCATTGTCCGGAATGAAACCACCGCCGCTAATCGCGATCAGGCGATCGATTGGCAAACGGCACGGTCTTTCGGCGGCCATCTGGAGCAGGTAGGTTGCCCCCATGGAATTTCCGACAAAATGCGCTTTATCCAGTGCCATCAGCTGAACGAAACGCACCATGTGAGACAGCATGCGGCTCCGCTTGCTGTCGAAATCATGAATCTTGGCAGTCTTGCCGAAGCCCAGCCAGTCTGGGGCGATCACGCGGAAATGCCGGGCGAGCGCGGGAATCAGATACTCCCAGCTTGTCTCGGCACCGCCGCCGAACTCGCCGCTGTGTAGCAGCACCACGGCAGGCCCTTCACCGGCTTCAAGATAGTGGGTGCGTATTCCATCAACCTCGACATAACGGCTGCGATGTACTACCTCGACCGGGGGCACTCGCCATGTCTGTTCACTTGTGGTTACGGTGTTCACGACAATGCTCCAATCGGCCGCATGCGGCGAAGTTCGGCGCGGGGACCCGGCGCGATCATGTCCGGGATCCATTCCGACGTTGGATCGACCGTGCAGATGACCTTGCATACGCCAGGTACGCGCGCTACTACCTTCTCCACCTGCGCGATGATGTTCGCTGCTTGCCAGCAGACCGGACTGGTCAGGCGCAGTTCAACGTTCACGACGCCATCGTTGTTCAACGTCACCGCCTTCACCATTCCCATGTCGGTCAGGCTGATTGGAAGGCCTGTCGCAATCGAGCATGGGTCGACCACTTGCTCGAGCATGGCTTGAATTGCAGCGGTATCAGGCATTGGTAATCTCCCGCACAGTTGAAAACGGCGCGAGTGACCCATTCGGCCGTCGGCCCGCGAATTCGTCGTCGCGCGTAGCGGAAAGGCGGGCTTCGAGATCAAGGCCCGTCATGCGCGCATAATTGTTGAAGAGGATCGCACGCTTGGCGGGAATATCCAGTTGCGGAAGACCAGCGCCCTCGATCAGCGCCTCGGGGAAAGCGAATTCTCGTACGAACGCCTCCAGCAGCGGCTGTGGATGGAAGGCCATCGCTCCCGTACCCCACAGGATACGTTCGATGGCGTGCTGCCCGCCCGGGCCGATCAGCGCCGCCATCGCATGAAGAAACGCCGCCGGGCGGTTCGCTGCCAGCGCGCTAGTGATCTCCAGATTGACATATACGTTGTCGAAGCGCGCGAGCTGCCACGCCGTCTCTTCCAGGAACGCCATACCTCCATGGACGATCTCGAAATTGAGCCCTGGGAAAGCCATGCATGCCCGGTCGATGTCGTCCACCTTGTAGTGCTCCATCGGTACGGGCCCGAGCGGTAGTGCCTTATGTACCGCAACAACTTTGATTCCAAGTTTCTCTGCCCGCTCGAACAATGGGAACGCGATCTCCGGATCGTCCATTTTCCATCCGCGTATCTCGCTGCCAACCCAACTGTTCGGATAGAGCTTGAGTCCGACCGGACGCAGCAATTCCACCTGCCGCTCCAGTTCATCCAGCGCGGCCTGACCGGTCATCGGATCAACACCGCAGTACGTGATAATCCGATTCGGCCATCGCGACTGTGCCTCAATTGCCTTTTCCAGACTGCACAAGCCATCCTTGAACGAGAATATGGGCAGGACGTGATAGACGGCGAGATCGGTGTCGCTTTCGACGAACACCTGGTCAACCGCCTCCGCAATGGACCAGTCCCGATAGAATTGCGCCCTCGTCGGTGCGTAGCCAGGACGCGCCGTGGCCAGTACCGATCCGTAGACGAGATCGCATAACGGCGCAGCGAAGCGATTGGCGTAGTTGGCGGCATCCATATTGTATGCATGGATTACGGCGTCCAAAACAGGCAGACCATCGATCATCGTTTACCTCCGTTTCGATCCTCCAAGTATCTCAATCGCCCTTGCCGACGTCCAGAAAGGAAAACCGACAGAGCAATCTCGTTTCAAGATCGAGTGACGAGTTCTGATCGAGGGAGTACCCAATCTGAGATTGACATAGTCAGGGCACGATTGCGCTTTCGGCTAAAGTCGCTGCCCCGTAGGGCGTAGTTGCGCAAATTGAGGTTCAGGATAACGGCATCGCGGTGATCCCGAATGCGGCCGATAGGGATGTGCAAGTGCAACCACGCGGTTGGGCACGACACCTCATTTGCATACGAGCCCGTCTTGCATCGATGTTCTCAAAGTGAGATTGACCCATCTGCATTTGCCGTTGGACATGACGTTACCACGGGATAATTCTACGTGACATAAAGACGTGTCGATTGGGGCGAGCGTCGCCTGCATCGATATAAACAGAAAACTGCAGGAGGCGCATTGAGGCGTGGTTCGACCAACCCGATCTTCAACGCTAACCGCCATCGGGCTATCTGCGAAACTCCATCGCCCGAACATCGTTGAGCTTCTGCACGAGATTTTTCAAGGAGCACGCTGGATGTCTGCCCTGTTCACCCCTTTCAACCTCAAGGACGTATCTCTGCGCAATCGCATTGCTATTCCGCCAATGTGCCAGTACACCGCCGTCGACGGACTGATCAACGATTGGCATCGCGTGCATCTGACCGGACTCGCACGCGGCGGCGCGGGCCTCGTCATTGTCGAGGCGACTGCTGTGTCGCCGGAGGGTCGAATTACGCCAGGCTGCACCGGCCTCTGGAACGACGGGCAGGCACAGGCTTTTGCGCCCGTCGTCGCTTCAATCAAGGCTGCCGGCGCCGTGCCCGGCATCCAGATCGCCCATGCAGGCCGCAAAGCCAGCGCGAACCGGCCGTGGGAAGGTGACGACCACATCGCTGCGGAAGATCCTTGCGGCTGGCAGACCATTGCTCCGTCGGCCATCGCGTTCGGTGCCCATCTGCCGAGAGTGCCCGAGGCAATGACGCTCCAGGACATCGCCCGCGTGCGCGGGGATTTCGTAGCGGCCGCGAAGCGTGCGCGGGACGCCGGCTTTGAGTGGCTGGAACTGCACTTTGCACATGGCTATCTCGGTCAGAGTTTTTTTTCGAGGCACTCGAATCAACGGAACGATGCATATGGCGGCAGCCTCGATAACCGCAGCCGTTTCCTGCTGGAGACTTTGGCGGCGGTGCGCGATGTATGGCCAGAGCATCTGCCGCTGACCGCCCGTTTCGGCGTCATCGAATACGACGGGCGCGACGACGAGACCGTCGCCGAATCCATCGAACTGGCAAAGAACTTCAAGCGTGCAGGTCTGGACATGCTGAGCGTCAGCGTAGGCTTCTCCACACCGACAGCTGAAATTCCGTGGGCGCCGGCATTCCTCACGCCCATTGCGGAACGCGTACGCCGCGAAGCGCAACTACCTGTCGCATCGGCGTGGGGCATCGACACGCCCGAACTCGCAAATCGGTGCGTTGAAAATGGACAGCTCGACCTGGTGATGGTTGGGCGTGCGCATCTCGCCGATCCTCATTGGCCGTATTCAGCCGCGCGCAAGCTCGGGATCGACCGTGCGTCCTGGACACTTCCTGCACCCTACGCTCATTGGCTCGAGCGCTATGCCGTTGCTGACTGAGCAGCGTGCTCAGTCCGGATGTCCGTCCGTCAATATGGCCCCGGCACGCCGACTAACTCAAGAGGTCAGTTCAAAAAGGCGGCGCCGTCAAGCCATTCAAACACCGCGAGCGCCTGCTCGGGCGTCCGGTCGTCGGGCTCGACGAATGGTAGGCGGCGCCGGCGGCCCGACGATAAAGCCACGCATTGTTCAGAAGGTTTGGGCATCATCGTATGCAAAGTATGCTGGGCTATCCGGTCAGGATCGCTGCGTGTAATTCGGGCGTATCCCGTCAGTGTTCTTCGATGGCGGATTCATCGGATAAGACCACTGGGTAGAGGCAATTTGTCGAACCCGGTCTTTGGAAAGCTCGCTCCAATATTGCGCTTGTAAAGGTAAAAAGCCGCTAAGAATTTCGACGCACCGCACAATGTTCTCAAAGTTAGATCGCGTTATCTGCATTTGCCGTTGGACATGCCGTTACAACGAGATAACCTATGCTGAATAAAGACGTGTCGGCCAAGTCGAGCGTCGCCAGAATCTATATGAGCAGGGACCTCAAGGAGGGGTATTGATGAGCGATACAACGAATCCGATCTTCAACGCCAACCGGATGAAGATCGGCATCTTTGCCATAAACGGCAAAGCAGGAATTATGACGACGGTCCCAGAGCTTTATGAGCCAACCTGGGACTTGTCCGTGAAGACTGCACGGATGGCAGACGAAGCTGGGTTTGAAGCGATCGTATCCTATGCGCGCTGGAAGGGTTGGGTGACGGGCGACAACGACGATCTTACTGGCCTCACCATGGATCCTTTCACATGGGCGGCCGGCATCGCCCAGGCGACGCGCTATTCCGCTGTCTTCGCGACCTCACATGCGCCCACGATCCACCCGATCCTCGCGGCCAAGCAAACTTCGACGATCGACATTATTTCCAACGGGCGATTCGGGCTCAACGTAGTGGGCGGATGGAACAAGCCCGAGCTTGAGATGTTCGGTGCGCCCTTCAAGGAACATGACCGCCGCTACGATCATCTGGCGGAATGGCTCACAGTTATTCGCCGCCTTTGGCAATCGCGCGCAGAATTCGATTTTAGCGGGGACTTTTTCAATGTCGTGCGTGGATCATCGATTCCGAAGCCGATTCAAAAACCGCATCCGCCGATCATGAACGCGGGTGGATCGGAACGAGGTAGACGCTTTGCCTGCGAGCACGCCGATATGTGCTTCCTTATCGTTCAGTCGGAATCTCCGGCGTCTATCCGACGGCAGGTCGAGGAGTACAAGCAGCTGGCACGGGAAGAGTTCGGTCGTGAGGTCCAGGTCTGGACCAATTCAATGGTGATGCAGCGCGACACGCAAGCTGAGGCGGACGCCTATTACCATCACTGCCTGGTCGAAAATGAGGACAAGGCAAGCGTCGATGCATGGATGAAGATGCAGCAGGAGCATGCCAGGCTTATGTCGCCCGAGGCGTTGCAGGCTTTCCGTCTGCGGATGGCCGGCAGCGGTGGAGGCTTCCCGCTAGTTGGCTCCGCGGAACGGATCGCGGAGCGGTTGGAAATGCTATCGGGTGCAGGCCTCGACGGTATTCTGCTGACTTGGGTCGATCCTGTGGATGGGATCGAGCGGTTCGCACGCGACGTGCTTCCGCTGATGGAACGAGCCGGTCTGCGCACGCCATTTGTGTCGAGGTGCGAGCAAGAAATGATGAGCCTGACTTGATCAGCCCAAGGTCTATGAGGGGACTGAGTATGAACGAGAATGTGACGGTCCGCCAGGGTCGGCTGCGAGGTGAGCGTTCGGCGGACGGAGAAGTGACCGCGTTTCGCGGCATCCCCTTCGCTTTGCCGCCGCTTGGAAATCTGCGCTGGCGCGGCCCACAGTTACCGGCAGCATGGAGCGGAACTCGAGACGCCACGCACGCGGGGCCAGTCGCTATCCAGCAATCGATGTTGGGCAATTCCGTTCTTCCCTTTGGCACGGAGTCGCAGTCGGAGGACTGTCTCTACCTCAACGTGTGGACGGCGGCTGCGGACGCGAGTGAGCGTCGACCGGTGATCGTCTGGATTCATCCGGGCGGATTCCAGATGGGCTCTGGATCGAGTCCAATGTTCGATGGTGATGCATGGGCGCGTGAGGGGGTGGTGTTCGTCACGCTCAATTACCGTTTGGCGAAGCTTGGTTTTCTTGCACATCCTCAGCTTTCAGCAGAAAACGACGAGGGCATCTCAGGCAATTACGGGTTACTCGACCAGATCGCCGCGCTCCAATGGGTCCGGGATAATATTGCAGAGTTCGGTGGCGATCCCGGATGCGTCACTATCTTCGGCATTTCAGCAGGCGCCTCCAGCGTCAGCCTACTGATGGCATCGCCCCGGGCACGAGGCCTGTTCCATCGCGCAATCGCTGAGAGCGGTGGAAGTTTCGGTACCGTGGGGGAAAATACCGGCGTTGCTGACCGCTGGCAAACTCTCACGTCAGCAACGCGGTCAGGCAAAGCCTGGACCGACGGTATCTCAGGCGGCGCTCGGGTGGACATTCGGACGTTCGATGTTGACACGATCCGGGCCGCGAGCAATGTGGACGGCACCAATATGCAGGGAATTTTTGACGCGGCTCAACCCATTGTGGATGGATCGGTGCTGCCGGCCGGAAGCTACCAGATTTTTGAGAACCGGAAGCAAGCCGCTGTTCCGCTCCTCGTCGGCTCGGTCGCGAACGAGGATCTGGTGATCGGCTTCTCGCCCAATCTCAGCACCTATCGCGCCTACATTCAAGCTGAATATGGAGCAAGTGCAGAGCGGTTCCTTGCGCTTTATCCTGCTGCAACTGATGCGGAAGCGATCGCCGCCAGCCTGAAGGCCAATAGTCACCGGGTATTCACCTGGCAAAACTGGACATGGGCTCACCTCCATGCGGCCGCTGGTCACGACGTCTACTACTATCAGTTTCAGGCGGTGCCCCCGGTGCCGCCTGATAGTTACGACGAGCAGGCATTCCCAAGGCCTCTGGGAGCCTTCCATTGCAGTTCTATCTTTTTCAGCTTCGACCGCTTCAGTCTGCGAGATTGGCCGTGGCAACCCGCGGACCGTGTGCTGGGCAAGACGATCCGCGCTGCCTGGGTGGAATTCGCTCGCACGGCCCGTCCTGCAGCGAAGGGGCTTCCTGATTGGCCGGTCTTCGATCCCACCGCGCCACGTGTTATGGCGCTCAACCACGAAAGCGGTTTGACGAATGTGCCGTGGCTTGATCATCTCCGCTTTTGGGACGCGCATTATGCCGCGCAACGAGCAGTGAGGGGTGCAAATGTATAGTCAAAAAGTTTCATTGGCAAAGGGCGCCGCGAGTCTTTTGTGATGGAGGCAATTCTTGCCCGATAGGATCGTTTTTTATCTCGAAGCGCGATGACGTGGAGAATCCATATTTTGCTTCTTCAGATAATTGTATAAGGAGTACAAATGATCTAGCCAACAATACATCCGTGTTGATTGTGTTTGCCGTTATGCCACGGTGGTCGGACCTCGACCCACAGAACCGTGTCGGTTGCCGCGATGCTGATCCAAAGATGCGCTAAGAGATCGGCGGCGAAGGAGACAGAGGGTACCTATTTTTGGAGGAAAGAAATGCTGATTAGCTATGCAATGGTTGGAATTGCCATCGCGGCCAATATTGTTGCCGTCTATTTCATGAAGCTCTGCGGTGGCATGACGCAGCCATGGCCAACACTTGGGATGATTCTCGCCAATATGCTGACGCTTTGGTTTCTCGGACGGGCGATGACAGCCGGCGCGCCGGTCAGCGCGGCAGTGACGGCGCTGACCGTAGGCGTGATGATTGGCTCCTTCTTCATAGGTCTGTCATTCGGCGAACGGGTCTCGCTTATACAGGCAGTCGGTGGAGCGATCGCGGTCGCCGGCGTTGTCATCGGAAACATGTCTGCTGCAAGTGCAAGCTAGTGAGATGAGATCCTGTACCAGGCACTGGTTTTTGGGGGAGGGGATACATGACATCGTTGAAAGGTAAGGTGGCGATTGTCACCGGTGCGGCGCGCGGCATCGGCCGTGCTATCGCGGTCAAGCTCGCGCAATGTGGAGCTGATGTTGTTCTGGTCGATCTGGATTTTCCAGCCGAGTCGGCCCAACTGGTTGGACCGTCGACGATGGCCTTCGCTGGTGATGTGTCGATCGAGTCCACGTGGGCCAAACTCGGAGATGCCATAGATAAGAGGTTCAATCGTTTGGATATCGTCGTGAACAATGCGGCAGCCTTCCCGCGCGGCCTCATCGACGAGTTGGACTTCGACACGTGGCGCAGGGGTTTTGCAGTCAATGTCGACTCGCACTTCTACAGCGCGAAGCATTTCGTGCCACGTATGCGCAAGAACGGCTATGGACGCTTCATTGCCATATCATCAAATTCGATCGGCGTCGCTGAGCAAGCGCTAAGTGCCTACATGGCGACAAAAATGGGGGCGATCGGATTTATGCGAGGCCTCGCGAATGATGTCGCCGCGGATGGCATCACCTGCAATGCGATTCTTCCGTCTCTTACCAACACACCTGCGACGGCTGACGTACCGGATGACGTCAAACGCCTGGTCTGGCAACAACAGGCAATCAAACGATTGGCGGAACCGGAGGACATTGTCGGCCCGGTGGCGTTCCTTGCGAGTGAGGAGGCTGGCTTTATCACAGGGCAGGCGCTGGTCGTTGACGGTGGGCTCTATAAGATCAGCTAAGAGCGGTCGACCGACCGTAACCACGATTTAATGAAAGGACAATCATGACAGGCAGGCTTCAGGATAAGGTTTGCGTTATAACAGGTACCGGCGGGAGCATGGGGAGCGCCGCAGCGCTGTTGTTTGCACGAGAAGGCGCGCGCATCGTTGGATGCGAGATAAACGAGGCGAGCGGTGCAGCCACGGTGGATGCAGTGCGCACTGCGGGCGGGGAAATGGTCTCGCGCCATCCCTGCAATCTCACTTATTCAGATGAGTGCCGTGCCTTGGTCGATCTCGCGATCGAACGCTTTGGCCGGATCGACGTACTTTATAATAATGCGGCGATGGCCTATTTCAATTGGATCGAGGATATCTCAGATGAGGAATGGACGCGCAACCTGAACGAGGAGGTAAATCTCGTTTTCTTCCTTACGCGTGCCGCCTGGCCATACCTTAAGAAGGGTGGCGGTACCATTATCAATACCGCCTCCGCGAACGGACACACGACGGTACGCACGCTCGGCTCTATGGCGCATTGCACATCAAAGGCCGGTATCGTCGCAATGACACGTCAGATGGCCATGGAGGGCCGCGAATTCGGCATACGGGCCAATTCCATCTCTCCGGGGTTGACGGAGACTAACCAAACTCTCGAGCAACTCAAGAATAAGGAATGGGCTGACCACATGCTCGGTCGGATTATGCTCGGCCGCCCCGCGAAACCGGAGGAGGTGGCGCATGCGGCGCTCTTCCTGGCTTCTGATGAGAGTTCGTACGTCACAGGCACAGATCTTGTTGTGGATGGCGGAATGCTTGCTTGGTGATCCAAAGCGTAAGTCAGTCGGGCGCGGGCATCCTGGCGTTTATAAGCAAAATCTCGATGTCGGCCTTTCACTAACAATTCGTGATCCTATTTGTTTAGAATTGTTTGTAGGCAGAATACGCAAGGCTAAAGGCTCGAAGAGCGCTCACAAGATTCGATTAAGTCATCTGCATTCGCTGTTGGACACCCGGTGTCGACGGAATTACTTTAGGCGGCATTGACTGGCTCGCGTATGCTCGAAGGTCGTGACGAGCCGGTCGGCTGATGTCCTGTAAGGAGGGAACAGAATATGGCAACCGTGCAAACCCGTACCAAGGCTTTGACGTGGGAAGGCAAACCCTTTTCGATCGAAAGCTATACAAACGGCCCTGTTTATGTGGCCGATACCGATATGAGCCGGGCAAACAAGGAAGTATTCGAACGCCATCTGGTCGCGGAATGGTCGAGCGAAATCGAAGAAACGATGGCGACGGTGCATCCGGATGGTTCCTACCAGAGGATCCCGGCGCTTGGCGTCGATGTGCAGAGCTTTGCCGGCATCCGCGAATTCTATCTCGACCGTTTCGAGAAATGGCCGGGCCCGGCGCTCAAGTCCTTTACGCGCGTGACCATTGTCGACAATTGCATCTACGTCGAAGGAGAGTTCGATGTGGAAGCCGTCGGGGATGATCTGCAAAGTCTCAACATTTCCGGAAAGTCGGTGAAATCGCCATGCATGATCGCATTGGAGTGCCGGGACGGTCTGCTCGTTGGCGAGATCGTCTACATGGACAGCGGCGCGCTCAAGGTCTCCTGATATAGGACAGCGTAATAATCCAGCCTCCGCGGGGATCAATTGAATCGTTACTCCGAGCGGGCTACCCAACAGGAGAGAAGATGAGGATCGTAGCGCTCGAGGAGCATTTCCTTGTTCCCTCACTGGTTCATGCACATTTTGATGCCAGCAGCAATCCCGGCTACTCGCCAGAGAGTGACGCCGTGTTGCGGGATCTCGATGTGGGCCGCCTTTCGGCCATGGACGAGTACGGTATCACCCAGCAGGTGATTTCCGCGAGCATGCCGGGGGCCGATCTCCTGGACGGCAGTGCTGGAATCCGCTTCGCCCAGTCAACGAACAATCGCCTGGGCGAAGCAGTGCGTCGGCATCCGGGCCGTTTCGGTGGATTTGCTCATTTGCCGATGCGCGAACCTGTAGCGGCGGCAGACGAGTTAGAGCGGGCCGTCCGTGATCTCGGCTTTCGTGGTGCAATGGTGAATGGCCTCACGGATGGCCGCTTCCTTGATGACGAACGATTCTCACCGGTGCTGGCCAAAGCGGTCGCGCTCGATGTGCCCGTTTATATCCATCCCAATCTGCCACCGAAGGCAGTGTATGACTGTTACTACCGGGGGTTGCCGGGCGGAACCGGGCCGTTGCTTGCGTCAGGCATATTTGGCTGGCATTCGGAGACCGCAATTCATGTTCTCCGGTTGGCGCTAGCCGGCACGTTCGAAAGATTTCCTGGCCTGACCGTGGTCGTCGGGCATATGGGAGAGATGTTGCCTTTCATGCTTGGGCGTGCCGACGACGTGCTCATGAGCCGCGGCCTAAACCCGATCAGCGCGACAATCGTTGAAAAAGTCTACATTACGACATCTGGTGTATTTCACATATCGCCTTTCCTGAATGCACTGACTGCATTCGGTGCGGACAGAATCTTGTTTAGCGTAGATTATCCCTACAGTGCCAACGCGCCAGCGCGGAAATTCCTTGATGCTCTCCCCCTGTCTCCGGCCGATCGGATCAAGATCGCGCATGGGAATGCCGATCGACTCCTTAAACTGAACGCTTCCCGCGAGGTTTGACGCTTACTCTCAACTAGGGTAGTTATTCCAAAAGTTTCACCTTATGGGGGCACCCACAATGAAGCCCGTTATTAGCGTGAACAGGCCCTAACCGCATGCGCCGATTTCTCCGCATGCGGTGCAGAAGTCGCAGCCGTCTTTTCTGATGACCGCGTTTGCTCCGCACGTGTCGCATTTCCGGCCGAGCATCGTCGGAGCCACGGCCGGAGCGGCATGTTCCTGTAAAGACCCGTCGTCGCCAGCATCATTCGGCAGCGAGGATGTTCGGCCCGCCTCCGTCATCGGCCCGCGCGGCAGCCGGGCCAGCAGGCGCGACGGCACCTGGTTGCCTTCGGAGTCGAGAAAGCCGCGCCGGTGGAGGATCTGCTGGATCGCGTAACTCAATGCCGCGACTTCGGAATCATGCCAGCGCGGCGTGCGATGGCCGTCAAGCCGCTGCACCTCGCCGAGCCTCACCTGGCCACGATCCCACGACACCTTGCGCAGATCCTGCAGATTGCGTGCGACGAAACCGCCACGCGCGGCGAGTGACAGCGAACGCATGGTGGCGGTGATCCATTGCTGGGATTCGTCGCGTTGCCCGGCGGGAATAAAGAATTCGATTGGCCGCTCGATCGTGACTTCCTTGCCGCCCACGCGCCCGGTGACTTCAATGAACGACACGGCGACGTACAGCGACTTCTTGCCCGCCTGCGTGAGATATTCGACCTTTTCGATGATTGCCGGCAGTTCGCCCCTGGGGCGATGATCGATGGCGACCCTCAACGGGTCGAGATCAGCCGCGCCGAGCGATTCGTCAGGCTCAGCCGGCGAAACGCTCAGCACCGCACCTAGCGTATCGTTGGGCCGGTAGGTCGCGAGGCCCTTCAGGCCTCTTTTCCATGCGTCGAAATACAGGCCTTCGAAATCCGCAAACGGATAATCGGCGGGAACATTGACCGTCTTCGAAATCGAGGTATCGACGAACGGCTGCACGGCCGCCATCATTTCCAGATGGTCGCGTGCGGACATCTCCAGCGCGCTGACGAAGTAATCGGGCAGGGCATCGACATTGCCGCCCAGTTCCCGATAGAGACGCCACGCGTGGTCTTCGACGGCGAACGACTGGCGGCTGCCGTCCGCCATGATCTTCATCCGCGTATAGGTCCAGGAAAACGCCGGCTCGATGCCGTTCGACGCATTGTCCGCGAACGCGAGGCTCACGGTGCCCGTCGGCGCGATCGACAGCAGATGGCTATTACGGATGCCGTGACGGCGAATCGCATCCTTGATGTCGTCGGGCAGGCGCGATGCGAACGTGCCTTCTTCCAGATAGCCGGCCGCATCGAAGAGCGGGAATGCGCCACGCTCACGCGCGAGTTCGACCGACGCGCGATACGCCTCGTCGCGCATCAGGCGCGCGACACGCGTGGCGAAATCGCGGCCTTCCTGTGCGTCATAGCGAAGGCCCAGCATGACGAGCGTGTCGCCAAGACCGGTCAGGCCGACGCCGATGCGTCGCTTGGCGGCGGCTTCGTCCAGTTGTTCGGTCAACGGCCAGAGCGTGACGTCCAGCACATCGTCGAGAAAGCGCACCTGCGTGCGTGTGCGCGCTGCAAGTCCATCCCAGTCGAACGAGGGCTTGCCGCCGTGCATCTGCGCAAAGGGATCGAGGACAAAGCGCGTGAGGTTGAGCGGCCCCAGGTTGCAGCATCCATAGGCCGGCAGCGGTTGTTCGCCGCACGGATTGGTCGCGCGGATGGTTTCGATCGCGCGCAGGTTATTGTCCTCGTTCATCCGCGACACGAAGACGACACCCGGTTCCGCGACGTCGTAGGTCGAGCGCATGATCGTGTCCCAGATCGCGCGGGCCGGCTTTTCGGCGTAGATCCAGTAGCCATCCTCGCGTTGCCGCAGATCTCCAGCGGCACGCAGGGCGGGCGAGGGCTCGGCACGATGCACGAGCTGCCAGGGTTGATCCTGTTCGACCGCACGCATGAATTCGTCGCTCACCGCGACCGAGACGTTGAAGTTATTCCAGCGCCCCTTCGAATGCTTCGCTTCGATGAATTCGAGCAGGTCAGGGTGGTCGCAGTCGAGCACCGCCATCTGCGCGCCGCGTCGCGAGCCCGCGCTCTCCACCGTGCGGCACGACGCGTCGAAGACGTCGATATAGCTGCACGGCCCGGATGCCGACGAACTGGTGGTATGAACCCGCGCGCCCTTCGGACGGATGGCGGAGAAGTTGTAGCCGACGCCGCCGCCGCGCCGCATCGTCTCAGCGGCCTGCAGCAGCGCGACATAGATGCCCGGCAGTCCGGCTTCATCGACGCCCTGGATCGAGTCGCCGACGGGCTGAACGAAGCAGTTGATCAGCGTAGCCGCAATGCCGCTGCCGGCCGCGCTCATGATGCGACCCGCACCGAGCGCGCCATGCTGAAAGTTCTCGAAGAAGCGTACCTCGATTGTCTCGCGCAACGCCTCAGGCTCCGCCATCGCCACGCCGTGGGCGACGCGTCGATAAACATCGTCGACGGTCTGCTCGTCCCCTTTGGCGTACTTCTCGAGCATGACGTCGGTGGAGAATTGCTGCGGAGCAATCGATAGCTTCGGATCGTTTTCGGCCATGGCCCATCCCGAACGGCATGTGCACGCATGATGCAATGCGGTGTTTTAAGCGGATTGGTACTGGCCGGCGCACAACGCGCGAGGACACGGTACCGCGATTCATCTCACGGTACCGCACACAGCCGATCGCCGCAATCGCAGCGATCAAGGGCGCGATGAAAGGGAAAAAAGCCGAGGGTCAGGCTGGCACGGCGAGGCCCGGGTGCAACGCGGGCGTCAGGGTATGGGCGAGCGGCGCAACCTGCTTGCGGCGTTCGCGCGTCGGCGCCGTGCCGAATGCATCGCGATAGCTCTTGCTGAAATGACACGCCGACTGGAAGCCGCACGCCATGGTGATGTGCATGATCGACATGTCCGTTTGCAGCAAAAGCTCACGGGCGCGCCGCAGACGCAGCGTCAGGTAGTAGTGCGTCGGCGTCATGCCGAGATGTTCGCGGAAAAGGCGCTGCAGCTGCCGTTGCGACATGCCGGCCAGCCGTGCGAGTTCTTCGCGTGACAGCGGCTCTTCAATGTTGTTCTCCATCAGCGAGATGACTTCGAACAGCGACTTGTTCGCGGAGCCCAGCCGTGCCACGAGCGGCATGCGCTGCTGTGCGCTGTTGTCGCGCACGTGCTCGACGATGAACTGTTCGGCGATCTGCGTCACGCGCGGGGTGCCGACGCGCGAAGCAATCAGGTTGAGCATCATGTCGAGCGGCGCGACGCCGCCGGTGCAGGTCACGCGGTCGCGGTCGATGACGAACAGCTCTTTCAGGAAGCGCGTGTCGGGAAACTCCTCTTTGAGCGCCGACATGTTTTCCCAATGGATCGCGCATGCATAGCCGGCCAGCAGACCCGACTTCGCCAGTGCATACGTGCCGGTGCAGAGGCTGCCGAGCGCGACGCCGGCGCGTGCGAAGCGGCGCAGCGTCGACAGATGGGCGGGCGTGGTTTCGCGTTGCACGTCGATGCCGCCGCACACGAACACGATGTCGGGCTGCCCGACGCATTCGGCCGGGCCGGTGTCGACGCTGAGTCCGTTGCTTGCCGTGACGAGGCCGCCATCCGGGCTGATGATCGACCACCGGTAAAGCGGTTGCCCGCTCAGGTAGTTCGCCATGCGCAGCACCTCGATGGCGTTCGTGAACGCGATCATCGTGAAGTTCGGCAGCGGCATGAACGCGAAGTGCGACAGCGACGCGGTACGGTCGGGCGACATGGGGCTGATGTTTCCTTCGACTCTGTAGTGTTGCAGCCGTCTAGAAGTATCGGGGGACGGGCTGGTTATTCTGGGATCGAGCGCAACAAGCATGCCATACGGCTAAACCCCAGGCTCCCGCCTCGGTGACCGCCTGAAAGCTCCGTCTACCGCACCTTGCCTGTGCGTGTCAGGCACTAACGGCGGGCGTTACACGCACGTATGCAGTGCGGTCGTGCTGCGTTGCAGCACGCGCAGAAAAATGATGTGCTGCTCCCGTCGCAGGCTGTCCGTTAGCCGTTGAACGGGTGTTTAGCACGGTCGTGCGCCATAACTTGCACTTGTCCAAAACGGACTTGAATGGCGGAAAAGGCAAAGAACGCGTCTGAATTCGTAAATTGGCGTTTGGGGCTAGGGAGAAGAATAGAGCCGTCGGTAACCGCTGCCGGCAGGCCGTTCAAGGCAACGCAAAAGGCCCGCCCCGCGCGCATGCAACGCTTTCCATGACCAACGGATTTCTCATGTCGAACGCCAACCCCTTCTTCACGCAGACTCTCGCCGAACGCGATGCGCCGGTGCGCAGTGCGCTTCTCAAGGAACTCGAACGCCAGCAGTCGCAGGTCGAGCTGATCGCGTCGGAAAACATCGTGTCGCGCGCGGTGCTTGAAGCGCAAGGTTCGGTGCTGACCAACAAATACGCGGAAGGTTACCCCGGAAAGCGTTATTACGGCGGTTGCGAATTCGCCGACCAGATCGAATCGCTGGCAATCGATCGCATCAAGCAGCTTTTCAACGCCGGCTATGCGAACGTCCAGCCACACTCGGGCGCACAGGCCAACGGTGCGGTGATGCTCGCGTTGACGAAGCCGGGCGACACGGTGCTGGGCATGTCGCTGGACGCAGGCGGCCACCTCACGCACGGCGCGAAGCCGGCGCTGTCGGGCAAATGGTTCAACGCGGTTCAGTACGGCGTGGATCGCGAAACGCTGCGCATCGACTACGACCAGATCGAAGCACTCGCGCATGAGCACAAGCCGGCTCTGATCATCGCCGGTTTCTCCGCTTACCCGCGTGTGCTCGATTTCGCGCGCTTCCGCGCCATTGCCGATAGCGTGGGCGCGAAGCTGATGGTCGATATGGCGCACATTGCCGGCGTGATCGCGGCGGGGCGTCATCCGAATCCCGTCGAACATGCGCATGTCGTGACATCGACGACGCACAAGACGTTGCGCGGCCCGCGCGGCGGCTTCGTGCTGACCAACGACGAAGACATCGCGAAGAAGATCAACTCGGCGGTGTTCCCGGGGCTGCAAGGCGGCCCGCTGATGCACGTGATCGCCGGCAAGGCGGTCGCATTCGGCGAGGCGCTTCAGGACAATTTCAAGAGCTACATCGACAACGTGCTGGCCAACGCACAGGCGCTCGGCGAGGTGCTGAAGGCGGGCGGCGTCGATCTCGTCACGGGCGGCACGGATAACCACCTGCTGCTGGTCGATCTGCGGCCGAAGGGCCTGAAGGGCACGCAGGTCGAGCAGGCGCTGGAGCGCGCCGGCATCACCTGCAACAAGAACGGCATTCCGTTCGACACCGAGAAGCCGACCGTCACGTCGGGCATTCGCCTCGGCACGCCGGCCGGTACGACGCGCGGTTTTGGCGTCGGCGAATTCCGCGAGGTCGGCCGTCTGATCCTCGAAGTGTTCGATGCGCTGCGCCACCACCCGGACGGGGATGCGGCCACTGAACAGCGCGTGCGCCGCGAGATTTTCGCGCTGTGCGAGCGCTTTCCGATTTACTGATACGCCGAACCGCCGAACGTTGCGCGCAGCTATAGCGACCCCACACGCCAGAACCCTATACGGAGCATCGAATGAGCAATCTGCATGAGAACAGCATCATCATCGACGGCCTGAACATTTCGAAATTTGATCGCTCGGTCTTCGAGGACATGAGGAAGGGTGGCATCACCGCGGCGAACTGTACGGTGTCGGTGTGGGAGAGCTTTACGAAGACCGTCGACAACATCGCGTTGATGAAGCAGCAGATCCGCGCAAACAGCGAGTTGCTGACGCTCGTGCGCACCACCGAAGACATTGCGCGTGCGAAGAAGGAAAACCGCACCGGCGTGATTCTGGGTTTCCAGAACGCGCATGCCTTCGAGGACAACCTCGGCTACATCGAAGCGTTCGCCGACATGGGCGTGCGCGTCGTGCAGCTTTGCTACAACACGCAGAACCTCGTTGGCACCGGTTGCTACGAGCGCGACGGCGGGCTGTCGGATTTCGGCCGCGAAGTGATCACCGAAATGAACCGGGTCGGGATCATGGTCGATCTGTCGCACGTCGGCGGCAATACGTCGTCGGAGGCGATCGCGTTTTCGAAGAAGCCGGTCTGCTATTCGCATTGCCTGCCGTCGGGCCTCAAGGAGCATCCGCGCAACAAGTCCGATGAACAGCTGAAGGAAATCGCCGACGCCGGCGGCTTCATCGGCGTGACGATGTTTGCGCCGTTCCTCAAGCGCGGCATCGATGCGACGGTGGAAGACTACATCGAAGCCATCGACTATGTCGTCAATCTGGTCGGCGAGGACACGGTGGGCATCGGCACCGATTTCACGCAGGGCTACAGCGTCGACTTCTTCGACTGGCTCACGCACGACAAGGGCCGCTATCGCCGTCTGACGAACTTCGGCAAGGTCGTGAATCCGGAAGGCATCCGCACGATCGGCGAGTTCCCGAACCTGACCGCGGCCATGCAGCGCGCAGGCTGGAGCGAGACGCGCATCCGCAAGATCATGGGCGAAAACTGGGTGCGCGTGTTCCGCGATGTCTGGGGCGCATAGGCACCGAAGCTCGATCCTCAATCATTGAAACGCGACGGGCGCCGTGATGAGCGCCCGCACGAACCGAAACTCACCCCACGGAGTTACCTCGCGATGCAACCGCAACTGCCGATCGACGTCGATCCGAACACTGGCGTCTGGACCTCCGACGCACTGCCGATGCTGTACGTCCCGCGTCATTTCTTCACGAATAATCATACGGCTGTCGAAGGGGCGCTCGGGCGTGACGCCTACGCGGAGATTCTCTACAAGGCGGGTTACAAGTCGGCCTATCACTGGTGCGACAAGGAAGCGAAGCAGCACGGCATCAGCGGCATGGCGGTATTCGAGCACTACCTGAAGCGTCTTTCGCAACGCGGCTGGGGCATTTTCACGATTATCGAAGCCGATCCGGTGAGCGCTCGTGCGCGTGTCGAACTGCGCCACTCGTCGTTTGTCCTCGCGCAGCCGGGCAAACACGGCAAGCTTTGCTACATGTTCGCGGGCTGGTTCGCCGGCGCGATGGACTGGGTGAACGACACCACCGAAGCCGGCAAGGGCGCACCGCGCTCGCAGTCGAAGGAAGTTCAATGCGCAGCGGAAGGTCACGACCATTGCGTGTTCGAAGTGTCGCCCGTCGCTCAATAAACCAGGCCTAACCGAACACCGTCCGAGGTCGTCCGCGATGCGTTATCCGAATCTGTTCAAACCCTTGACGCTGAACAAGCTCACGTTGCGCAACCGCATCGTCAGCACGGCGCATGCCGAGGTTTATGCCGAACCGGGCGGTCTGCCCGGCGACCGCTATATCCGTTACTACGAGGAAAAGGCCAAGGGGGGCGTGGGGCTCGCCGTGTGCGGCGGCTCCAGCCCGGTGTCGATCGACAGTCCGCAGGGATGGTGGAAGTCGGTGAATCTGTCGACGGACCGGATCGTCGATCCGCTTGGGCGGCTGGCTGAAGCCATGCATCGTCACGGCGCGAAGATCATGATCCAGGCGACGCACATGGGCCGCCGCTCGGCGTTCCATGGCGAGCACTGGCCGCATCTGATGACGCCGTCCGGTGTGCGCGAGCCGGTACACCGCGGCAACGCGAAGATCATCGAGGTCGAGGAAATCCGCCGCATCATCAGCGATTTCGCGGCAGCCGCGAAACGCGTGCAACAGGCCGGCATGGACGGCATCGAGATTTCCGCCGCGCACCAGCATCTGATCGATCAGTTCTGGAGCCCGCGCACGAACTTTCGCACTGACGAATGGGGCGGCTCGCTCGAGAACCGTCTGCGCTTTGGCGTGGAAGTGCTCAAGGCCGTGCGTGAAGCGGTCGGCCCGGATTTCTGCGTCGGCCTGCGCATGTGCGGCGACGAATTTCACGAAGATGGTCTGGATCACGAGCAGCTGAAGGAGATCGCGCAGGCGATGTCCGAATCCGGCCTGATCGACTACCTCGGTGTGATCGGCTCCGGCGCGGATACGCACAATACGCTCGCGAACTGCATGCCGCCGATGGCATTGCCGCCTGAACCCTTCGTGCATCTGGCAGCAGGCATCAAAGCGGTCGTCAAGGTACCGGTGATGCATGCGCAAAGTATCCGCGATGCCGGGCAAGCCGAACGTCTGCTCGCCAACGGCATGGTCGACCTCGTGGGCATGACGCGTGCGCAGATCGCTGACCCGCATATGGTCATCAAGATCCGCGACGGCCGTGAAGATGAAATCAAACAATGCGTCGGCGCCAACTATTGCATCGACCGCCAGTACAACGGCCTGGATGTGCTGTGCGTGCAGAACGCCGCCACCTCGCGTGAAGCGACGATGCCGCACGTGATTGAGAAGACACGCGGGCCGCGCCGCAAGGTGGTGGTCGTCGGCGCGGGTCCTGCCGGTCTGGAGGCGGCACGCGTCGCGCGTTCGCGTGGTCATGAGGTCGTGCTGTTCGAAAAGGCCGATGCTGTTGGCGGCCAGATCATGCTCGCGGCGAAAGCGCCGCAGCGTGAGCAGATGGCGGGCATCGTCCGCTGGTTCGATATGGAAACGAAGCGCCTCGGCGTGGACCGGCGTCTCGGCGTCGAAGCCGACGAGAAGATGATCCTCGCGGAACAGCCGGACATCATCGTGCTGGCAACCGGCGGCTCGAGCTTCACGCAACAGGTGCCGGCATGGGGCGTCGACGAAGGGCTCGCCGTCAGTTCATGGGACATCCTCGCCGGTCGCGTCGAGCCAAAGCAGAACGTGCTGGTTTATGACGGGGTCAGCACGCATGCGGGCGCCGGCGTAGCGGACTTCATTTCCAGCCGCGGCTCGAAGGTCGAAATCGTCACGCCGGATGTGAAAGTGGCCGACGACGTCGGCGGCACGACCTTCCCGATCTTCTATCGACGCCTCTATGCGCAAGGCGTGATCCACACGCCGAACTACTGGCTCGATCGCGTCTACGAAGAGGATGGCAAGAAGATCGCCGTGCTGCGCAACGAATACACCGAGGAACAGGAAGAGCGGGCCGTCGATCAGGTGGTGATCGAAAACGGCAGCACGCCCAACGACGCGTTGTACTGGAAGCTCAAGCCGGAATCGGTGAACCGCGGCCAGGTCGATGTGCACAAGCTGTTCGCGGCGGAGCCACAGCCGTCGCTGTCCGAGGAACTGGGCAACGGCCGCTTCCTGCTGTTCCGGGTTGGCGACTGCATCTCGATGCATAACATTCACGGCGCGATCTACGACGCGCTGCGTCTTTGCAAGGACTTTTGACGATGAGCCCGGCGTTTCTCATCACCGCATTGCTGTGGGTATCGGTCGCCGGTCTTGCGTTCGCCCTCGCGCGCCGGGCGTCGTACTGGCGGCTCGGCCGTGCGACCGCAGCGGGCGCGTTCGGCTGGACCCACCTGCTGACCATCCCGAAGCGCTATTTCGTCGATTTGCACCACGTCGTGGCCCGCGATCCGTACATTGCGAAGACGCACGTCGCGACGGCGGGCGGTGCAATCGCGGCGTTCGCACTCGTGTTCGTCAACTACGGACTGGCGATCTATTCGCCATGGCTCGATCGTGTGATCTTTGTTGCTGCGCTGGTGATGCTGACAGGCGCGGTGTTCGTCTGGCGTCGCCGGCATGGTGCCAGGACGGTGCCTGCAAGACTGTCGCGCGGTCCGTGGGACACGTTGCCGTGGCTGCTCGGTTCGTTCGCGCTCGGGCTGTTGCTGTTCGTGCTGGTGCCGGCATCGGCGATGTCCGGTGGACTCGCGGTCATCTTTGCCGCCCTGATCGCAGTGGGCGCATTCGCGATGACGGTCGGCGCCGCACGTGGCGGCCCGATGAAGCACGCGCTGGCTGGCCTCCTGCATCTGGCGTTTCATCCGCGTCAGGAGCGTTTTGCGGGCTACGGCGATGTGCGTGCCGCCGATGCCGTCCCGCCGACCGCACTCAAGACGCCTGTGCTCGATCAGAACGAATATGGTGTCGGCAAGCCCGTCGAGTTTCTCTGGAACCAGTTGCTGAGCTTTGACGCCTGCGTGCAGTGCGGCAAGTGCGAAGCAGCGTGTCCCGCGTTCGCCGCCGGGCAGCCGCTCAATCCGAAGAAGCTGATTCAGGATCTCGTCACCGGGATGGTCGGCGGCACCGATGCCGCGTATGCCGGCAGTCCCACGCCGGGTTTTCCGGTGGGGCAGCATGGCGGCGATCCGCAACGCCCGATCGTATCGAGCCTGATCGAGGCAGACACGCTCTGGTCGTGCACGACGTGCCGGGCCTGTGTTCAGGAGTGCCCGATGTTGATCGAACATGTCGATGCAATCGTCGATATGCGCCGGAATCAGACGCTCGTGCACGGCATGGTGCCGGGCAAAGGCCCTGAAGTGCTGGCGAATCTGCGCGAAACCGGCACGGCCGGAGGCTACGACAAGGCCGGCCGCTACGACTGGGCCGTCGATCTGAACGCGCCGGTCGCACAGCCGGGCAAGCCTGTCGACGTGCTGCTTGTCGCCGGCGAAGGCGCTTTCGACATGCGCTATCAACGCACCTTGCGCGCGCTGGTCAAAGTGCTGAACAAGGCCGGCGTCGACTACGCCGTGCTCGGCGGCATCGAGACGGATACGGGCGACGTGGCCCGCCGTCTGGGTGACGAAGCCACCTTCCAGCGCCTTGCGAAGCAGTTGACCGGCACGCTTTCCGCCCTCTCGTTCAGGCGCATCGTGACGGCGGACCCGCACGTGATGCACAGCCTGCGCAACGAATATCGCGCCTTGGGCGGACGTTTCGACGTGCTGCATCACACGACGTTCGTCGCGGAGCTCGTCGCGGCGGGCAAGGTGACGCCGAAGGCGAACGAAGCCCTGCGTGAGCAGAAGATCACCTATCACGATCCCTGCTACCTGGGCCGCTACAACGGCGAGACGGAAGCGCCGCGCAAGCTGCTGCGCTCGATCGGTATCCAGATCGTCGAAATGGAACGGCATGGCAAGCGTGGCCGGTGCTGCGGCGGTGGCGGCGGCGCGCCGCTGACCGATATTCCCGGCAAGCAGCGCATCCCGGATATCCGCATCAACGACGCCCGCGCGATCGGCGCCGATGTGGTCGCCGTGGGTTGCCCGAATTGCACGGCGATGCTGGAAGGCGTCGTGGGACCGCGTCCGGAAGTGCTCGATGTGGCCGAACTCGTTGCAGCCGCGCTGGAGTGAAGCGATGAACACGATCAAACGTATCGATCCGCGCCGACCTTACACGATCACAGCCGGGGGCCTGCGGCGCATCACGCTGGGCGCTGTAGCTGAAGCCGGTGCGATGACGGGCGGCGACGCGCCGCGCGCCGCGCACGGCAGCGCTGCGAAGCCGCGTCGTACGACGCTGGCTCCCTCGCGCACGATCCTCGTCGCAGCGCACAGCGATCGCGGTTCGCTCGACGAACATGCACGCCAGACCATCGCGGCTGCCGCGTTGATTGCCGACGCGCAGACGCAGGTCGCGCTGCTCGTCTTTGGCGAGATGAAAGACGACGCCGCGGCGCTAGGCGCTGACAGCGTGATCGAGTTGCCTGCCTTCGATCGCCGGATGTTTGCGCCCGAAAGCGAACTGCAGACGCTGGCCGCCTGTGTCGCACAGTTCGCACCGGCACACATCCTCATGCCCGACAACGCGACCGGCGATGGCGATCTCGGCCGCCGCTATGCCGCGTATGCCGGTGCGAGCGTGGCGACCCATGTGGTGGAGATCGACCCGGCGCATGTCAGTGTGTACATCCACGCCAGGAAGTCGTTTGCAACGCGGGCGTTGCCGGACCTGATACTGCTCGCGCCGGGCGCTGTGGACACGCGTTTGCCGTTCGCAGGCGCGGGAGAACGTATCGAAATGCCCGGTATGGCCACGGACGACGCACACGGCTCCACGTATCTCGACCTCGGCATTGAAGAGATCGACGCGGCCCAGGTCGCGCTCGAAGAAGCCGATTTCATTGTCTCCGCCGGCAACGGCATAACCGATGTCGGCGCGTTCGAGCGTCTGGCAGGGGCTTTCGGTGCGGCGATCGGGGCAAGCCGTGTTGCGGTCGATAACGGCATGTTCACGCGTGACAAGCAGATCGGTGCGACCGGCAAAACCGTCGAGGCGAGCGTCTATATCGCGTTCGGCATTTCAGGCGCGGTTCAGCATCTGCAGGGCATCAAGGATTGTCGTCACGTGATCGCGGTGAATCTGGACGGCAGCGCGCCGATCGTCAAGCGCGCGAACCTGACGATCATCGCGGATACGCAGGCGACGATCTCGTCGCTGATCGACGAGGTCGCGCGTGCACGCTCGCCGGATTCGCGGGCCGCGGTGTCCGCGGTTACGACCGCTGTAGAAGGAGTCGCAGCATGAACGGAAAGCTCGAACGGATTGCCGTGCTGGTTTCGGTGGGGCGTCACCCGGTGAGCGGCGTCGCGCGCTATAGCCGGAATGACGCTGCCGCGCTCGAAACCGGCCTCGCGCTTGCAAAGGAACACGGCGCCACGCTCGACGTGCTGCATGCAGGCGACCCTGCGAATCCTGCGCTCGAGGACTATCTGGCGCTGGGCGCTCCCCGTGTCGAGGTGCTCACGTGCGGCGCCGATGGTGACGCTGTCGCGGCGCTTGCAGTCCGCGTCCGGGGTTACGACCTCGTCTTGACCGGTACCTGTGCCGAAGGGGCCTACGACAGCGGCATGCTCCCGTACCAGCTTGCCGACGCGCTCGGCTACCCGCTGCTCGGGTCGGCTGTCGATGCATCTGTCGCCGGCGGCAAGGTGACGGTGCGGCAGTTCCTGCCGAAGGGCGTGCGCCGCCGGGTGCAGGCTTCGTTGCCCGCCGTGGTGGCCGTGCACCCGCTGGCGGCCGTGACGCCGCACTACGCCTACGCGCGCCTGCGCGCCGGCTCCATCGATACGCAACACGTCCCGCGGCGCGAACACGCCGATGCGGCGCAATGGACCGTAGCCGCGGCCCAGCGCAAGCCGGTCCGGCTCGCCGCCGCCGAGAAGCGTTCCGGCCACGCGCGGATGCTGTCCGCGACGACCACCGAGAGCCGCGGCGGAAGCGTCGTAATTGAAGGGACTTCGGTCGAAAAAGCACAAGTGATACTCGGCTATTTGCGCGAGCATCAACTCATCGATTACTGATTTTGCGCCGCACATAACGGCCCTCACGCATTCCGGAGCAGAACGATGAAAGTATCGGCAGACATTCGCGCGCTGGTCGATCGGCGCAAGAAAGGTTATAGCCTCGAAGCGCCGTTTTACACGAGCGACGAAATCTTCGCGCTCGACATGGAAGCGATTTTCCGCAAGCACTGGATTCAGGTCGCGGTCGAGCCGGATATTCCCGAGCCGGGCGATTACACGACCGTCGAGCTGGGCCGCGATTCGATCCTGATCGTCCGCGACGACGATATGGAAGTTCGCGCCTTTCATAACGTCTGCCGCCATCGCGGTGCGAGGCTGTGCAATGAGGACAAGGGTTCGGTCGGCAACATCGTGTGCCCGTATCACAGCTGGACCTACAACCTGACCGGCCAGCTGATGTTCGCCGAGCACATGGGTGAGCAGTTCGATCGCTGCAAGCACAGCCTGAAGTCGGTGCATGTGCAGAGCCTGGCGGGACTCGTCTTTATCTGCCTCGCGGAAGAGCCCCCCGTCGATTTCGACATGATGCGCGCTGCGATGGAGCCGTACCTGTTGCCGCACGATCTGCCGAACCTCAAGATCGCGGCTTCGGTCGATCTCATCGAAAAGGGCAACTGGAAACTCACGATGGAAAACAATCGCGAGTGCTATCACTGCGTCGCGAACCATCCCGAGCTGACGATTTCGCTTTACGAGTACGGCTTCGGCTACCAGCCGTCGCCGGCAAACGCGGAAGGCATGGCAGCGTTCGAGCGCACCTGTATCGAGCGCACCGAGCAATGGGAAGCGATGGATCTGCCTTCGGTCGAAGTCGACCGCCTGCTGGATGTGACCGGCTTCCGCACACAGCGCCTGCCGCTCGACCGCAGCGGCGAATCGCAGACGCTCGATGCGAAAGTGGCATCGAAGAAGCTGCTCGGCGAGTTCAGGCAGGCTGACCTCGGCGGCCTGTCGTTCTGGACGCAGCCTAATTCATGGCATCACTTCATGAGCGATCACGTCGTGACGTTTTCGGTGATTCCGCTGTCTGCGGGCGAAACGCTCGTGCGCACGAAATGGCTCGTGCACAAGGACGCGAAAGAGGGCATCGACTACGACGTCAAGAACCTGACCGCCGTGTGGAATGCGACCAACGATCAGGACCGCGCGCTGGTGGAATATTCGCAGCTCGGCGCCACGAGCAGCGCATACGAGCCGGGTCCGTACTCGCCCTTCACCGAAGGGCTGGTGGAGAAGTTCAGCGACTGGTACATGAGCCGGCTCGCTGCGCAGATCGACAACTGACGAATCAATCGACAACCGACCGGAAGCCTCGCGGCAAGTGGAGTGGACAATGATGCGGGATACGGACAACTTCGACCCCGTGGCAAGCCGGCTGACGAGGCCGGAATTCTGGCACGCGCTGCCGGGGCGCTGGACGAGCGATGACGAAGAGACGCTCATCTGCTGTCAGGTGCGGCAGGAAACGCACGACGTGAAGAGCTTTTTCTTCCGGTCGCAGCAAGGTCGCGCGTTCGTGTTCGAGCCCGGACAGTTCGTGACGCTCGAACTCGAGATCGACGGCGAGCGGATCAACCGCTGCTACACGATTTCGTCGTCACCCACGCGGCCGCATACGATCTCCATCACGGTAAAGCGTGTGCCGGGCGGCAAGGTGTCGAACTGGCTGCACGACAACCTGCAGGCCGGCCACAACGTGCGCGTGCTCGGTCCGGCGGGTGAGTTCACCTGTGCACGGCATCCGACGCGCAAGTATCTGTTTTTGTCGGCGGGCTCCGGCATCACGCCGCTGATGTCGATGAGCCGCGCCCATCACGAGTTGAGCGAGGACCGCGACATCGTCTTCGTGCACAGCGCCCGCACGCCGGACGACATTATCTTCTCGCGCGAACTCGATCTGATTGCGTCGAACCAGGAGCGGTTCAGGACATCGTTTGTCTGCGAACGCGTGGGATCACGCACGAACTGGCCAGGCGTAACGGGCTTTCTGACGCTGCCGCTTCTCAGGCTGATCGCGCCTGACTTCATGGAGCGCGAGGTGTTCACGTGCGGTCCTGCGCCGTACATGAAGGCCGTGAGAGATCTGCTCGATGAAGCCGGTTTCGATCGCAGGCAGTATCACGAGGAAAGCTTTTCGTTCGAAACGCTGACCGAAGCGACGCCGCTTGTCGACCCGATCGAGTTGCCCGCACAGAACGGCTCCGCCCCGGCTTTTTCCATAAGCTTTGCGCGCAGCAATCGTGAGATCACGTGTGGCACGGAACAGCATGTGCTCGACGCGGCGCGCCAGGCGGGCGTGCGGCTGCCGGCATCGTGTACGCAGGGTATGTGCGGCACCTGCAAGGTGAAGCTCGTATCCGGACAGGTCGAGATGAAGCACAACGGCGGAATCCGCCAGCGTGAAATCGATCAGGGAATGGTGCTGCTCTGTTGCAGCAAGCCGCTCTCGGATCTGGTGGTGGATAAATGATCAGACAAGCCGCGCCATAAGCGGTCGTTTTTCGACAAGCGGATGTCGTAAAGCGTACTCACCTGCGATTTCTGGCTGGTGATGCTGGATACATACCGCAACTGCGGCAATCAAGGAGATCAGTCATGAAAGGCTTCAAAAAGCTGTTGCTGTGCAGTGCCGTGGGCACCGCGCTGATTGCGACGATGAGTGCGACGGTCACTGCGACTGCCGACACCAAACCCACGATCAAGATTGGTTATGTCGAAGGTTGGGACGACAGCGTGGCGACCTCGAACGTGGCGGCCCGCATCATCGAGAAACGGCTTGGCTATCCGGTGCAACTCGTGCCGGTGGCGGCGGGCGTGATGTGGCAGGGCGTGGCGCGTGGCGATCTGGACGCGACGTTGTCGGCATGGTTGCCGGTGACGCAGGGCGCCTATTGGGAGCAGTTCAAGGGGAAGGTGACGGACCTTGGCGTCAATTTCCCGGATGCAAAGATCGGTCTGATCGTGCCGGCAAGCGTGCCGGAGAAGACCGTTGCCGATCTCGAAGCGCACAAGGCTGATTTCAACGACCGGATCGTAGGGATCGATGCCGGCGCGGGCGTGATGAAGAAAACCGACGAGGCAATCAAGGCTTATAACCTTAGCCTGCAACTGATGCCGAGCTCGGGCAGCGCGATGACGGCTGAACTGGCGCGCCAGATGAATGCGAGCAAACCCGTGGTTGTGACGGGTTGGGCGCCCCACTGGATGTTCGCCAAGTGGAAGCTCAAGTTCCTTGACGACCCCAAGAAAGTGTTTGGTGAGGCCGAGCACGTCGATAACGTGGTCAACCCTCAGCTTGAGACCAAGGCTGCGCCTGTAGTGGCATTTCTCAAGAAGTTCCAGTGGAAGCCGGGCGAGATCGATAGCGTGATGCTCGCCACCGAGAATGGCACCAAACCGGTTGCAGCGGCCGACGCCTGGATTGCCGCGCACGGCGATCGGGTTGATAGCTGGGTTGCGGGCGCGCAGTAATTTTTTCTGTTTTCCTGCTGACGTTGGTTGGCGAGATAGCGGCTTGATTGGCGCTTTCTCGCCTTTTTGCTTTCTGGCTGTTGCTTGATCTGTTATCGGTTCATCGGCGTCGCATCGGGTCCTGCGCCCGCGTGATCACGACCGGCGCGATGCAATACGTCTTTCGACTGTCTCCGGTGTAGCACCAGCGTTGGGCTCTGCCTGTGCATGCTCACGCGCCGTTGTGCGGCGAAGATTTCTTCCGTGCCGCGGTACACCGCTGATCGATGTTGGCGCGCACTATTGGATCATTGAGCAAATGACGCGTTTCGAGCACGCCGTAACGGGTCCTTAAGACATCCTGAAGCGCTTGCCAGTAGGGATACCTGCCGCTATCGGCAAGACTGTAAGCTACGCGCCGGACGGCCTCGCGCCGGCCCGTTCCCAACACATCCCGGTTCTCCATGGCTGACCTCTATTGCGAGTGTGTTTCCTACATCATAGGTCGCATGGCAGCGTGTGGGGTGGCCGTGTCCAGCGGCCCGCAGCGCGGTCAGCGCGCGGGTTGGGGCAGCGGGTGATGCATTGCGTACCCCAAAATAGCTAGATGCGTTATGCGGAATGTCTTGCTTGATTGTTGCAATTCGAGCAATAGCGCGAAGTTGATATCGACATCGCGCCACGATTTAGCTGACGTCATCGCGCCTGCTATTCCCCGGTTCTCGGGGTGGGGCGCGGAAGGATTTGCGATTTTTATGGTGGCAGAGATGGACGTCGGCGAGGCGAGTGCGACGTGTTAATCGGCAGCACTCCGGCTGATGGCGTCTTGCACGTCATCCTGTTCATGGAGAGGATGACCAGGTAGTTTGGATTCTCTGCAAAGCACAGACAGACAGACGTGGCATAGCTGCATGCCGTCCATCTGGATCGACCTCCATGAGGAACCGGGAAAGACCAGCAAGAAAAAGCCGACCATCGTGGATCGGCTTTTTCGTTTATAGCGGGGCTGGCTTGCCTTCGTGCGAATGATTGCCGCCCTTCCTAGAACGACAATTCTTGACAATACATCTGAGAAATGTCGGCTACTCTGGCGAGGCCGCCCTTTCGAGTGCGGCGATCATTCACATAGGACACTTAAGCATGCCAGATCAGCAGAACAACGCAACGACGTACCTTTTTGTCACCATCGATTCGCAAACTGAGCGCGGCGGACGCGTATGACGACGAATGCCCCACCAAACGCACCCTCTCCGGCTCCGAAGCCCGCCGATACCGGCGTGAAGCCGCTCTCTTTCGCCTTTCCGTTTCTCAGGAAGGGCAGCGGGACCGCCTCCGCACAATTTACTGACGAGCACGACCTCTACCGGTTGCTGGCCGAACGTGAATCCGGCGGCTCGTATCTGGTCAGCCGGGCCGGGATGTGGCACGGCGGCATCCACATTACCGAGGCCGGTGCCGGTCAGGCGCTGGATCTCGATTTGGGCGTGCGCTGCATCGCTGACGGGCATGTGATCGCGTACCGGATCAACCAGGCCAATCCGGTCAGCGACGTGTCCGCGTCCGGCAACGCGCCCCTCGACCCGGCGCCGTACAGCACCGGTTTCGCGCTGGTGCGTCACTCGATGGAGTTCCCGAAGGGCACGACGCTGACGTTCTACAGCCTGTACATGCACCTGCAGGCGTACGACGAGTACACGGATGATCCGAAACGCAAGAGACCGGCGTACTGGTCCACGCAGTTTCAGATCACCGGATTTGCGCAGGATACGCCGACGCCCGGGAAGAACGGACAGGTCGCGAGCGCGGACCGGCAGGGCCTGAATGTTCACAGGAGCCCTCATCCTGGCCACGTGATCGGCATCCTTCCCCAAGGAGCAAGCGTCAGCATCGGCCCGCGGGAAAAGGGCTGGGGGCGGATCACGGATCTGCACGGCTCGTCCCTGTACCCGCCGGTCGCGGGCGGCTTCGTCGCGTCGTCAGCAGCAGTCGGAGGGTGGATCTATCTGGGCAACGAGAACGGCAAACCGCTCGTCAACGAGGTCATGCCGGACGCGTCGTTCGACCGGGTGGTGATCACCGTTGACGGTCCGCAGGGCGCAGGCATTCTGGTCAAGGCGGGGGACCTGATCGGTCACCTTGGGCGTTACGATTCGCTGAACCAGCATACCGCCGGAACCCGGATGGTGCACATCGAGGTGTTCTGCGACGACAGCATCAAGACCTTTATCGAGGAGGGCCGCGCCTGGGTTGAAGAACACGGTCCGCACCCGAAAGACTGGGCCGCGCTGGGATTACCTGCCGATCCGACCATCCTGCGCATCGCGCCGAAGACAACGCTGTACCAACGCGAAGGTACCGGCGGGAACCGACAAGCTTTATACAATTGGGCAATTAGTCAGCAAGCTCACAACCCGAATTGGAAATCTCCATTTTCCAAGCTGGGTCAAGTTCAGGCATTTCAGGAAATTCAGATCGATCAGGCTACCAGCAAATATCACCCCTCCGTCTTGGACTGTATCGATTTTCTTCGTTCAGTTTCGCCTGACTTGATGAAAAAGGTGGAGCTTCTTACGTATTGTGATCTTTACGACCTCTGTGTTCAGCAAGGTAGTCTAGCTCGTGCTGCACAAGAAATCAGAACGCGCGTTGCGAACGATCATCCCACGGCACAAAGGCAACTGTTAAGAATTGCGGTGGAAGAACGCGCAAAAAAAGCGAATCCCTCGTCTGTTGCTGACTGTATGAGCAGACGCATCGGCATATTCCAGCAAAGCGCGTTTACTTACGTAGCCTACGGCGTAACCAAAACCCGCCAGAATCCAAAATTTCACATCATTTCAAAGGATGCGTCAAATTATGTTTGCGGGCTATAAGCGCTTACTGTTTGTCTTAATAGCAACGTGGTCTTCCGTTGGATTCGCCGGAAACGGCAGCGGGAATTTGATTGGCCGATGCGACGCCATGAACGAATGCGTCGTTACGTTTAATGGAAAGAATGCGTCGCGAGACCAACTGTGTGAATCATCGGATTTCTCGGTCCTATGGATTCGAGGAAGCGGAAAATACCTGTTTCAATGTAGAAGCGGAGACACAGCCGAAGATAACACTGTGTGGATTGTCGACCCGGGCACGAACCTCTTCACTAAACTGAATTATGGTCGATTCATTACTAAGGGTTCTCTCGAAAAGAACCCGAATATGAGAATTCCTGACAAGTTCAGCTCGCGGAGTCTTTGTCATCCGATCGACATGCCGAAGCTCGACGCAAGCGACTTTGCACTGCTCGATAAAAGGCCGTCCGATCAGGACGATGATCCGTACTGCTATGACACAACGTATTTGACTGTGGAAGGCGCCAAGCTCGTTGTTGAGACCAGTCTCGGGCCTGTCAAGAGTAACGATTCCGAGCATGCAGTGCATCCGGTCTCGACCCGTGATCGTGAACGCTTAATTCGCTTATTAGACACACTGCGTCAATGGAACCCTCAACCTTAAGTGGGCAACAGTGACAATTCACTAAGTTAAGGGAAGTCTACGCTTCCATGAGTGGCCGTCGCTGTTCCAACAGGTCGGTGCGGTGATAGGCCGCTTCGACCTTGTTCGCGACCGTGTGCGTGAGCGCCCGTTCGGCAAGATCGCGAGCATAGCCGTGTTCGCCGCGCGGGGCCGGTAATACCGCGCACGCTTGATGGGCTGACCGCCGGAAAGACGGCACTAGCCGACCTCGCAAGGGTCGGCTTTTCATGTCAACCGTACGTCACCTGCACCGCCTGCCGCATCGCTAGATTCACAGGCTCGCCCTGAAATACCGCGTGCCTGCCACGCTCTGCCGCCTCGCGACATCACACCGGCACAACCCCGAAAATTCACGACATCGTCGGCTTTGCCTCCAGTGCCAGGGTTGCGAACGTCGCAAGCCAGTGCTCGCCCATGTAGTCGCCGGCGACGTTTTCAAGCGCGCTGTCGAGATGGCGTGTGGCGGCATCGAGCAGTACTGCGCGCCGCAAATCGCCCGGGGGCAAGGCATGGGCGAGCGAGCGCTGGCACCATGCGCGGCTCAGGTTCAATCCATCGAGGTGAGCGATCTTGCCGTCGCTGCGGTCGCTCACGAAAGCCGGCTGGAAGAGTGTGGCCGGTTCTTGTGCCGCGAGTCCCGGCAGGAATCGGTCGAACCATTCATTGAACTGTGGAGCCGGCAATACGCGTCGCATCAGCTCGGCTTCCATCAGCGACGGCGACAGGAACTCGTCACCGGACGGCTCCCACGCCTGGCACGCTACATCATCCAGGTACCATCGGCGCGCGGTTTCAGTGACAAGGGCTGCCAGCGAGTCGCGCGAAGTCTGGCGTGCAAAGTCGAGCGTAAGCGCCAGTGCAAAGGCTGTATTAAAGTGGGTGCCCACCCGCAACGGATAAGTGGCTTTAGGCAGGAAGTCCGCGAAGCGTTCAACGAAAGTTTCCGTAAGTGGTGCGATTGTCTTTGCCCACCGCCCGGCCTGCGGCAGTTTCGCCGCTTCCAGGCGGGCGGCGAGCGCAAGCAGCCAGGCCCAGCCATACGGCCGCTCGAAGCCACGATTGTGCGGCAGGTCCAGATACGCAAGCTCACCGGCAACATTGGCTTCAGTGAAATGCCTGTCAACTGTCTCGACAATCCGCGCCCCCTCCGGCAGATCCGGAAAGCGGTCGAGCAGATGCAGCACCAGCCAGTAACCATGCACGCAGGAATGCCAGTCGTAGCTGCCGTAGAAAATCGGATGCAGCGCGCGTGGGCCTTGCACGTCCTGTGGGCCAGCGAGCGAGTGGGTCAGCTTGTTCGGATACTCGCGAGTGAGGTGGGCGAGTGCCAGGGCCGCAAATTTCGATGCGATGGCCGGCGTGAGTTGAGCAGTCATCGTTGGCTTTTCAGAAACGGAATACGAACAGGTACATAAACACGGTGTAGACGACCAGCAGAAGCAGCGCGGTAGGCCATTGCGCCTTGATCACGCCATTCTTGTCTTTCAGTTCGAGCAACGCGGCCGGCACGATATTGAAGTTTGCGGCCATGGGCGTCATGAGCGTGCCGCAGAAGCCGGAAAGCATGCCAATTGCGCCGAGGATGGCGGGATTGCCGTGGAACTGATGAACGATCAGCGGTAGCCCGATACCGGCAGTCATCACAGGAAATGCCGCGAAGGCATTGCCCATGATCATCGTGAAGATCGCCATGCCAAACGTATAGGCAGCGACGACTGCAAAGGACGAATCCGTTGGAATCCACGCTTTGACCAGATCCGACACGACGCCGCCCACGCCCGCCGCAGCAAACAGCGCGCCGAGTGCCGCGAGCATCTGCGGCAAAATCGCGGCCCAGCCGACTGCATCCATCGTGTGCCGTGCGTCCTTCAGGGCATGAACCGGAGAATCGCGCAGCATGGCGAGCGCGACCCCGAACGCGACCAGCGTGCCGAGCACCAGCGAAATCAGTGTGAGGCTTTTTGGGTCTACGAAGGGCGCATGCTTTAGCGCGAACGTGCCAAGCAGCGTGATCGCGGGAATCAGCAGCGCGGGAATGAACAGCTTGTTGCCGAAGCGCCGCGCGTTTGCTTCGCGGCGGCCGGTGGCCGCGATGCCGATGCTATCGGGCGTGCCTTTACCGAGTTTGCCGGACCCGGCGATCAACGCAAGCGCAATCGCAAGGCAGCCGGTAATGAAATTCGGCAGCACGCCACCGAACAGGAAGGTGATCGCGTAGATGCCCCAAAACGCGAAGTTGACGACACGTCGCGTATTCGTGCGATCCACCAGGTTGAAGAAGGCGAAAGCGGCGAACATCAAACCAGCGAGCACGTAAAGGGAGTCGAGCCTGATAGTCATTGTGCCGCCCCTTGACCCAGCGAGCGAAGGCCGCGCGACAGATTGTGATCAAGCAGTGCCAGTCGGACGCAGTGAATGACAAGCGCCGCAATGGCCGTTGGAATCGCCCAAACGGAGACCTGCAGGGGTTCTACGACGATGCCGTTCTGTTCGAGAAAACCTTTGATGAGCAGGATGGACTGGATCGCGATGAATATATCCTCGCCGAAGAACACCGCGATATTGTCCACCGCCGATGCATTCGCGCGAATCTGTTGACGCACTTCGTCGGGAAGGCTTCCGTGACGGCTTTCCGCAGCGGCTTCGGCCATCGGTGCGATCAGTGGCCGCACCATCTGTGCGTGGCCACCTAGAGACGTGAGGCCGAGCGCAGCGGTCACCTGGCGAATCACAAAGTACAGCATCAGGACGCGGCCTGTCGTTGCTGCGTGGACGCGCGAGATCAGATTTCTTGCCTGTTCCTTGAGCCCATTACGTTCAAGCAGCGCGATAACCGGTAAGGTTAGCCAGATGAGCCCCATGTAACGGTTGTCTGCGAATGCCTTGCCGAATGCGGTAATGATATCGACGGTGTGCATGCCACCCGCGAGTCCTGTTGCGATGCCCGCGACCGTCACCACAAGGAGCGCGTTGAAGCGCAACGCGAAGCCGATCACCACGATCGGCACTCCTACCAGAACCAGCATGTCTCCACCTCCGTTGATTTCTGACGTGTCGTAACGCGAGCACATCGGTGGCGTGTGGTGCAACCGGGTTGCTGCGGTCAGTGCGACGAAATCTAACACGAGAATTTATCGATAAATAGTCGATAAACTGTGTTTTAAGGGTAATCCCCTGGCGGAGGCGGTGGCCTTGATCCTAAATCACAACTGTCCGATCCCCATTAATAAAAACCCGCCGCTCAACAAACGCCTTGACCGCCCGCGCAAGCGTAATACATTCAACATCGCGCCCAACGGCAAGCAGCCTCTCAGGCCCATAGGAATGATCGACCCGCTCGACGACCTGCTCGATGATCGGCCCTTCATCGAGATCATCGGTCACGAAATGCGCGGTAGCGCCAATCAGTTTGACTCCACGCGCATGCGCCTGGTGATAAGGTCTCGCTCCCTTGAATCCGGGCAAGAACGAATGATGAATATTGATCGCCCGGCCCGCGAGTCGACGGCTGGTCTTGTCAGAAAGAATCTGCATATAGCGCGCAAGAATCATCAACTCCGCACCGGTCGATTCAAACAGGTCAAGCATCTGCGCTTCCTGCGAATCCCGCGTCTGTGCACTGACAGGCAGATGCCAGAACGGTAAACCATGCTGCACTGCCAACGGCTCGAAGTCAGGATGATTCGACCCAATCCCCACGATGTCCATCTTCAACTCACCCATGCGCCAGCGAAACAGCAGATCCGCCAGGCAGTGTTCAAGCTTTGACACCATGATCAAGACCTTGGGCCGCGCAGCGATATCGTGAATGGCCCAGTTCATGCGGAAGTCCGCAGCGATCGGGGAAAACTCGCGCCGCAGCGCATCGATATGCAGCGTGGCATCGGACGCAGCTCCGACGCCGTGAAAAACACACCGCACGAAGAACCGGGAACTGATGTCATCGTCGAAAACGGCAAGTTCATCGATATAGCAGTGGTGCCGGTCGAGAAAGCCGACTACGGCGGCGACCTGGCCCGCCGCGCTGGGGCAGTCGAGCGTCAGGGCGAACTGGTGGGGGCGATCGGTAGCAGGCATGCGGGTCCTCGATTCAGTATGGAATCCGCACGCAAGCGAAACAGCGGGAGCGCGCGGGATGCTGAAGTAGACCAGTCCAGATTCCGCGCGAATAGAATCAATGCGCCGCGCCCATGGTATCGACGCGTCAGCGCCCTGTGCGGACGCAGCAATCCGTCATGTCAGCTCATGCCGCCTCGGTGCATTCCTCGAACAGCCAGCGGCGAAAGAGCGGTACGGCTGGCGCCTCGGGACGCGCCTGCGGGCATACCAGAAAGTAGCCGCGCGTGGTCACAACCGGCGCGTCGAGCAGCCGAACCAGTTGCCCGGTGGCAAGCAGATCGTCAGTCAGCGGCGTCCAGCCCAGTGCGACGCCCTGATTCATCAACACCGCATGAATCACCAGTGCATAGCTGTTGAACGTCATGCCATGCTGGTCCGCCGGCGGCGGCAGGCCCTGCGCCGCGAACCAGCCATTCCACGCCAGCCAGCGCTCGGGCTCTGTCGGTTGCAGATGCAGCAGCGGCAATTGCGCAAGATCTGCGGCGTGCGTCACGCCGGGGTGTGAGTCGCGAAAGGCCGGCGTGCAAACCGGCGCGACCTCCTCGCGGAAAAGCCGGGTGGACGTGCAGGGCGCCCAGTTGCCGTCGCCGAACGCGATCGCGATGTCGGCGTGGTCCCGTTGCGGATCGTAGCCGGGCTGCGACGTGATGATCCTGACGTTGACATCGGGCATCAGGTGCTTCAGGCGTGTCAGGCGCGGCATCAGCCAGTAGGTCGCGAAGCCGAAGTCGGTCAGGATCGTCAGTTCGCCTGTCGCGCGGCGGGTCCGGATATCGGCCGTCGCCACGCGAATGGTATCGAGCCCCTGGCGCACGGCCTCGAAAAGGCGGGCGCCGTCGGGGGTCAGCGTGACGCCGCGATGTCCGCGTTCGAACAGTGGCGTGCCAAGATCGGTTTCCAGTTGCACCACGCGCTGGCTGACGGCAGGCTGCGTCGAACCCAGTTCGCGCGCGGCAGCGGTGAAGCTCGCAAGCCGTGCCGCCGATTCGAATACCGATAACGTCTGCATCGGCGGCAGTCGATCCTGTCTCGGCATAAGCCCCCCTTATGGGTCTATAAGCGTTCAGCGCCTTCACACCGCTTTATTAAGCGGCAATAGTGCATACACCTGTGCTCACCCGTGGCTACGTCGCCAGTCAAGCCGACGACAGCACGCAGGGCAATCCCGACGATTCTAATCGACCCAGTCCATGAGCCTTAACACAAAGCAGAATATCCTTATCCTGATGGCGGATCAGATGACGCCGTTCGCATTGCGCTCATATGGCCACCAGGTTGCGCTCACGCCGCGCATCGACGCACTTGCCCGCGAAGGCGTGGTGTTCGATTCGGCGTATTGCGCGAGCCCATTATGTGCACCAGCGCGTTTTTCGATGCTGGCGGGCAAGCTCCCGTCGAAGATTGCCGCCTACGATAACGCCGCCGAATTTCCGGCGCAAACCCTGACGTTCGCGCACTACCTCCGCGCAGCCGGATACCGCACGATTCTGTCCGGCAAGATGCATTTCTGTGGCCCCGACCAGCTGCATGGTTTCGAAGAACGCCTGACCACCGACATCTATCCGGCCGATTTCGGCTGGGTGCCTGACTGGGACCGGCCCGGTGAGCGTCCGAGCTGGTATCACAACATGAGTTCGGTGCTCGATGCGGGCCCATGCGTGCGCACCAACCAGCTCGACTTCGACGATGAGGTCACCTTTACCGCGCGTCAGAAGCTCTTCGACATCGCGCGCGAACGGCAGGCCGGCAAGGACGACAGACCCTTCTGCCTCGTTGCGTCGCTGACGCACCCGCACGACCCGTACGCGATTCCGCGTCAATATTGGGACCTCTATCGCGATGAAGATATCGATCTGCCCAAAATCTCGCTGAGCTACGAGAATAGCGATCCGCATTCGCGCCGACTGCGTCACGTGTGCGAAACGGACCGTACGCCGCCGACAGAGCAACAGGTGCGCAACGCGCGCCGCGCCTATTACGGCGCACTGTCGTACGTCGACGCACAGTTCGGCGCCATGCTGGACGCGCTCAACGACACGGGCCTAGCCGACGACACCATCGTGATCGTCACTTCCGACCACGGCGAAATGCTCGGCGAACGCGGCCTCTGGTACAAGATGACCTTCTTCGAAGGTGGCGTGCGCGTGCCGCTGATCGTTCACGCACCGGGGCGCTTCGGTGCGCGCCGCGTGGCGGCGCCCGTGTCGCACGTGGACCTGCTGCCCACGCTCGTCGAACTCGCGACGCTCACGCGCGGCACCCGCTGGCCGGACCCGGTCGATGGCTGCAGCCTCGTGCCGCATCTGCGCGGGGAGGGTGGTCAGGGCGAAGCAATCGGCGAATATCTGGCGGAAGGCGCCATCGCTCCGATCGTGATGATCCGCAACGGCGACTACAAGTTCATCCACTCGCCCGTGGATCCTGACCAGCTCTACAACCTCGCCCGGGATCCGCAGGAAGTCCGTAACCTGGCAGGAGATCCTGGCGCCGCGCAGCTACTTGCGGCATTCCGCGAGGAAGTGGCACGCCGCTGGAATCTTCCCGCGCTGCATCAGGAAGTACTCACCAGCCAGCGCCGCCGGCGCTTTCATTTCGAAGCGACGACACAGGGCCGCATCCAGTCATGGGACTGGCAGCCGTTTGCCGATGCGAGCCAGCGCTACATGCGCAATCACATCGAACTCGACACGCTGGAAGCGATGGCGCGCTTCCCACGCGTCACACCTTGACCTCAACCTGTCACGACAAGACTGATCGACCCCGGAGCCGGCCATGAAAATATGCAGGACATTCCTGTTCTCCCTGATGCTCGCTGCGGCGTGCGGCATATCGAGCATCGCGGCTACGTCCGTCGCGGCTGCAGAGCCGCAGAATTGCACCCAGGTGCGCATGGCCGACCCCGGCTGGACCGATATCGATGCAACCAACGCCGTCGCTGGCGTGTTGCTGAAAGCGCTTGGCTATCAGCAGAGCGTGTCGAACCTGTCGGTGCCGATTACCTATCAGGGCCTCAAGAAAGGGCAAATCGACGTGTTCCTCGGCAACTGGATGCCGGCGCAGGGGCCGCTCGTGAAGCCGTTTGTCGACGAGCATTCGATCGAAGTGCTGCACGCGAATCTCACCAACGCGAAATTTACGCTTGCGGTTCCCGACTATGTTGCGGCCGCTGGCGTGCACTCATTCGCCGATCTAATGATGCATGCCGGCGAGTTCGGCGGCAAGATCTACGGGATCGAACCGGGCGCGCCGGCTAACCAGAACATCAAGAAGATGATTTCGGACAAGGCGTTCGGCCTCGGCAACTGGTCGCTCGTGGAGTCGAGCGAGACCGGCATGCTGACCCAGGTGGAACGCGCGGTGCGCGACCACAAGTGGATCGTATTTCTCGCGTGGGAGCCGCATCTGATGAACACGAAGTTCCATCTGAACTACCTCTCCGGTGGCGATGCGTATTTCGGGCCGAACTATGGCGGTGCGACGGTCAACACCGTGACGCGCGCGGGCTTTGCAGACCAGTGCACGAACCTCGCGCGCCTGTTCCAGCAGATGACGTTCAACGTCGACCTCGAAAACCAGATCATCACGAATGTGCTGCAAAACAAGGTCGACCTGAAGACGGCGGCATTGCACGCGCTGCAGGCGAACCCTGAGGTGCTGAAGACCTGGCTCAAGGGCGTGACCACGGCGGCCGGCGCAGACGGCCTGCAGGCCGTGCATCTGTCGTTGGGCATTCACTAGGCCCTGTTCACACTACCTGAGTCCGTCGGCGATGAGCGCAAAATTGATGAGGGCGATGAACATTACATCCAGTTTGTCGAATCGCCGTGTGTGCTTGTTCTCGCCATTGGTCACGATGACTGTCTTGTCTTCGCCATTTTCCGTTGAATGATGAGCATCAACGGAAGGCATCAACGGAAGGCAGCAACGATAGGGCCGCCTTTTGGGCGGCCCTATCGTCTACCGGGAGAGCGCACAGTACGGTTCGAACGCCCCCTCGCAACTCAGGAGACATCCCGTCAGGTCGACGAGTTGCCTTCAACGGTCGTCGCTATCGCGACCCGCAGACGCCGGCCGAGCCGGGCTTACGGTTATGGCGGCACCAGTAAGTACCCAGGCCCGCTGGCTGGGCGCGAACCGCGGTGCCAGGGAGCCGTCATTGATTTCGCGCGTCACGGCAAAGCGACGGAACGAAGTCGCCGGTAAGAACAGGCGGGAATTGTCCGGGAACCCATCGCTGGGAGTATCCACGTCTCCCTCGCGTGCCGATATTACGCCGTCGCCATTGGTATCGACCCGTTTGACTTCGGCCACATAGGCGTCGTATAAGCGCTGCGGGAATGGCGTGCCCTGCTCGAACGATGCCACTCGCACATAGGTGTCCAGGTAGATTTCGTGGGCCAGCCCGCTCGGGATGAAGCGCTGGCGGTATTCCCGCTGGCTATCGACGTTCGCGTCGAATCGGTCGGGGTCGCGCGGACCTGCACCACCCAGCGGAGCCGCATTGTTCGGATCGTCACCATAGTCGATCGGACTGTTCTTCACGCCTGCCGGTCCAGAGCCGGGAATCAGAGACGAGAGCGCGCCAACTTTGCCGGCTTCAAAGGTACCGGGGATACCGCCGGTAAAAGGCAACTCGTAGGGTGGATGGGTCCAGTTGGTCGTGTAGTTGAATTCCCAGTAGCCGTGACAGTCAGACTGCTGCATGCAGTTAAGCGCCCCCATGCTTAGCTGGATCGGCACGATATTGGTCTGGCGGTCGGGGAAGTGGTCGGAAACGTCGGGCAAATGCGGTGCCCTGCCGTCCATTGTGAATAGCCGGCCCGGCAGGTTGTTGTGTGTGCCCATCGCCTGCAAGGCGGCCGCGTCCGCGGCTGTCATTGTGCCAAACTGGGCGTGCCCGTCGGGTCGGGGTGGTGCGACATCCGGCACATGTAAATCGTGGATCATCCAGCCCTCGTACCAGCCGCTTTCGTTGTTAATCACAAACAGATATGACAGGTCGGTAAATACATCGATGAAGGCGCGAACGTTGTTGGGATCAGTGGGCAGCCCAGGCTTCGGTTCGACCACCAGGCGCACCGCACCGATGGTGGGCAAGCCGCAGTTGGCGCCAGTTGCCGTCAGCATCGCCTGGTCGTTGATGCCCGGGAATCGTGCCGTGAACGGATTGGGTTCGAATCCTGTTGTGGACAGCAGGTAATACTGGAACAGCTGGCTCGGTTTGTCGGCCTCGGAAAAGACCTGAATGGGCAAATAGGAATGGGGCCGCTCGGCGATCCTTTGGAGGAGATCCTGCAGCGAATCCGGCAGGTGCGCGACGTCGCCGCGCTGACGCACCAGGGCGCCGTCAGCGGCAGCGTTCGGATTCGGATGGCAAGGCGGCGGCGGCTGTTCCGCGCATGCCTGGCCTGCGGCCAACGCGGCGATGAAGGCGGCAGCGGACAGGCTGGCAGCACGAGAAGCCAGTGGTCTGAAGCTGCGGGGCTTGAATAACGATTTCATGACTCCTCCTGAGGTTGACCCGCTTCGACGGACAGATCTGCAGTTAGGTAATGATGTGTGGCTTAACCTCCATTGAAAGTTGAGTCGCGGGGTGTCCATGGTCGGGCAGCGGGTCGCCTGTCACAGAGCATGACGCTGCCTCGCGGTGAGCAACCCGCGATGCGATGTAGCTGGGTGAGATCGGCAAATCGGATGCCGTGAGAGACGTGTCGAGTAAACGGGTTGGAGGATGAGATATTCCGGGCGCGGCTAAAAAATGCAGCGGCAGTCATGGCTGTCGGAGTCTATTGTGCGCTCGTAGCTACGCATGGGGCGGGTTTCATAACAGAGCAAGTTTATGAAGCAAGTGCGTATGACGCGCTCCGCGTACTTGCCACAACATCCGGCTGTATTCGCGCACTACCTTAAGGCTGGCTGAAGAAGTCGCCGTTCGTCGTCGCAGCAGCATTCCGTCTCATTTCTGCACGTTGTCGTAATCGGACCAATCGACGTCGCTTGCCGTCGAGTTAGGGGAAATATGAGCTTGTACTGTGCCTCATTGTCGCGCGAAGGGTGGTTCACGCGATGAGCGCCTGACCGGAAGCTTCATGGTCGGCGCGTCAGTCAAGCAAGCTCGGGCGATTCCGCGCCATTGCGTGGAATCCTCTTCCCCAACCGACAGGCAAGAGAGAAACACACAATGAGAAGACGGAATGCCGCAGCACTCTCCGGCGTCGCGCTTGCGCTCGCCAGCATGCCAGGCGTAAGCGAGGCGCAAAGCAGCGTGACGCTATACGGAATCATCGATGCAGGGATCACCTATGTCTCCAACACCGGCGGCTCGCACGTCATCAAGTTCGATGACGGCGTTTCGTACGGCAACCGTTGGGGCATCAAGGGTTCGGAAGATCTCGGCGGCGGTCTGTCTGCGGTGTTCGTGCTCGAAAGCGGCTTTCACGTGAGCAACGGCCAGCTTGGATTCGGCGGCTCGCTGTTCGGACGGCAGGCGTATGTCGGTCTGAAAAACGACTGGGGCACGCTGTCGTTCGGTAACCAGCTCGACATGACGGAAGAGATGGTCTACTCGTACAACGTCTCCGCATGGGCGAGCGGCTATGCGATCCACCAGGGCGACTTCGACCGCTTCAACGGCGACCGTCTGCCGAATGCGGTCAAGTTCCTGTCGAACGAGTTTCACGGCTTCATGTTCGGTGGCATGTACTCGTTCGGCAACATCGCGGGCAATTTCCACGAGCAAAGCGCCTGGAGCGTCGGCGCGCACTACGCTAACGGGCCGTTTACCGTCGGTACGGCCTACACGCAGCTGAACGATCCGCACGGTATCTATGCATTCGATCCGTACGCGATGATCGGCGTACACACCTTCCTCGGCCAGCCGACGGTCAGCGTCGATCCCGCAACGGGCGCCGTCACCAGTCTCTATTCGCAAAACCCGTTCCCGGTCGACAAGCAGGGCACGTTCGGCATCGGTTCCAGCTACGCGATCGGCGACGTCACGCTGATGGGCAACTTCACGTACACGACGATCAAGGGCCTTGGCCAGTCGTCGCACATGCGGGTGGCCGAAGGCGGCGCGGACTGGCAGGTCACGCCGGCCTTCAGCGCGATCGGCGGTTATCAGTACACGAACTTCGAAGGCCATCACTGGAACCAGGTGTCGGCCGGGCTGCACTATCTGCTGTCGAAGCGCACTGACGTGTATATCTCGGGTGACTACCTGAAGGCATCGAGCGGCGTAGACGCGGTGATCGGCTATAGCTTCACGCCATCGTCGACCACCACGCAGGCCGACGTGCGCATCGGTATGCGGCATTCGTTCTAAGGTTGCATCGAGGGAAGGTGAACCGGCGCGTGTTGTGCCGGCTCACATTGTGATTCGGTCGACGCCGGCCAGGGCAAGCCCGTTATTAGCGGAACAGGCCCTAGCCGCTCGGCGGCCGCGACGATGCGGATCGGTCGCGCCGTGGGCTCGCGCCAAACCTCGCCCGATAGGTGCGTGAAAAATGCGAGGGCGACTCGAAGCCACATGCGACGCAGACCGATGTGATCGACATATCGGTCTGTTGCAGCAGCTCGCGCGCACGGGTGAGCCTTAGCTGCAGATAGAAATGCGTCGGCGTGTCTTTTAGCGCCGAACAAAAGAGCCGTTCCAGATGACGGCGCGTCACGCCGATTTCCTGGGCGAGTTCGTCGGGCGCGAGCGGGTCTTCCATATGCTGTTCCATCGCACCGATCACCTGGATCAGCTTCGGATTGTGCACGCCATAGCGCGCGGCGATTTCCATTCGCTGATGGTCCGAGCGCTGTCGGATCCGGCTCAACACAAACTGCTCCGATACCTCTGACGCGAGCGCATCGCCATGACTGCGGGCGATCAGGTCGAGCATCATGTCGATCGAGGCCGTGCCGCCCGCGCACGTGATGCGCCGCGTGCCGATTTCGAACAGTTCCTGGCTCGCCTGCAACGACGGATAGCGCTCGCGAAACGCGGATAGCGCTTCCCAATGCACGGTCAGTCGATCGGCCTGGCGAAAAAGACCCGCTTCGGCCAGCACGAAGCCGCCCGTATCGATGCCGCCGAGCGTCGTGCCTGCGCGATCGAGACGCTTGAGCCAGTCGCCGAGCGAACGTGTGTAGCAGGCGAGCGGCTCGAATCCCGCCACCACGAAAACCGTGTCCGCCTGCGCGACATCGGCGAACGCGGCCTCTGCGTTCAGCGAGATGCCGTTGCTTGCGCTCACCGGCGCGCCGTCGGCGCTCAGAATGTGCCAGCGATACAGCTCGCCACGAAACCGGTTCGCGACGCGCAGCGGCTCGACCGCCGACATGAAACCGATCGCGGAAAAGCCCGGCAGCAGCAGAAACGAAATGTCTTGAGGCATCGGCTGAGCAACGTGTGTGACGCAGTGTATTCCGCCCTGGTCCGTGGGCGTCTTCCGGACCACGCCAGGGGCAGACGCACCATAAAGTGCCGCTGGGGAGTGCGCCGAGGGTAGCAAGCGGCGCGGCCGGCGGCAAGACCGTCAATATTCGCGCGAGGCCCGTGCCACGGGCTTTCGGCGCGCCATGCTGGTTTTCCCTCATGGTCGCAGGTGAGCAAGAACGGGTCGCTGGCGGTCGCTTTGGGGACAATATGGGGCTGTACCTTTTACCTCATGCAATTCGTCTTACAGTGTCGATGGATGTCCAGGTAGCCGCCCGTCGTGCGGCCTGATTCGAAACACGCCGAATAGCGTGTCAGAGAGGGGATCGTCATGAAGTTACGCGTCAAAGCCTTATCCGCTGGTTTGAGTTGTCTCGTCGGCCTGCTCACGGCGCCCGTTTTCGCGCAGGACCCGCCGGCCTGTCGCGCGGTGCATTTTGCGGACATCGGCTGGACCGATATCACGTCGACGACGGCGCTTGCCACGACCGTGTTCGAAGGCCTCGGCTATCAGCCGGTGACGACCGTCGCTTCGGTGCCGATTTCGTTTGCGGGCCTGAAGAGCAGGCAGCTCGACGTCTCGCTCGGCTACTGGTGGCCGGTGCAGGAAAAAGCGATTCAACCGTTCGTGCAGGCGAAGGCGATCCAGGTGCTCGAACCGCCGAATCTCTCCGGCGCGAAAGCGACGCTCGCGGTGCCGGGCTATGAGTATCAGGCGGGCTTGAAGACCTTCGCCGATATCGCGAAGCATCGCGAGGAACTCGACGGCAAGATCTATGGCATCGAGCCTGGCAGCAGCGCGAACGCGAAGATCCAGAAGATGATCGACACGAACCAGTTCGGGCTCGGCGGCTTCAAGCTGATCGAATCGAGCGAGGCCGGGATGCTGGTGACGGTCGGGCGTGCGATCCGCGACAAAAAGTGGGTGGTCTTTCTTGGGTGGGAGCCGCATCCGATGAACATCCAGTTCAGCATGAACTATCTGTCTGGCGGCGACGATGTGTTCGGACCCAACTATGGCGAAGCGCGCGTGTACACGCTGACATCGCCCGATTTTCTGCAGCGCTGCCCGAACGCCGGCAAGCTGGTGACGAATCTGCGCTTTACGACGCAGCTTGAAAACCAGGTGATGCAGTCGGTGATGAACAAGGAAAAACCGGCCGAAGCCGCGAAGGCCTACCTGAAGAAGAACCCGCAGGTGCTCGACGCATGGCTTGCCGGCGTGAAGACCTATGACGGCAAGGACGGCCTGCCGGCTGTCAAGGCCTACCTCGGCCTCTGAACGAGCGCCGATCCGATCATCGAAGAGGACATGTACGCATGAACTACGAAGTCATCGTGACCGCCGCGGTCACGGGCGCAGGCGACACCGTCGGCAAGCATCCGGCGATTCCGGTCACGCCGAAACAGATCGCCGATGCAGCCATCGAAGCGGCAAAGGCTGGTGCGACCGTGGCCCACTGCCACGTGCGCGATCCGAAGACGGGACGCGGCAGCCGCGACCCGAACCTGTATCGCGAGGTAGTCGATCGCATCCGCTCGGCGGATACGGACGTCATCATCAATCTGACGGCCGGCATGGGCGGCGACCTCGAGATCGGACCGGGCGAGGACCCGATGCGCTTTGGCGCGAACACGGATCTGGTCGGCGGCCTGACGCGTCTTGCGCACGTCGAGGAGCTGCTGCCGGAAATCTGCACGCTCGACTGCGGCACGCTCAATTTCGGCGACGGCGACTACATCTACGTATCGACGCCCGCCCAGTTGCGCGCCGGAGCGAGGCGCATCCAGGAACTGGGCGTGAAGCCGGAGCTGGAAATCTTCGATACCGGCCATCTGTGGTTCGCAAAACAGCTTCTGAAGGAAGGGCTGCTCGATGCGCCGCCGTTGTTCCAGCTGTGCCTGGGGATTCCCTGGGGCGCGCCCGCCGACACGACCACGATGAAGGCCATGGTGGACAACCTGCCCGCCGGCGCACAGTGGGCCGGCTTCGGCATCGGCCGCATGCAGATGCCGATGGTCGCGCAGGCGATGCTGCTCGGCGGCCATGTGCGCGTCGGTCTGGAAGACAACATCTGGCTGGATCGTGGCGTGCCCGCGACCAATGGCACGCTCGTGCAGCGTGCGGTCGAGATCATCGAGCGGCTCGGCGGCAGGGCGCTCACGCCCGCGGAAGGGCGTCGCAAGCTTGGCCTGCCGGCGCGCGGTGAACGTCAGCTTGAACGTCGTGAGATGGCGCAATTCGCATGAGCACGATGCGTACGTAAAAATCATCTGAATGAAGGGTTTTCATTAATGGCAGTGATCGTCGATATCAGGACATTTGCGGCAATCGGGGCGGGGGTTATCGGCAGCGGCTGGGTGGCGCGCGCACTCGCGAACGGACTTGATGTGGTCGCGTGGGACCCCGCGCCCGGCGCAGAAAAGCAGTTGCGCGACAACGTCGCCAATGCGTGGCCCGCGCTCGAGCGCGTGGGGTTGAAGGAGGGCGCTTCGCAGGAACGCTTGCGCTTCGTCAAAACGATCGAGGAATGCGTCGCTCACGCGGACTTCATTCAGGAGAGCGCGCCCGAGCGCGAAGACCTGAAGCTCGCGCTGCACGAGCAGATCAGCCGCGCCGCGAAGCCCGATGCGATCATCGCATCGTCGACCTCGGGGCTCCTGCCCAGCGATTTTTACGCGCGTGCCGAGCATCCTGAACGGTGCGTGGTTGGGCATCCCTTCAATCCGGTGTATCTGCTGCCACTCGTCGAAGTGCTCGGCGGCGAGAGGACGGCGTCTGCGACGATCGACGCCGCCATCCGTATCTATCGCTCGCTCGGCATGCGGCCGTTGCGCGTGCGCAAGGAGGTGCCGGGTTTTATCGCGGACCGTTTGCTCGAAGCGTTGTGGCGCGAGGCGCTCCACCTCGTCAACGAAGGCGTCGCGACCACCGGCGAAATCGACGATGCGATCCGCTTTGGCGCGGGCATCCGCTGGTCGTTCATGGGCACCTTCCTGACCTATACCCTCGCGGGCGGTGACGCCGGTATGCGACACTTCATGCAGCAGTTCGGGCCAGCGCTCGAGTTGCCATGGACGAAGCTCGTCGCGCCGCCGCTCACCGACGCACTGATCGATCGCGTCGTGAACGGCACGGCCGAGCAGGTGGGGCCACGCTCGATCAAGGCGCTCGAGCGCTATCGCGACGACTGCATCACGAGCGTGCTCTCTGCGATCGACGCGGCGAAGGCGCGCCACGGCTTGCGGCCAGAAGAGTAAGCGAACCCGCACACAGGACAAGGGAGACGACATGCCGGACAACGCGCCGCTGACGCTGTACCGCGACGAGGTCCGCGCCGAATGGGTCGATTACAACGGTCATTTGCGCGACGCGTTCTACATGCTGATTTTCAGCTTCGCGACCGACGCGCTGATCGACCGCATCGGCCTTGACGACGCGGTCCGCAAGTCACGCGGCCGGTCGATCTACACGCTCGAAGCGCACCTGAACTATCTGCACGAAATCAAGGAAGGCACGCCGGTGCGGGTGGACGTGCGGCTCGTCGCCCACGACGCGAAGCGGCTGCACATCTACCTCGAAATGTTCGCGGGCGACGGCGCCGAGCCCGTCGCGGCCAGCGAGCAGATGCTGCTGCATGTCGACACGGGCGGCCCGAAGGCGGCGCCGTTCGATGCCGACATCGAGGCGCGCGTGCGGGCGTTGGGCGACGCCCATGCGGCGTTGCCGCCGGGCGCCTGGCAGGGCCGGGTGATCGGGCTGCCGTCGAAGGCGCGTGGCTAGGTTCTGGCTGGCCTTCCGCTCAGACGGTATCCGCGGTACGCTGCGACGCAGGAGGTGCTGCCATGCTGGAACCTGAGATCGCGGCGTTCGTCGCCCGCGCGGACGCGATCTATCCCGACAACACGGCCTCGCTGCCGACGGTCGAACAGCGCGCCATTTACGAGCGCTTTGCCGCGGCGTTCACGCCCGCCAGGCCGGCGGGCGTGGGCGTTCAGAATGCAACGCTTGTGACAGCCGCCGGCCACAGCATCCGCTTGCGTCTGTATGCAAAGGACGAAGGCGCGCAGTCGCCCGGCACGTTGCTGTATTTTCATGGCGGTGGTTTTGTCTTTGGCTCGCTCGACAGTCACGAGATCGTGACCGCGCGCCTCGCTGCCGATACCGGGCTATGCGTGGTCGCCGTCGACTACCGCCTCGCGCCCGAGCATCCTGCACCAGCGGCACACGAAGACTGTCTCGACATCACGCTGGCCGCGCTCGACGGCCGCCTGCCTTTCGGGTCGTTGCCCGCGCCGCTGCTGCTGGCCGGAGATAGCGCGGGCGCCAATCTCGCGGCGAGTGTCGCGATGCGCTTGCGCGATTCCGGCATCGAAGGTGTAGCGGGTGTCGCGCTGATCTATCCGATGCTCGGTGCCGAGCCGCAGTCGCCTGCACGCGAGACCGAAGCGAACGCCCCGATGCTCACGCTCGCCGGCGTTCGCATGTACAGCCGGCTGTACTGGGGCGACGCAGCGCCGCCCGTATGGACCGTGCCGATCGAAGCCAGCCGCTTCGACGGCCTGCCGCCCGTGCTGTCGATCGGCGTCGAACATGATCCGTTGCGCGACGATGCCCGCGTGTTCGCGGAACGCATTCAGGCCGCAGGAGGCGAGGCGCAGTTGTGGATCGCACCGGGTCTCGTGCATGGCTGCTGGCGCGCGCTGGAGACGAGCCCCGGCGTCCAGCGCATGCACGACAAGGTCTGCCGCTTCCTGCTCGATTCAGCTGGCCGCCGCGTCCGATAATCATCGGGAACGCTGTGTCCGCATGCACGGCGTTCGACTGCACGCGGGACGCGTTGCTTTTGCAAACGTACTATGTCAGCCGCAGCGGAACTGTTGTCGAGCATCCGGATGCCGGAGCACCAGACGGGGTGAGAACAACATGGGGTGTCAGTCGGCGATCAGATCGCAGAGCATCTCGGCCGAAATCATCGCCGCTGCGTTCGACGGCGCCGGGCGCTCGGCAGGCTTGAACACCGCGTCGCCGCGGCGGATCTTCTGGCGCGACAGCGCGCAGGTTCCCGATGTGTGCGCCGAGCGACGGCGCCAGCGTTGCTCGCCGTAATGACAGCGGCCCGGTTCGACCCAGCGGATGACCAGCGTCGTGTCGGAACGCTCGAGAATCTCGATGCGCACGCCATTGGCTCCGTTCAGGGGTAGGGACTCTGTGGTCTTCATGGTCGGCTCCGTAGTGTGGTGTGCCGAATGTAGTCCTGCGCGCGCCAGAAGACCATTGTGTGCGCGTTGAAACACCGTTCTTGAAATAGCAACAATTGGGTCGGAATGCTCAACCGGCACGGAAGGATGCGGGTCTGCGGGGCGTCCCGGCTGATAATCCGCATTTTTGCAACGCAGTGTTGTACAGGGCGCGACGCGTGGCCCGGGGGTTGCGACGGCGATCCGGGGTGTTTTTGCGCATCCTTTAAGATGTGCGGATCGCCGGGTTTCAGGATGCGGGCCTCATCGTCTGCATGAGACCCAATTGCATCGCGCCCAGCAACCACAACGCTTCACCGCGCTCCGAGGCCTCATGATCCAGCGTCCGCCCAGCCCGCACGATTCCCATCAGCCCAACCGCCAGAGAGCCCAGAAAATGGCCTCGGCGATACTGTACACGTTGCTCGTGCTGCTTGCTTTGTGGATCGTACGCGGCTTCATTCCCGCCGTGGCGTGGGCCTGTGTGATCTCGATCGCCTTGTGGCCGCTGTTGCAGCGCGTTGCGGGACTCGGCTGGCTCAAGGGCCGTACGACGGTGATTGCCGCCTGCTTCACGGCTGTCATCATGCTGCTGGTCGTGCTGCCGGTCGGGCTCGGGATCGCGCAGGCGGCGAGCGAGGCGCGCGACCTGACGGCCTGGTTTCAGTCGGTCCAGGAAAACGGTATTCCGATGCCGGACTTCCTCATGCATCTGCCGTTCGGCTCGCAGCAGATCGCGACGTGGTGGCACGCTAACCTCGATCTTTCGTTGCGTGAGTCGCCCGCGATGAAGGGTTTGCACGGGCATGCGGTCGTCACGATAGGGCAGCGTTTCGGCGCCCGGGCACTTCATGTCGTAGTGCTGTTCGGTTTCATGCTGGTCACGCTGTTTGTGATTCTTCAGGCGGGCCCCCGTCTGCCGAACGCGCTGATGAAGGGCGCACGACGGGCTTTCGGCGCGGATGGTGCACAACTGGTCCAGCGCATGGCGGTGGCTGTGCGTGGCACCGTGACGGGGCTGATCGTGGTCGGGCTCGGCGAAGGGCTACTGCTCGGTATCGCCTATGGGGTGATCGGCGTGCCGCATGCGGCGTTGCTTGCGCTCGTGACGGCCGTCGCTGCGATGTTGCCGTTCTGTGCGCCGATCGTGTTCTGCGGCGCGGCGCTATGGCTGCTGGTGCAGGGATCGGTGGCGGGGGCCATCGGTTTGCTGGTGTTCGGATTCGTCGTCGTGTTTGTTGCGGAGCATTTCGTCCGACCGGTTCTGATCGGCAACTCGACGCGCCTGCCGTTTCTGCTCGTGCTGTTCGGCATCCTCGGGGGCGCAGAGACGTTCGGGCTGCTTGGGCTCTTTATCGGTCCAGCCCTGATGACCGTGCTGATGGTGCTGTGGACCGACTGGGTCCGTCAGTAGCAGGTCTGGGTTGGGCGTTCCGCACGTGTTGCCGCAGGTTGTCGTTATCAATGCACGGTCAATAGTGTGAACGCCCTTCCGGCAGGTCAGCGAGGCACTGTCGCCCCTATCTGCCGTTACCTGCCTTTACCTGAAGCACGCTAGCGTGTATTTGAGCGCGGCGGGCAGCAGGCCTCGCCACACATCCCACGTATGGCCGCCGTCGACGATCCGCAGCGCCGCCGGATTGCCCGCCAGCCTCAGGTGGGTGTAGAGCGCGGACGCCTCGGCCTGGATCGTGAGATCGTCGTCGCCGGACGAGACGAACATCGGCAGACGCCATGGTTTGCTCATATACGCGTTCCACAGCGCCGGATAGTTCAGCGCGTGCCAGACACGAAGGTCGAACTGCCGGTCGCCGAACACGCCGACCCGGCGCGCCGCCGACGCGGGCGGCGGTTCGTCCGCATAGATCGCCGGACTGAGCAGCAGCACGCCACAAAAATGGTCCGGCCGCGTCATCGCATAGCGCAACGCACCGAAGCCGCCCATCGATACGCCGCCGATCGCCCGTCCGCCGCGCTCCTTGTCCACCGCGAAGTGCGTTTCGATCTCGGGGATCAGGTTGTCGAAGAACGCGGTCTCGATCTTTTCCTTGCGGTCGACATACCAGTCGGTTCCACCTTGCGGCATCACGATCACGACAGGGGGAATCTCGTGGCGTTCGATCAACCCGTCGACGGTGCTTTGCAGGTGGCCTTGCGTGATCCAGTCGGTAGGCTCGCCGTTGTTGCCGTGCAGGAGGTACAGCACCGGCAGGCGCGGGCCGTCGCTGTGATAGCCGGTGGGTAGATAGATGGTGTACGCCCAGTCGCGCTCGAGCGCCGGCGCATGGAAGGTCCGGTTATAGACCGTGCTGGCGGATGCAGGCACGGCGCAGGCGACGCACAGCAGGAGCAACGCGGAATGGAAGAGTCTGCGCATGACGAAAGAGAAGGAACGGGCCGCGCACGTCGCGCGCGGCCACTATGCTAGCAGCACCAGTAGGCTTGTTGAGCGCTGCTCGCGCGAGGCATCAGCTGGACATGCGCAGGCGCGTGGTAAAGAAGCGCGATAGTGGTTCGGATGCCTTCGCGACAAGAAGCAGCGCACCGAGCGCAATGGCGTCGGCGACAAGGCCGAGCGGGATATTGAGGAGGCCGTCAGTGGTCTGATAGAGCAGTGAATCGACAACGAGCGATATCACTGCGCCAGAGACGAAACACAACAACCCCTTGCGGCCGACCAGTCCCACCCATGGCAACCTGAGCGCCAGCTTCCTTGCCCAGCCGAGGCGGATCAGGTTCGCGGTGAGCCAGGCGATCGCCAGAAAATTCAGGACGCGCATCCATTCGAGGTTCTGCTTGACGCTGCTGTCGAACGGCGTGTGTTGTATGACGAGCTTGTAGTACGCCGCGGCCAGCACGACACCTGACGCAAGCGCGCTCACGATCCAGCCCACGCGATGCGCGCTGATTCGCTGATACACCGGCTGGCAGCGCGCGACCACGCCGAGCACGAACATCAATTGCCACGCGAACGGATTGAAGTCCCATTGCGTGTCTTCGGCGGTGGGCAGCCAGGCGGCAATGTGTGGCGCAGCGGCCCACAGTGCGACGCCGCCGGCAAGCAGCCACCATGGTTTGCTGCGCGCGAGCGGCAGGACGGCCGGCACCATCAGCGCAAAAAGCGTGTACATGGGCAGCACCGACGCCAGATACGGCTGACGGCGGAACAGCAGGATCTCGCCGAGTGCCTCGAACGGGGCGTCCCTCAGATCGTCGATATCGGTCGTGGCCAGATTCGGCGCTTCGATACGACACGCCATCAGCACCGCACTGACGAGCAGCATCAGGCCGGCTGTGATGAGGAACGCACGGTAGATTTCCAGCGAGCGTTTGAAGAAGCGGTTACGAGCGATCGCTTCGTTGCGGCGTTCCGCCAGCGCGGCCCAAGCCGTTGCGGTCGCGAAGCCGCCGAGGAAGACGAACACTTCAGCGGCATCGCACAGCGCATAAGCGTGTAGTGTGACGCGCGACAAGATGCTGCCGCCGATGTGATCGACCACGATGATGAGAAGAACCAGACCACGAAAAAAATCAAGCTCGACGAGACGGGATTGCGACTTTTGCATTACGTTGCCAAAGCAACCTCGTGCAGTCCCGCGCAACTGGGCGCTTTGGATGCACAAGACGCGTTGTAGGAGGAAAGACCGTTACTGCGCGCTGCCGAAAGGTCGCGGCGCTGTACCGAAAAGGCAGGCGGGTGTAACCGGCTGCAGGACCGTTAAAGTGACCCGGCCAGGCGGGCTGAGTTCCGCAGAGCGCCGATATTTTATCGCTAACCAGGATTGGGCCTGTTTAAGGCTGGCGGAAACGGGCCGTTTTATCGCGCTCGCTAAATCGAGGGTGTCGTGTCAATGCGAGTAATCCGAATCGAAGATCTTTGCTATTGGCTACGGCCTGCCCGTGCACGACGACCTTTTCCTGTCGCGCACGATCCCCGATGATTCGTTCATCCCGAACGCCGTACCGCGCGAAGCCTGCTGCCCGCAATCCATGCAGTTGTTATGGGCCAACCGCCACATTTCGTTCATCGGCTACCGGATTGCCATCATCGCCGATCAGGGAAAATAGCACGCTTGCATTTTCACCCGGGTTGGCATGTAGCGTGTCAAGATCGAAAGAAGCGCTGGAAAACGGGGCGACCATATCGGCTTGGGCCTGTTGCGACGCATTCGCCAGCTTGATCTCGACGGCACCGATCGTGGCGTAATAGGGTGTCGGGTTGTCAACCTTCAACACGAGCTTGTCCGATGCCCGGACAAGCGAGAACACAAGATGGCGGGGAAGGTCGCTCACGGAAATTGGGAGCTTTTCTGGTCGCACGAACACCTTGACCTGGGTGCGCATCGTAACAGTCACCGTCTGAGCGTCGGGTAACCGGTCTTTGGGTGTTGCCGGAATCTCATACAGATTCAGCCAGAAAAGGGACTCGCGATCTGCGGGCAGCGGCGCCCCCGAATTGATGAGGCGCAGACTCGTTTGATCGCCTGGACCCATGCGAAAAACAGGCGGCAGCACGATGATCGGTGCCTTCGACTCCTGTGGCACCGAATTGATATCGCCGTCATCCACCCATCCCTGAACGAGTACCGGGTACTTATTGACATTGAACACCTGCAGGGACTGTTCAGTGGCACCCGCTGCGAACACCACCCGCGACACCTCGGGCGTCACACCCGCAGCGGCCTGAGCGCTCCATATTGCCAACGGCAGTGCGCCCCACGCAAGCGCGAAGCGCACCAACCGGCGCGATCCACGCCCGGCCAGACGTGTCCAGCCAGCACGAGGCATGCGTACCTGTGCACGCGCGGTCGGGGCACCGCGCCGGTCCGCAAACGTCGCGCGAACCGGCGGTCTTTCGGCATCCTGCAGGCGGGACGCTGACACGTGGATATTCATAGGGGGCTCACAAAGATTGATGTTGATCTAACAACTATACTATTCGGGTGACCTCGCGCTTTTCTGATGTGTTCACGCGTTCGCCGCAGGATTCGATATCGCCTTGTTGTGGGCGCAAGTATCACTGGAGCGCCGCAACCGGCGCCCCAATGATGATCGTTTGTGACGGTAGAACCAACTACTGCACCCGCACGACAACCTGAGCCGTCGCGTTAAACTTTCCTGTCGTCACGGGCGTCGCTCGTGGCGCAAAGGCCTTGAAGGTCGCATTGATCGTGCGCGTATAGGTGGTCATGCCGCCAGATGCCGGGCCGTTTGCAGTTGCATCATTCAAGACAGGATCCCAGCCATCCTTGGTACCGCCGGCGGTGACGTACTCGTTGGTGAGGAAATTCAAGGCAGCACCTCCCGGCCTCGACAATGCCACGCCCACGCCGGTTGCAACACCGGGATCGGTTCCGTAGCCATCGGAGAGCAGATAGCTCACACCACTTCCCGTGGTCGTCAGGCCCACGCTGGTCGCGCTCTGTGCATTGGCCGGTGGAGCAAGAATGCCCAACGCGGTCTGGTTGGCCGCCGTTCCGCTCGCGAAAGCCGTCAGGTCCGCAGGCTTAGTGGTCTGACACTGCATCTGGATCGTGATGGGCAACTGCCTGGAACCACCCTGATTCAGTTCGCCTGCCGAAATCGACGGGAAATTGACCACCGGTGTTGCATTGGTCACTGCACAGGTGGCGGATCGTCTGACCGTTACATTGCCATAGGGGTTGATCGAGCCGGGCCAATTCCCATACCACCCGTCGTATTTCGTGGCCGAGTCGGCGCCAACCGACAGGTTACCCTTGATGATAGTGCCGCTGGCGCCACCAACGAACGCAGAATAGGCGATGGGCTGGGAATACCCCCAAGCCCCAGTGGTCGTGATGCCTCCAGACTGACAGGCGCTGCACTGGAAAAACTCAATCTTGTACTGACTGAAGTTCTTTGCCTTGACGAGAAACCAGCCCTGGCTGTCGACATCGAGGTTGGTAAGGGGTGTAGCCTTCCAGTAACGCGACACGTATTCGCCTGTTGTCATGTTCGTTACTCGGGAAGCGAGTCCCGCGTAATACGTTTCATAAGTTCCCGGGATACCGGACTGGGCACTGACATCGTACATGCCGGCAAACGCGTTATCGCCGTTCGTGGAATAGTATTCAAACATGGTGCCGGCGGAATCAGGGGAGCAGCGGAACAGAACCTGCTCGGGGCTGTAGCCCCCAACGCCCTTATCCCCGAGGTTGACCATCGGCGCCACGCCGCTTCCGAGCAGCGTGCCGTCTGGCACAAAGGGCGGGGTGTTGATCTGAATGGTCATTGGATACGCGCCTTTGCCCCCCCCATCGGTTGAGCCCGTCCAGCTGCTGGCAACTGTACCCGGCTGCGTGTAGTACTGCGAATTCGTGTTGGTGGTAAGACCCGTGATCTTCCAGCACCCCTTCAAGGTTGACTGGGCCCAGGCGTGAGTGGGCACGACGATGCTGGACACGACGGCCAACGCCGCCAGCAGGCCGTTTCGACTCACCCGGGGCGAATGCCGAACGAAGTTTAAAAAGCGATTCATGAATAAGAACTCCTGATAGTCGTCGATTCCGCCGTGAGCCCGAATCGACGGTTGCGTCAGCCGTGCCGGCGCGCAAGATTACCTGGCTGCGGCCTGAATTTCAGCCGATTCAAGGGGGGTGCACCTTGCGCTCATCCGTATGATGGGTGCGGAATCCTGCCCGGTGGTGTCGTACGCAATAGCGCATTGATCTTCGCTGCGCTCTCCCCACTTCACGATCAGCGCGCCGCGATCCTCCGGCACCCGCGCGTAGACCTGCCCACCCTGACCCACCATGCCGATGGCAGCGCCGGTGCTGTCCAGCACATCCGCGCCCAGAGGCAGGGGTTCGCCTTCCGGCCGGGTCGCGCCGATCAACAACGCGTGACCAGTCAGTGTGGAGAATTTGAGCAGCACGGCGGATCCGGCATACGGTGCAACCCGAATCTGGTTACCTGTCAATTCAGCGTTCTGGTTGATCCCCTTGGTGTCAAGCGCCACATCGTTGTAGCGGTACGGTGTCAGCGACGGAACGATCGCGTACCCGGAGCTGTCCACGCGCGCACCCGACCCGTTGCGCACAGTGGCACCCTCTGCACCCTTGGCTTCAACAAGGCCGAACGTATCGCTCAGGTACGGGCCGAATGTGACTCCACCACCATGCGCGACCGCTGCGCCGCGTGCGCTGGCGCCGGCCTGCCAGAAGCCATTACCCTGCGAATAGTTGGCGCCCATCGTGACCATCGACAGGTTCTTCTGCACGTTGCCGCTGACGCTCTTCGAGCCGTTTTGCGTCTCGGCCGACGCCGTCAGACCATAGCTGAGTGTCTGCGCCGTATCGGCGATACCGCTTACGGAAGTCTGGAACGAGGTGCCCTGGCCGGTGCCGGTTGCAACGCTGCCGGAGAGACTTGCGGAGCGCGGGCCGGAGCCGAGCGGGATCGAAACCGTCGCCATGAACGTATTGGACGACTGGCCGCTCGATCCCGACTGGGCACTTCCGGCCACCAGGTTCGGCAAGCCGGTGCTATAGAGCATGCCAGTCTGCTGGCGAATGAACGACAGGTTGTAGTTAATCGACTTGTAGTGATTGTTATAGCTGAGCTGGAACTGCGTATCACGCGGCCTCGAGCCATAGTAGCTGCTTATCGCAGCTGACAGCGAAAGGGAGCCGTACTGGTTGAGGCTCTGGTTGACGTTAACCGTAAACTGATCGCGCTGCTGATACGTGCCTGAAGACCAAGTCCCGCCATTCTGATAGGCCGCCCGTGCGCTCAGCGCGTCCAGAAAGTCCCGATAACCTTTCGTCGAATAGCGATATCCCGCCAGCGAGAACGTTGTCATGGTCTGCTGGAGGGTATGGCTGTAGTTGATGGAACTCCGCCATCCGTTCACGCGGTTACCCTGCGCATCGAGTGCGTTGGACCACGCAGCGTTCAGGCCGAACGCACCAAATGACGTTCCAAATACCACACCAGCCAGCACAGACTGGTAATCCGTGGACAGACGTGCGCCGCCATTGGCGGTGATCATATTGGTCAGACCGCGCTCATATGTAAAGTCGGCGAACTTTGCGTTCGAGCCTTCCACCTGGCGCACCTGACCCATCGTAAAGCTGTAGTGTGACGCGCCAGGTCGGAGCGAGTTCGGCACTGCGGAAAACGGCACCGTGAACGAGGAGACCTGCCCGTTCGCTTCGAACACACGCACGGTAAGATCACCCTGATAGCTCGTAGGGTTCAGGTCGGTGATCGAAAACGGACCCGGCGCAACTGTGGTTTGGTAAATGACGTTGCCGTTCTGACTTACCTCGACCCGTGCGTTGGTGTTGGCAACACCGTTCACGACCGGCGCGTAACCGCGCATGGAGTCCGGCAGCATGCGCTCGTCGGTCTCGATATGAAGCCCGGTGTAACCCACAGAACTGAGCAGGTTGCCGCCCGTGAAGTTTTGCCCGACAGTGAGGTGGCTGTTCCAGCCCGGCAACGGTCGCTCTGCGTACGTGCGAATGTTGTTCCACTGCCCGGCGCTACCCGCGGGGCTGTTGTTAAACGTATAGGCGGATTGCTGGTGCAAACGCCATAGCCCGATGTTCAAACCGGCATTGATACCCGCATAGAGCGAGTTTGTCTTGTAGCCAAAGGCCGATGACGTGTAGTAGTTCGTGTCGTAGTTGAGATAGGCCATGGTCTGGCCTGCCTCGAGGCTGGCCAGGTCGACTGCACCGCGCGGCACATGCTTCATCTGCGCGTGTGGAACGCTGATGTTCAGACGCAGGCGTGACAGGTCGAAGACCGTGGACGCCCCCGGCACACGCTGCGCGAGCGGACCGCACAGCGCAGGCGACGCTTCTGCGGGTGGCGTCTGCACAGCTAGCATAGCCTCATCCGGGACACTGTCCGTTGATGCGGAGGACGCACCGGACACTTCTCTGGATGTGGCGCTCTCGACGAGTATCCCGGTCGAGGTCAGAAAATCGTCACTCAGACACGGATAAACCTCGCCGTTATCTGAGCTGCGAAACTCGATCGGCTGACGGGAAATAAAGACGTCATTCACGTAGACATCGGCCCGATAAGTTCCGGGGTCTACGCTGCTGACTTTATTGAAGCGTTCGATATCGGCGACACCGAGCGATGAACCCATCAACAGGTCGCTGTCAAACGTATAGGATGGTGCTGCACTACCGGAAGCCTCGACGGCTCCCTGAATGGGTGCTGCCAGCACCTGGCATGCGGGAATCGCAAAACCGAGGGCCGCTACGATAATCGAAACCCGGGAAGGTCTGTTTGACCTTACGCGGGTGGAAACAACCCGACTGTCGACGCAATACACTGTTTTTCGAGGCTGACGCAACATCTCACTTCATCCCTTGTTCTACGACTACCGGATACTCCGATTCGCGAACCGCACCGTAGTCGTCGACGTATTTGATTTTCAGACTCGGGGTTGCCCCTTCAAGCGGACATTCCCCCTTAATGTTCCATCCCGCCTCGGAATGAGGCGCAAGCATGTCAGCCGCGAAGGTTGCGGTATGCGTGCCGCAGGTCACACTGCCGTCAAGAAGCGAAACGTAGTAGCCGGACGGGTTGTTAGCGGTGACGCGCTCACTCTTGCCTTGTCTGCCAATACGGAATGTGAGTTGCTGCTGCGCTGTTTGCGCGCTGCCTTCAATCCCGGCCGGACGATAGAAAAGCTTGAGCCGGTTGCGCAACATCACCAGCATCTGGTTCTGGTCGGCATAGGCCGCGTTTTTCGATGGTATCTGCAGGGTATTGAGGTAAAACACCGACTCGCGGTCCTGCGGCAGATCCTTGCCGGTAAACACCAGGCGTACTGTCTGCCCCGCCTTGGAGTCGATGCGGAATATGGGTGGGGTAACCAGGAACGGCGCGTCGGCCGTGTCGGGGGTAGACTGGGCATTCCCCGAGTCAACCCACACCTGCATGACGCTTGGCCCATCGTCCTGGTTGGTAAACTGCAGACTCTGCTCTCTGGCGTTTCCATCGTAGATGACACGGGTACTGGGCACGATGACGCTGGCGCAGGCGCTGCCAATCTGGGCAGCACACGTGGCGGCCAGCATTACCTTGTAAAAATTTTCACGAACCCAGCCCATGTTATCTCCGTTTCCGCAAGCTGTTGATTAGATGTACTGATATAAAATCCTTCGGGCTCGCTAAGATATGCAAGCCCGAAGGCAAGAGGGTGATTACTGGTAGCTAACTGCGTACTGCACGCTGCCCAGCACCGAACCGGGGGTTGCGCCGCCTTGTTCGGAGATGTACTGAACAGCAAAGTCGTGCGACGCGTCCGTTGCGCCAACTGCCAGATTCAGGCCCGGTGCGGCATAACCGTTGACGCCGCTCAGGTTGAACGGCGCAGCCGGTGCTGCCGGATCGAGCAGTTGCAGGGCAACGTTAGTCGCGCTGCCGGTGTTGCCCAGATTGCCGCTCGGGGTGACCTGGTTGCCCACGAACACCGTATCGATCGACTGAGCGACCGTCATCGGAGCTGTACAGCCAGTCACGCCAATCGTGAAGTTGGTCTGTTTAGCGGTGGCGCCCGCGCCAGTCAACTCTGACGCCGGGACGCTAGGCAGCAGCACGGTCGGGCTGGCAGCATTGCCGTTGATCGCAACCGCACACGTCTGATCCGTCACTTCGCCCTGGAAGTTGATGGTGTTGCCGCTGGCAGCAAACGCGAAGGCAGGAACAGCCGCAATGGCGAGGGCAAGAAGATGTTTTTTCAAGGTATAACTCGTTTTGGAAAAGTTGATAAATGTCGCCGCTTTCAGGCAGCAAACGAATTCTGAGGCTTTCAACTTCATTCCAATGTAGGCCGTGTCCGATTTTTCCGTCGGACTGGTCTGGAAATCAGGGCAATTGCACGAAGTGCGCAGGGCAATCGCACCAATTGTTGAATCGCTATGAACCGTGACAGCCGAGGATTTGAGCGCGATAAAAGTCGCTGGTGCATGCCTTCAGGCGGCGAATCTTCTGCCTTGCTTTGGTACTGCGATCCTGCCGTGGCAGGTTCAGGGCGATGCGCCAGAGGATGGCGAAGTTCTGTGCGGCGCTATCCACTCGGACCCGGCACTGATCTTTGCCGAACGCCATATCGAGACACCAGTGCATGCCTTTCTCTATACCCCAGTGGGAACGGACAGCGTGGGCAATATGCGCTGCATCGGCCGGCAGGCTGCTGACGTAATAGCGCCGCTCCGTAGTGACCGTGTCGCCAATCTCGGGAGTCGATTCGACCATCACGATCGAGCGCAGCCCGGGCCACAGATCGGGCTCATGTTGCCAGCGCGTGAGAATGTCGCTGGCGACACAGCGGCGCGTCTCGATGCGGCCGTGGTCTTTCTCGACTTCCCGATGCTCGCTGGTTTAGTCCGCATAGGCAAGCGGAACGCGCTCCAGGGCGTCAAATGCGGCCCAGCATCGTGCCCCTGGTTGCCCTTGCAGGCCAGCACGTAGTCGGCGCCCGCCGTCACAATGCGTTCGGCAATGGACCGCTGACACCCATCGCATCGATCGTGACAATCGCGCCCGCGAGCAGCAAGGCATCGAGCAGTTCCGGGATCGCCGTGATCTCGTTGCTTTTGCCGGCCGTGCGCACCTGACCGAGCACCAGACCAGGTCCGCAGCCGTAGGCTGATACCAGGTGAATTGCGCGCCGATCGGACCGGCGTGAACCGCGTACCGTCTTGCCGTCGACGCCCCGGAGGAAGTCCCCTTGGGGAATCGCCACGACCTGATCGGCTAAAGCCGGGAACAGGCGGCTCATCCAGCGAATGAAGCAAGCCTCGAACTGCTTCGGATTGGGCGCCGCGAAGACGCGACCGAATGTGTCGTGGGAGGGGATGCCCTGGTCCAATGGTATATGACAGCGCAGCCAGTCCGGCTTTTCTTCTCCCCAGATCCTGGATCGCCAGCCAGCTGTCCGCGCCTGACAGGATCGCGCACAACGCCACCACCAGCATCTGCGTCAGATCATGTGCGGACGGGCGGCTGCGCGGGTCATTCAATTCCCCAAAGGTTTCCTCGATACTCAGTACGTCATGCATCCGTTTCTCCGGAGAAAAATCCAGAGTAAACGCGCGCACAGCTTTGTTTACAAGCCTTCCGCTCAATCTTTAAACAAGCGTTGACGTTTCATGCAATCACCCTGATTTCCGCCAGTGCCCATGCGACGTCTGATCGGACACAGCATCGCGGAGTGAACGGGTGAAGAGGATTCGACGCCGGGATGTCGATCGCCATTTCGTGCAGGGGAAACTGGCCGATCACATCAGTTTGGCAATACGGGTAAGAGCTAACGTCAAGAGTGGTGTATGGGCAGGTTGATGGCGGTCGATTTCACGCGCGCGAGGTTTGTCTGTCGTTGTAGTGAGGTACTCAGAATTCTGTGTTCAAAGCCGAAACCAGGACCTATACGAAATACCCCAACATTCGGGAAGAACTCCCTGATTACCCTGTTTCCTTCGGAAGCCTGATATGCCAAAAAAATCAAAGATGTCGGCGTTCCAAAGGGGGATTTATCCAATCATTCTCCAGGCCATTCTGGTAGGTGATCGGCGCATTCAAAGCTTCGTCAACGTCAAGTTCCTCAAGGCACATGATGTTTACATTGATGTACGGGTATCCCGTTCCGTTTGGCATATCCACGCGGTCAAATACGTGGACGCCGCACCGCTTACAAAACGGATGATGTGCTACCGGGTTTTTGCCCTGATATACCGCAAGTGAGTCTTCACTGGAAAGAAGACGAAATTCCTCCCGACGAACCTTGACGTGCCAGGACCGCAGTCTGCTACAGAAGCTGCAATTGCATTTCACCGTACCATTGCTGAAATCAATTCGAGCTTCAAACCTCACCAATTGGCAATGGCAACCTCCAAGGTATGTCCGCAGCATTGGGCTCTCCTATGGTTTTGGATGCACTCAGCACGATTTTGAGTTTATCTGACAGCGTTCATGCCGGGCGCTGTCAAAGCCTAGCGTATTTCGAGCTAGCGTCAAGGTTTGGTGTATGAGTTTGTAATGGGTTTGACGTATGAGCAATTTGATGCCGCTCGATTTCAAGCGGCGAGGCTCTGCTGAACCGGTTGATCGTCTTGCACCGGTTCGCCGTCCTTGAAGGCAAGGCCCTCAAGCAACAGCTTGATCTTTCCCGGACCAATGATGCGGCGCCAGTTTTTTTGCGGCTTTCTCGATCAGCCTGGATGCGAGGCCGAGGAAGGTCGTCCGCGACACACAATTGCGCGTACCTTCACCGCCTTCAATTTTCCGCCTCAACTCCCCCTTACACCCGTTTCGACTTTAGCCCTACGGGTAAAACGCGCCAACTAAAGCACAGTAAAAGAATGGCCTGACAGCTTTGGCTGGCCGCTTGCACGAGTCAGCTATTTAGGGGTATCAAGCAAGATCCCGCAGTGCAACCAAAGCCTCCTGTTTCCTGTTTCGACGTTCGAAAGCGCTTTCGACCAGGTCAATGCCGCAGATTGATGCGCTCATCGTGGGCATTTCACAACGACTTTTGAGCTCCGCGTTCTCCCCTAATGGACGGCATTTTAGCTGTGTGCAAGCATCGCGTCCGTTGCGTTTTCGACATGCAACATTGCAACAGGCGTCGCTGCTGTAGTCCAGAAAAAAAGCAGTCAGATAAGCAAGTTGTCCAACTATCAGGTACCGGAGAATTCATGAAGAAACAGATCTTTGCCGTCGCTGCATTGACCGCATTTGCCGTCCCCGTCTTCGCACAAAGCAGCGTCACGCTGTACGGTGTGATCGATGAAGGTCTCAACTACACGAACAACGCGGCGGGTCACAGTGCATACCAGATGCAAAGCGGTTACGCGCAAGGCAGCCGCTTTGGTCTGAAGGGCGCGGAAGATCTCGGTGGCGGCCTGAAAGCGATTTTCACACTCGAAAATGGCTTCGATCTGAATAGCGGCAAACTGGGGCAGGGCAGCCGCATGTTCGGCCGTCAGGCATTCGTGGGTCTATCGGACGACAAGTACGGTACGATCACGTTCGGCCGTCAGTACGATTCGCTAGTCGACTATCTCGCCCAGACGACGGCAAATGGTAACTGGGGTGGTTACCTTTTGTCGCATCCGTACGATAACGACAACACCGACAACTCGTTCCGCGTGAACAACACGGTCAAGTACGCGAGCCCGGATTTCTCCGGCTTCCAGTTCGGTGGCACGTATAGCCTCAGCAATGACACGAACTTCGCGAACAACCGTCAGTACAGCGTGGGCGCACAGTACACGCTCGGCGGATTGCTGGTCGCGGCCTCGTACCTGCAGGCGAACAACCCGGGCCTGACCTCGGGCGGCGCAATCGCAACCAACGATGCGAACTTCCTGTCCGAACGTCTGCGTATTTTCGGCGGCGGCGTGAACTACACGTTCGGCAGCACAACGCTTGGCTTTGTCTACACGAACTCGACCGTCACGAACCCGGCAGCGACGGACACGTCGGTCTACGTCGGCTCGATCACGCCGCCGAACGGCGGCACGCTGTCGGCGCTCAAATATCAGAACTTCGAAGTGAACGCGAAGTACCAGTTCACGCCGGCGTTCTTCGTGGGCGGTCAATACGTGTACACGACGTCTTCGTTCGAATCGTCGACGGGCACACCGAAGCCGAAGTACCACACGTTGGGTCTGATGGCCGACTACAACATCTCGAAGCGCACGGACTTCTATGCCCAGGTTGCATATCAGCACGTTGCGGGCGACGAGACTGGCACGGTGCTGGACAACGCGTACATCCCGGGTGCCGCCGACGTTTCGTCGACGCGTAACCAGGTTGCAGTCCGCCTCGCCATGCGCCACAAGTTCTAAGACCACGCTTTACCACGCGGGACGATCTCCTTCGCGTGTGCTTGCCTTGATCACCAGGTGTTATCCGACACCTGGTGAGTTTTTTGCCCGCTGCGCCCGGATTCCATCAGTCTGCAAACAGATGCAGCGCAGCGTATTGCAGCAGCATGATGGTCTTTCCATCGGCGATGTCGCCACGTTGCACCATCGCAAGTGCTTCATCGACGGGGAGTTCGAGCACCTCGATGTCCTCTCCCTCGGCAGCCACGCCGCCGCCCCGGCTTACCCGCGAAGCCGGATCGTACTGGGCGACGAAAAAGAACAGTTTCTCCGTCACCGACCCCGGGCTCATGTAGGCCTCGAAGACTTTCCGCGCGGCATGCACGCGGTAGCCGGTTTCTTCTTCGACCTCGGCGCGAATCCGTGCTTCCGGCGAGGCGGCTTCGAGCAAACCTCCGGGCGCTTCGATCAGCATGCCGTCATGTCCGTTGACGAAAACAGGCAGGCGAAACTGCCGCGTCAAGACGACCGTGCGCCGATCCGGATCGTAGAGCAGCAGCGTTGCGCCGTTGCCCCGGTCGTACGTCTCACGGCTCTGGCGCTGCCAGGAGCCGTCTGCGCGCTGGAAATCGAAGGTGGTTTTCTTCAGCACGTACCAGTCGTCCGATAGCACTTCGACGTTGACGATACGCACGCGGTCGGCAGTTTCGTTCATGGTTTCCCCTTCAGGGCACGCTTTGAGGTGGCAAAAACATGGTATCGTGCAATATCGTGTAAAAACAAGTATTTTCGTGTAGAAGGTTCCAATGCTCACGTCGCAAAGAAAACAGTTGATCCTGGAGGCGCTGACACGCGACGGCCAGGTCGTCGCCAAAACGTTGAGTGCGGAGTTTGGCGTGTCGGAGGACACGGTGCGGCGCGATCTGCGCGAGCTTGCCGCCGACGGACGGTTGCAGCGGGTGCATGGCGGCGCGCTGCCGTCGTCGCCGGCGGCTGCCGATCTGGCGGGGCGGCAGGGTATCGGGTCGGCGGCGAAGGCGGCCATCGGCAAGGCCGCTGCGCAGATGATCGCGCCGGGCCAGATCGCCATCGTCGACGGCGGCACGACGGCCGTACAGCTGGCGAGGCATCTGCCCCGCGATCTGCGTGCGACTATCGTCACGCACAGCCCGAGTGTCGCCGTCGAACTGGCTGATCACGCGGCGTTGGACGTCATCCTGATCGGCGGCCGCCTGTTCCGGCATTCGATGGTGGCGGTCGGCGCGGCGGCGGTCGAAGCGCTCAGTCACATTCGTGCTGACCTGTACTTCATGGGCGTGACCGGTGTGCATCCCGATGCAGGGTTCAGCACCGGCGATCTCGAAGAGGCTTACATCAAGCGCGCGCTGGCGGCGCGCGCGGCGGAGACGGTCGTGCTGGCGTCGGCGGAAAAACTGAATGCGGCGTCGGCGTTTATGATCGCGGAGATTTCGGCGGCGAGCGCGATCGTCGTGGAGAAGGAAACACCGGAGTCGTTGACTGCGCCGCTCGAAGCCCTTGGCGTGGCGATTGTCCGCGCGTGAGCATCGCTCGCGTTGAATCGCGTTGCCCGGCTCACGTCGCTTCGAGCAGATTCTTTAGCGCCTGCAGATCGCGCAGGACCCAGGCCGCGTCCGCCGCGAATTTCTCGTCATTCATTCCCGGTAATCGAAACAGCGTGAACAGCACTTCGCTGCCCGTGCCATTCGCGATCACGCGCATCGGAACGTAAATCTCGGTGCCGTCCGGTAACAGGACGTAGTGATCGAGCACGCCGTACGCGTTGCGTTCGGTGAAGCGAACCTTCGCCGGACCTGTTTCACCTTCGAAAATCCACACCGGCCCGTCGTGGCTCAGCGGTTTGCCGAGACCGGATGCCCAGCGCGCGAACGACGCTGGCGGTGCCATGAAGTCGTACACCTCCTGCATACTGCGCTCAATCTGGATGCTGATCGCTTTCGATTCGACAGTCTGTGTCATGTCGTCTCCAGTGGTGCCTCGCGTATGCGCGCGCGCGATGTTGAAACCTGGGTCGATGCAATCAGTTTCCTGTGCATCGGTTCGTTCTTACAGTGCACTGCGCTATCGCTTGCGCAGTTGCACTGACGCGTCTTCACGTGACTACCTCAAGTTTGTCATTGAGCATGCCGTTATTAAATCTGTGATTTCGCAACGGCCAGGAGTGTCTGGTGCTTTCCCGGCCATGCCGCGCAAGCAGGACTTGATGACTGCCACGATCGCACGCGCCGGCCGGTTCTGACACTTTTTTGCAGGCCGCCCGCGCGCCGGACAGGACATAACTACGTTTGGTAAGCATTTGTATCAGAGTGTTCGGGCAGCGCGCATTTTGTGAAGCGCCCCTTACAATGCTTCGTGAAATTTAATCGTCAATTTGGCGCTATTCGTGTGAGGAATGTGTATAAGCACTTCTTGTTGCGAAGTAAGAAGGTGGTCAGCCCAGATCGTCGACCCGCACCTGCTGGTTGCGGCCGCAACGATGCGTGTGCGTCGTCGCGGCTATGGATGTCGCGTGATTGGGAACCTTTGCCGCAACGCACGAACGAGCGCATCAGTGAAGAAAGCAGGAGTCGAACATGTTGAGAAGTCGTTTCGACACAACGAAGGCAGGTCTCGCAGGCCTGTGTATCGCTGTCGTCATCAGCGGTTGCGCGAACGTCGGACAGCAGGGGGCAACGGCTGATAACGCAGCGTCGGCTGTGCCAGCGGCGGGAGCGAATCCACCCGTGACCGCAACCGTTGCGCAGGCGCAGCCCGACGACGCAGCAGCGGCGGTGTCCCGTACGACTACGGTGACCAAAACCGTTCACTACCGTGTCAGGCGCGGCGATACGCTCGCGAGCGTCGCGCAGAAAAACAGCTGCAGCGTGAAAGACCTGCTCGTGTGGAACGGGATGAAGGCTTCGTCGCGAATCAGGAAGGGCCAGGTACTGCGCATCGTTACCCATCAGACGGTGACGACGACGGTCGCCGCTGCCGCGCCCGGTGCAACGTCGTCAGCGAGCGCTGCGGACGCGCGCCAGATGTCGGCGCAGAGCAAGCGTCCGGCAAAGAGCGTCGCGCTCGCCTGGCCCGCGCAAGGTACGGTCGTCGAGCCGTTTCAGGCCGGCGAGACGCGCGGCATCGAGATCGCGGGCAATGCCGGCGACCCGGTGCTTGCCGCTGCCGATGGCAAGGTCATGTATGCCGGCACAGGGCTCAACGAATATGGCAGCCTGATCATCGTCCAGCACAACAAGGACTTTCTGACGGCCTATTCGCACAACCGCAAACTGCTCGTCAAGACGGGCGATGTGGTGCATCAGGGCCAGCAGATTGCAGAAATGGGTAACGAGAACAACACGCGCGTTTCCGTGCTGTTCGAGTTGCGCCACGACGGCAAGCCGATCGATCCGATGCCGTATCTGCCGCACGGGCACGGTTAGCGCGACAACCCGGTGCGAGTCCGTTCGCCTTTTGCAAGGTGGGCACCTGTCGACCGGTTCAGCGATGCATCAGACGTCAATAGCCCCGGCATTCGATTTGCCGGGGCTATTCGCATGCGCGTTGCAAGCTGGGCACATTGCCATTGAAGAGCGCGTTCTCACGGCCCGCGCTTACGTCGCGGCACAAGCTGCATGCTTCGAACGAAACGAACGAAACAAACGAACAGGGCAGCGGACGGTCGGCAACGCGATCACGCAAAAAACCGCAGCGCAGCCGCGACGATTGCCTCGGGCGCATCTTCCTGCATCAGATGCCCCGCACCCGGCACGGACTGGAACGCCGCCGGCACGACACCCGCCAGATAGCGGCCGCGTTCAAGCGGAATCCATTGATCCTCTTCGCCCCATAGAATCTGTGTCGGACAACGGATCTCGGGATAGCGCGTTTCGATTTCATCGGTATAGCGCTGATCCATCTGCGCAATCTGCCGGTAGAACGCAGGCTGGCCTGTCACGCCGAGCCAGGGCGCGACGTAAGGGGCAAGCTCTTCGTCAGGGATGTCGCGCGCAATTGCGCCGCGAATATAGGCCTTCACGACGGCTTCGTGAATATAGGCCGGCAGGCCGGCAAACGCGTCGACATGGTGACGCACGTGCCGGACGAACGGCGACCCCCAAGGTGCGACGGCAACCGGGTCGATCAACGTGAGACTGCGGTAATCGCAGCCATTGAGCAGGTGCGCGCGCAGTGCGGTCGCACCGCCGAAATCATGCGCGATGACATCGGGCTGCTCGAGCTTCCAGTGGGCGAGCAGTTGCGCGAGCAATTCGTTCTGTGCGCCGAGCGAGACGTCCTGGCCGTCACGCTGCTCAGATTGTCCGTAGCCGAGCAGATCGTACACATACACTGTCCGGCTGCGCGCGAGATGCGGCGCAATGCGATGCCACACGTACGAAGAGAACGGCGTGCCGTGGATCAGCACAAGCGGTGGGCCGTCGCCGGTTACATGAAAGCGGACAGTCTGATCGCGAAACGAATAGCGCTGGTCAAGCGGCCAGTGCTTCATGGTGTGCGCCTCCAGATGAGGATCGATACGGTCAGCAAGCCTTGCGGGAGCTTACCTTAACAGTTGTCCAAACGCGTTGTCGACCGCTTGCGCTTGCAACGATCAAAAAGGGCCTCCTGCAGAACCTCACCTTTGATTGCACGATGCCAGGAAGTAATCGCCACGAAAAGTGATGCATTCCCGCGTGATTTGTGTGACGTGTGGAGGCATGGTGCACGTGATGCAGATAAAATTCCATGAAACAGGGGGTACTTCGCTATCCGGGCGCGGAACAATCGACCGGATTTGCTGAGCCGAAGGCGATTCGACGGCGTAACACCCGCTTTTAACCTGTGATGAGCACCTGCGTGCAATGGTGAGGAAATTCGGGAGTGGGTGTGATCCAGTCACGTTCCATGTTGGACAGACGGAACCTTCCGCACGCGGCGCAATCGAAGACGCTTACTTTAGTTCTACACAACAGCACACAACGTCAAAAAAGATGACTCATTCTCCCGCTCGCCGTACCTTGCTTCTTGCCCTGGCATCCGCGCCATTCATCGCCGCCTGCACGTCACCTGCCGCGCGAGGTATCTCGTCGGCGCAGGACCGGCTCGCTGTTCTTGAAACCTCGTCGGGGGGCCGCCTCGGCGTTGCCGCTTTGAGTACCGTGGACCACACGCAGCTCAACTACCGTGCGAACGAACGCTTCGCCGTGTGCAGCACCTCCAAGGTGCTCGTCGCGTCGGCGATTCTCAAGCGCAGCGAGAAAGAAACCGGGCTGCTGGAACAACGCATCCATTACACGAAGAGCGATCTCGTCGCGTATTCGCCGATCACGGAACGGCACGTGGATAGCGGCATGACGGTCGCCGAACTGTGTGCGGCCGCGCTCGACTACAGCGACAACACGTCGGCTAACCTGTTGATGAAGCTCCTTGGCGGCCCCTCCGCCGTGACCGCGTTCGCGCGCTCGATCGGCGACGAGACATTCCGTCTCGACCGCTGGGAGACCGAGTTGAACTCGGCGATTCCTGGCGATCTGCGCGACACGTCGACACCCGCCGCGATGGCGCAAAGTCTGCAACGGGTTGCGCTCGGCGACGCGCTCGCCGCGCCGCAGCGCAACCAGCTACAGGCGTGGCTGCGCGCGAACACGACCGGCTCGATGCGCATCCGCGCGGGCGCTCCCGCGGACTGGATCGTGGGCGACAAGACAGGTACGGGCGACTTCGGCACCACGAACGACATCGCCGTGCTATGGCCACCGGCAAAACCGCCGGTTATCGTCGCGTTGTACTTTACGCAGCGCGAGAAGGACGCCAAACCGCGCGACGATGTGCTGGCCTCGGCTGCACGGATCGTCGTCGAATCATTCAATTGATCCTGCTGGCGCGCTCACTGCGCGCCAACGCCGGATTACCTGGTCTCCAGTTCCCGCAGCACCTGTGCGACGCGCCCGTGCGCGTGCAGAATGTCGGGGTTCAACTGTAGCAGCGGCAGGTAACGCGGCAGGAAGGTGGCGTTCGGTTCGTCGGGTGTGAATAGCGCGACGACGGAAAGCGCTGCGCCTGTCCGCTCCGCGACGGTCGCTTTCTCATCGTCGAGGACTTCGTCGACGTTCGCGATCACCGTGGAGAGCGGCGTGATCCAGCGAAACGCCGATCCATTGATCAACACCTGCAGGAACGCGGCCGGTGTGATCGGTCCGAACTCCTTTTCGTAAACCGCGCGCTCGTGATCGAGAATCGTCTTGTGCAAGGCGAGTAGCGGTTTGCGGACATCGGTAAGAAATTGAATCGCGCGCTGCTCGTTCATGGTCCTGCTCCTCGTGTGTCCGCCGGGTTCTGTCGCGAGTCTGCCGGATGCCGCAGGCGTCATATCCGGTGACCCCCGTTTGCCGGTAAAAAGCAGCGACGCCGTCCCGGCGCGGATTTTCAGGCGGCGCTACAATCTCCGCGCCTCTCCAGACATCGATGCGCCACGGCGCATGGGGCCCAGTCAGTTGCTCAGTCGAACAGCATAACCGTGTATTAGCGCCGGTTGGCGGAATAAATTTCGTCAACCGTTTGCGAATTCCGTCTTCGTCAAAACAATAACCCCCATAAACCGGAGCCGCTCATGACAACGCTTAACGTAAATGGCCAGACACACACCGTCGATGCGCCACCCGACATGCCCTTGCTCTGGGTGTTACGCGACCTCGTCGGTCTCACTGGAACAAAATTCGGCTGCGGCATCGCGCAATGCGGCGCATGCACCGTGCATCTCGACGGCGTCGCGATCCGTTCGTGCGTGCTGCCCGTCGCTGCCGTCGGCGATCGCAAGGTGACGACGATCGAAGCCGTCGGCGACACGCCGGCTGGCAAGAAGGTGCAGCGTGCGTGGCGTCAGCTCGACGTCGTGCAGTGCGGCTACTGTCAGTCCGGACAGGTGATGTCCGCTACGTCGCTCCTGTCGACGAACCCGAACCCCACCGACGCCGATATCGATGCCGCGATGGCAGGCAACATCTGCCGCTGCGGGACGTACAACCGCATCCGCGCGGCGATCAGGCAAGCCGCGAAGGAGGCGTGACATGTCCCAAGGATTGCTCGACGCGCAAGGCGCCGCTCGTAAGAAAGATGAATCCGGTGAGGTGCGTAGCATCAACCGCCGCACGTTTCTGAAGTTCGGCATGACGATCGGCGCGGCTGCGGGCGGCGGTCTGCTGCTCGGCTTCAGTCTGCCGGCGGCGAGCCAGGATCAGGCGGCACATCGATCGGTGATTGGCGGCGATGCGATTGAGGCGCCACAGGATGGCGTCTTCGCGCCGAACGCGTTTATCCAGATCGACCGGACCGGCAAGATCGCGCTGGTGATTCCGAAGGTCGAGATGGGACAGGGCGTGTACACGTCGATCCCGATGCTGATCGCTGAGGAACTCGAAGTGCCGCTCGACAGCGTCACGCTCGATCATGCCCCGCCGAACGAAAAGCTCTTCATGGATCCGCTGCTCGGCGGCCAACTGACGGGCGGTTCGACGTCGATCCGTTATGCGTGGGAGCCAATGCGCCGCGCAGGCGCGAGCGCACGGGTGGTGCTGATCAACGCCGCCGCGCAGCAGTGGCAGGTCGATCCGGCGTCGTGCCACGCCCAGGCAGGCAAAGTCGTGCATCCGGCCAGCAACCGGAGCCTGGGTTACGGCGAGCTGGTCGATAGAGCGGCGAAGCTGCCTGTTCCGTCGAATGTGCCGCTGAAGGATCCGAAGGATTTCAGGCTGATCGGCACGGCAGTCAAGCGGCTCGACTCGCCGGAGAAGATCGACGGCACCGCGATGTTCGGCCTCGACGTGCGCGTGCCCGGCATGGTGTACGCCGCGATCGCGACCTGTCCGGTGTTCGGCGGCACGCTCGCAAGCGTCGACGACACGAACGCGAAGAAGATCCCCGGTGTGCGCCAGGTCGTCAGGTTCGACAACGGCGTGGCGGTGATCGGCGACCACACGTGGGCGGCCAAACGGGGTCTCGCGACGCTCGATATCAAGTGGAACGAAGGCGCGGGCGCGAACCTGTCGATGAAGCAGATCGTCGACGATCTCGCGAGCGCAGCGCAGCGCGACGGCGCGGTGGCGCGAAAAGAAGGCGACGTCAGCAACGCGTTTTCGTCGGCGAAAACGCGCGTCGATGCCGTCTATCAGCAACCGTTCCTTGCGCACGCGACGATGGAGCCGGTCAACTGCACCGTTCATGTGCGGCCCGACGGCTGCGATATCTGGCTGGGCACGCAGGTGCCCACGCGGATCGTCGACGCGGGCGTAGCGGTCACGGGCCTGCCGGCCGGGAAGATCACGGTGCATAACCATCTGCTGGGCGGCGGCTTCGGGCGGCGGCTCGAGTTCGACATGGCCACCCAGGCGCTGAAGATCGGCAAGCAGCTCGGCGTGCCGGTGAAGGTGGTCTGGACGCGCGAAGAAGACATCCAGCACGACATGTATCGCCCGTATTACTACGACAGGATCTCGGCAGGGCTGGACGCAAACGGCAAGCCGGTCGCGTGGCAGCACCGGATCGTGGGTTCGTCGATTCTGGCGCGTTTTGCGCCGCCGGCATTCCAGCATGGCCTTGACCCTGACGCGGTGGAAGTTGCCGCCGATCTGCCGTACGACCTGCCGAACCAGCTCGTCGACTATGTGCGCCAGGAACCCCATGCGGTGCCGACGGCTTTCTGGCGCGGCGTCGGGCCGACGCGCGGCACCTTCGTCGTCGAGAGTTTCATCGACGAACTGGCTGCACAGGCGAAGGTCGATCCGGTGAAATACCGCCGCGACCTGCTCGGCAAGACGCCGCGCGCGCTCAACGTGCTGAACGTCGCGAGCGAGGCCGCAGGCTGGGGCAGCGCGGTGCCGAAGGGGCAGGGACGCGGGGTATCGGTCATGCATGCGTTCGGCAGTTTCCTTTCGATGGTCGTGGACGTGGGCGTCGACAAGGGCGAAGTAGCGGTGACACGCGTGGTGTGCGCGGTCGATTGCGGGATGGTCGTGAATCCGGACACGATCGAGGCGCAGGTGCAGGGCGGCGTGATCTTCGCGATCACGGCGGCGCTGTACAGCGAGATCACGATCAAGGATGGCCGCGTCGAGCAGAACAACTTCACCGATTACCGGATGCTGCGCATCGACCAGACGCCACCGATCGAGGTTCACATCGTGAAGAGTTCCGAAGCGCCGGGCGGGATCGGCGAGCCGGGCACAGCGGCGCTCGCGCCGGCGCTCACGAACGCCATCTTCGCGGCTACCGGCAAGCGGATCCGGCAGTTGCCGGTCGGCAGCCAGTTGCAGACCGCCTGACCGGAGACCGAGGATGAAAAACACTCTCAAAGCGCTGGTCGCTTCACTCTGCGTGGCGTTTCCGCTTGCAGCGCACGCCGCCGACGATGCCCTCGTGCAACGCGGCGCGTACCTGGCGAAGGTCGGCGACTGCGTGGCTTGCCACTCGGCGCCGCGCGGCAAGCCGTTCGCGGGCGGCCTGCCCATGACGACCCCGATGGGCGCGATCTACACGACCAACATCACGCCCGACCCGGACACGGGCATCGGCCGCTATACGGAAGAGGAGTTCGCGCGGGCGATGCGTGAGGGCGTCGCCAGAGACGGCCACAACCTGTATCCGGCGATGCCGTATCCGTCGTATGCGAAAGTCAACGATGACGACATGCACGCGCTCTACGCGTACTTCATGAACGGCGTGGCGCCCGTGAAGCAGGCGAACCGCGAACCGGACATCAAGTGGCCGCTCAACATGCGCTGGCCGTTGAAGCTCTGGAACGTGGTGTTCCTGGAGAAGGGCGCATACCAGAACAAACCGGGCAAGGATGTCGCCTGGAATCGCGGTGCGTATCTGATCCAGGGTCTTGGCCATTGCGGGTCGTGTCACACGCCGCGCGGCGTCGCGTTCCAGGAGAAGGCGCTCGACGAGAGCGGCAGCGCGTACCTGACGGGTGCGCTGCTCGACGGCTGGTTCGCGGCCAATCTTACGGGCGATCACAACACCGGGCTTGGGCGCTGGTCGGAACAGGACCTGACCGCGTTCCTGAAGACCGGTGCGAATGCGCACGCTTCGGCGTTCGGCTCGATGACGAGCGTCATCAACAACAGCACGCAGGCGATGAACGATAGCGACGTCGCGGCGATGTCGCGCTATCTGAAGTCGCTGCCGGCAGCGGGCGGCAACGGCGGCGCGCAGTACGCGTATGACGCGAAGGCAACGAAGGTGTCGCTGGCGCGTCCGGCGAACGATCCGGGTGCGCGCGTTTATACGGCGTACTGCATGCACTGTCACGGCGTCGATGGACGGGGCTTCGCACCGATGCTGGCGCCGCTCGCGGGCAATCCGAACGTGCTGGAAAAGGACGCGTCGTCGCTGATCAACGTCACGCTGAACGGCACGGGAGATCTCGTGATCCAGGGCATTCCGGCTGCGTATCCGATGCCAAAGTACGCGCCGGTGCTCGACGATCAGCAGATCGCCGACGTGTTGACCTTCATCCGTGCTGGCTGGAACAACAACGCGCCGGCCGTACAGCCGGACGATGTCGCGAAACTGCGCAAGTCGACTCAGGCGGCGCGTTAATCGCCATCAACGCGACAACGATGCTGAAACGAAAGAGGCCACCGCAGGCGATGCCTGCGGTGGCCTCTTCGTTCATGCATGATAAGCCTAGCGATGCTGCCCCACGCGTGCCCGCCGTTCGAGCACGCGGGCGTACCACGTCAACGGGAAACACATGGCGAAGTACAGGAGCGCAACCATGCCGTAGATCGGGAACGGGCGGAACACGGCGTTGGTGATCATCGTGCCGGTTTTCGTCAGTTCGACGAAGCCGATGATCGACGTCAGCGCGGTGCTTTTGACGACCTGCACCAGAAAGCCGACGGTCGGCGCCGTGGCGATCCTGCGCGCCTGCGGCCAGACGATATAGCGCAACTGCTGCGCGTAGGTCATGCCGAGACTCGCACCGGCTGCCCACTGGCCGCGCGGCACGGCTTCGACGCAGCCGCGCCAGATGTCAGCGAGATACGCGCTCGTATAGAGCGTCAGCGTGACAGTGGCGGCGACCCACGGCGACACATCGACGCCCAGCAACGGCAGGCCGAAGAACGCGAGGAACAGCTGCATCAGGAGCGGGGTGCCCTGAAACAGTTCGACATAGAGCACGACCACGCGCCGCAGCCACGGCAGCGGGGACACACGCGCGGCCAGCAACAGCAGGCCGACGGCTCCGCCGCAGACAAACGCGATCAGCGAAAGCAGGACGGTCCAGCGCGCTGCCAGCAGCAGGTTACGGCCGATATCCCAGAGCGTGAACTCAACCATTATGGGCGCTCCGTCGGCAGGGCTCGCGCGCCGCGCCACGCAAACAGCGTGCGGAACAGGCCGCGCGGCGCAGCGGGCGTGCGCGGCATGCGGCCGGCGAACAGCCCGGCGCCGAGCCGGTTCAACAACTGCCGCAACACGATCGACAGCACCAGATAGGTCACCGTGATGATCAGATAACTCTCGAACGAGCGGAAGTTACGCGACTGGATGAAGTTCGCCGCGTAGGTCAGATCGGGCACCGAGATCTGTGACACGACGGCCGAGCCGAGCATCACGATCAGCACCTGGCTCAGGAGCGCCGGGAAGACGTTGGCGATGGCCTGCGGCAACACGACGTGCCGGAACACCTGACGGTTATGCAGGCCGAGCGCCATCGCGGCCTGCACCTGGCCGCGCGAAATCGAATCGATGCCGGCGCGCACGATTTCCGTTGCGTATGCGCCGAGATTGACGGTCATCGCGAGGATGGCCGCCGAGGTTTCGTCGATATGGATGCCGAGCCCGGGCAGTCCGAAGAAGATGAAAAACAGCTGCACGATGAACGGCGTGTTGCGTATCAACTCGACGTAAGCCGCGACGAGCGTGCGCGCCCAGCGCGGGCCGGCCACGCTCACGCTCGCGCCGGCCACGCCGACCACGCCGCCCAGCACCGTCGATACGGCGGTCAGCCCAAGGGTCACGGCGACGCCGCGGGTCAGCATACCCGCGTACATCTCGAAGCCGCTGAAGTCGAACGCGTAGCTCATGAGGTGCTGCTCATCGTGTGCAACGTCTGCATCGTGTGGATCGGTCCGGGTTCAGCAGATGTGGCTCAAAGGTCCGCGGGCAGCGGCGCACGCAGCCACTTCTGCGAAATCGCGTTCATCGTGCCGTCCTTGCGTGCTTTGGCGATCGTCTCGTCGACCTTTTGCAGCAGGCGCGGCTCGTTCTTGTTGAGGCCGACGTGATCCGGCGAGCTGAACAGCGCGAATTTCTGCTCCGGATCGATGGCGGGGTGACGCGCGAGGATCGTCGCACCCACGTCGTTGCCGACCACCATCAACTGTACCTGACCAGAAAGAAAAGCAGAAATAGCGCCGTTCGGGTCGTCGAAACGTTTGATCGTGGCCGAAGGCGGGGCGATTTTGGTCACGCTCAGGTCTTCCAGCGTGCCGCGTGCGACCGAAATCGACTTGCCGGCGAGATCATTGGCGTTCTTGACCGGCAGCGTCTTCGGCCCGAATACGGCGAGGTAGTACGGCGCGTAAGGCTTCGAGAAGTCGATTACCTTTTCGCGTTCCGGCGTCTGACCGACGGAAAGCAGCATATCCGTCTTGTGGTCGGCGAGGTAGGCCATGCGGTTGTCGCCCGTCACCGGCACCAGTTCGACCTTCGCGTTGAGCGCCTTGCCGATCAGGTCGGCGACGTCGATGTCATAGCCCATCGGCTTCATGTCCGGGCCGATCGAGCCGAACGGCGGATAGTCCTCGAATACGCCGATGCGCACGACGCCCGACTTCGAAATCGAATCGAGCGCGTCGGCGTGGGCCGCCGGCGCGACCGCCGACAGCGCGGCGCCGGTGAATACGAGGCTCGCGGCGGTAACCTTGAACGCGCGGCGTACCTGCCTGATGGAGTGGTGAAGGGTGGTCATGTGTCGTTCCTCTGTCGAAAACGTTGGTGTCGGATTACTGTAACGAGAGAATCAGTGGGCGGTGCGGGCTGCAATCAGTTTGCACGCGTGCGCCGGCAGTTCGGCCATGACGGGCATGCCGGCGACGAGGCCCGGCGTTTCGCGTGGCGTCGTTGCGGCGGTCAGCGTGAAGCCGGTGCAATCGATGGTCGCTTCGAGTGTAGCCCCGACGTCGCGGATGAACGTCACGGTGCCGGGCAGATGATTGTTGCCCGCACCGGTCGAAGCGGGTTTGACGCAGACGTCCTCCGGACGGATCAGCAGACGGATGTCGTCGGTGCCAGCCGCGACGCGCGAAGGGTTCGCGACGACGATCTGCTGCCCGCCGGGCAGGCTCACGCCGCCCTGGCCGTCGGGCGTGACCGGCAGGATGTTGCCGAGTCCGATGAAGTCCGCGACAAATTCGCTGACCGGATCGCGGTAAATGTCGAGCGGTTTGCCGACCTGCGCGATGCGGCCTTTTTCCATCACGACGATCTCGTCGGCCATCGTCATTGCTTCGCGCTGGTCGTGGGTGACCATGATCGTCGTGATGCCGAGCCGCTGCTGCAGCAGGCGGATTTCGACCTGCATCGCTTCGCGCAGCTTGGCGTCGAGGGCGGACAGCGGTTCGTCGAGCAGCAGCAGTTTCGGCGACGACGCAATCGCGCGCGCAATCGCCACGCGCTGACGCTGGCCGCCGGATAGCTGCGTGACCGGCCGGTTCGCCATGTGCGGCAACTGGATCAGTTCGAGCAGTTCGGCGATACGGCGCGACTGCGCGGCCCTGTCCATCTTGCGCAGCCGCAGCGGATACGCAATGTTTTCCGCGACGCTCATATGCGGAAACAGCGCGAGCGACTGGAACACCATGCCGAAGTCGCGCCGGTTCGCCGGTTCGTACGTGATGTCCTTGCCGGCGAACGTCACGCTGCCGGAGGTCGGCGTCTCCAGCCCGGCGATCATGCGCAGGAGGGTCGTCTTGCCGCAACCTGACGGCCCCAGAAAACAGACGAGCTTGCCGTCGGGCACGCTGAGATCGACATCGTCGACGGCGGTTGCGCCGTTAAAGCGCTTCGTCACGGACTGCAGGTTCAGATGGGTCATGGTGATTCCTTTGCGTGTCGCGGATCGGGACGTCACAGTGCGCCAGTGCATGAAGGCGCGTCAGAGCGCGACGCCTTCGTCGCCGATCAGTTTTTCGAGCAGCCAGATCAGCGCGAAGTCGATTGCGACGATGAACACCGCGAACGAGAACACGGTCGGATCCAGCGACGATACCGTGCGGCTGTAAAGCCATACCGGCAGCGTCATCGTGTTGATGCCGTACAGGAAGAACGTCACCGTGAATTCGTTGAACGAGATGATGAACGCGAACAGCATGCCGGCGAGAATGCCCGGCCGCATCAACGGCAGCACGACGTCGATCAGCGCGCGGCGCGGGCTCGCGCCGAGCACGCAGGCCGCTTCTTCGAATTCCGGACCGATTGCGGCCACCGACGCCGCGCAGTTCTTCACGGTGAACGGCAGCGCCAGAATCACATGCGCGATGATGAGCCGGAACACGCCGAGTTCGACCGGCAACACGTTGAACACCAGCAGCAGCGACAGGCCGAGCATCACGAGCGGGTAGACGAGCGGCAGCGCGACCAGCTGTTCGACCGCCGCCTTGCCGCGGAAGCGATAGCGGCTCAGTGCATAGGCCGCCGGCACGGACACCAGCGTCGCGATGATCATCGTCGAGACGGCGACGATCAGGCTGGTGGTGAGCGCGCTGCCCATCGACATCACGTCGCTCGCGTCGGGCGACACGAACGAGTGCCATGCCGCCCGGTACCACTGCAGGCTGAAGTGTTGCGGCGGGAAATCCAGCGTGTCCGACGCGCTGAACGACATGGTGATCATCGTGAGGATCGGCAGGGCGGCGAGAAACAGCACGATCGCGGCCAGCAGGCTCGACATCCTGCCGAGCTGGCCTGGCATCGTCGCCGGCAGCCGCCATGTGCGGGAAGCGGTGAGGGTGCTCATGCTTTCGGCTCCTCTTCGAAGCGTTGCGTGCGGCGCACGAGGCGTTGCGAGATCGTCATCACGGCGAGCGTCGCGACCATCAGCACGACGCCGGAAGCCGACGCGGCCGGCCAGTTCAGGAGTGGCGCGACCTGGTCGTGGACGAGCACGGCGAGCATCGGCACGCGCCGTCCGCCGAGCAGCAGCGGCACGGCAAACGCACTGGCGTTGTACGCGAACACCAGCAGCGCGCCGGATACGAGGCCGGGCATCGCCAGCGGCAGCATCACGTGGCGCAGTGTCTGCATGCGGGTTGCGCCCAGCGTGGCGGCCGCCTCTTCGTACGAGCGCGACACGGCACGCATCGCACTCGACAGCGGCAGGACGGCAAGAGGAAACGCAGTCTGAATGAGACCGAGCAGCACGCCGTGTTCTCGATACAGCCACTGGATCGGGCGATCGATCAATCCGCCCGCGATCAGCGCATGATTCAGCAGACCGGCGGGACCGAGGATCACGAGCCATCCATAACCCTGCAGCAGCAGGTTGACCAGCAGCGGCAACAGCACGCCGGCGAGCAGGAGCCGCCGCGCGAGGCGCGACTCCGTGCGCGCCATCGCCAGCGCGACCGGAATCGCCAGCAGCACCGCGCAGACCATGCTCTGGAACGCGAGCCGCAACGTGAGCAACAACGACTTCACGAAGTAGCTGTCGGCGAGATCGGCGTAATTCTGCAGCGTGAAGCCGTGCCATTCGTTGCCCGATGTGCCGAAGCTCATCCGCAACACCACGAGCGCCGCGGCGGCCAGCACCGCGAGAAACGCGAGAATCGGCGCGAGCAGGATCCACGGCCGCGCCTTCGCAAGCATGGCGCCGGGCGCGCCGGTGGCCGGTTCGTCAGGCGCGCCGGAGCCGGCGCGCTGCGAGGAGAGCGCGGGCATCGTGGTCATGCCGCGAAGATTTCGGTGTAGCGCTTGATCCACGCCGGCTGCACGACGGCGAGCGCCTTGTCGTCATGCAGGATCGCTTTTTCCGCGATCTGCTGCGGGCTGGGCACGAACGCGCGGCTCTCGGCGGGGATTTGCGCTTTCGAGTTGACCGGGCCGTTCAGCACGTCGGCAGCCATTCTTCCTTGCACGCCTGCATCGAGCGAATGATTGATGAACGCGTGGATCAGGTCGAGGTCGCCGGGATGCGCTTTCGGAATGACCGTGAACATCAGTTGCGTTGCAAAGCCTTCCTTCATCCCGTAAGTGACGCCCATCTTGTACTCGGGCTTACGGATCTGATCCGGGAAGAACGCGGGCGAATAGATGCCGCCGATGTCGAGCGAACCGGTACGGAACAGGTCGGCGATCTGATTCGGATTCTCGCCGAGCGTCATCACGTGGTCTTTCAGTAGCGCGAGCTTCTTGAAGCCAGGGTCGATGTTCTGCTGCGAGCCGCCCGACATCCTGGCGGCAATGATCGCGAGATCGACCGCCTCGGCCCATTCCGGCGGCGGCAGGAAGATGCGGCCGGCGTACTTCGGATCCCACAGCGCCTCATACGAAGAAGGCGGCGTCTTGACGGTCGCGGTGTTGTAGATGAGGCCGTCGGACCACAGTAGATAGCCGACGCCGAAGCCGTTCGCGCCAGTGCGGTATTGCTCGGCCACGTCCTTCAGATTCGGCAGCTTGTTCAGGTCGGGCTTGATGAGCAGGCCCGCGTCGCCGAGACCGGCTGCGCCGACACCTGCCAGCGTGATCACGTCGTAGGTGGGGCGCTCGCCCGCGGCCTTGACCTTCGCGACCATGCCGGACGTACCGTCGGCGCGGTCGGCGATCACCTTGGCGCCGGTCTTCGCCGTGAAGGTCGCCGCAATGTTGCGCATCGCGGCGGCGCCTGTGTCGTCCGACCATGTCAGGAGACGCAGCGTCTTGCCCGAGAAGTTCTGCTCTGCCGCTTTTACGTTGATGAACGGCATCGGCAGCGTGGACGCGGCGATGGCTGCGCCGATCGTCTTGATTACCTGCCTTCTACCCCGTTTGATGTCCTGCATGGCGGTCTCTCCGTTATGAACGATGCAACATGGGCGGCCGATGGTCGGCGCGTGAATGCACTCTAGGTTTGCCAAAATGGCCTAACAAACGAAATCTCTGCATGGACGCCATGACATAAGCTCATGCGCCGGCCCGGGCGGCAGACGCACGGCAGGCCGCCGACAATCGGGTGAAACGAGGCGCTATCGTCGTGTGCGGGTTTACGTCCAGACCGGCCGATGGCGGCCTGCGGAAAAGAGATATGAGGAAAGATCAATCGTGGTGCGGAAAAAGCCGGCCTACGCACTGAAGCGGTGCGCGGGTTCCCGGCTCATTGCGGGCGTGCCGCCTTGCTCTCGGCGCCGGGATGGATGGCGTGGGCGGTAGCCTGTCCCATGCCATGAGGCCAGCGCATGCCGCTTGGGGTAACACTGGATCGTGTCAGGTTTTTGAATGGCGTATGCTGCGGGCATTCCATGCGTTGACGCGCGGTTCGCCAGCCGCCTCACGCGATGCATTTTTCTGATACCCGGACGTTCATATCATGCGACGACTTCCGCCACTCAACGCGCTCCAGATCTTCGAGACGGTGGCGCGCCACCGCAGCTTCACACGCGCGGCGGACCATCTATGTCTGACCCAGGGGGCGGTGAGCCGGCAGATTCTCGCGCTCGAGGAGTATTACAAGTTTCCGCTCTTCAAGCGCCATGCGAAGGGGCTCACGCTGACCGCCGAAGGCGAACTGCTGCTGCCGGCGGTGAAGGAAAGCTTCGCGCGTATCGAGGAGATTTCGCTGCGTCTCACGCGCCAGCGCACTGACCTCGCGTTGAAGGTGCCGACCTGCGTGATGCGCTGGATGCTGCCGAAAATCATGCTGTTCCAGGCGGAATATCCGGATCTGCATGTACAGATCACGACGACCTGGCAGCACGATGTCGACTTCCAGGTCGAGCCGTTTGACGCTGCGATCATCTATGGATCATCGCCTGGTGCCGACGTGCAGGCGGTGCCGCTTTTCGAGGAGCGTCTGACACCCGTCTGTGCCCCCGAGCTGCTGAACGACAAGCCGCTCGACGCCGTCGCCGATCTCGCTCGTCATACGCTGCTGCACCCGACGCGCGATCATCGCGACTGGAGAATGTGGCTCGACCACGTCAACGCACGCGACATTGACGCCAGTCACGGCCCGAGCTTCGACACACTCGATCTTGCGACGAACGCGGCGTTGCAGGGCTTCGGCGTGGCGATGAGCGACCTTGCGCTGATCGATGAGGACGTCGCGGCGAAACGGCTGGTGAGGCCGTTCGATACAGTGCTAACCACCGGCGCGCGCTATTACTTCGTTTATCCGGACAGCGTGGCGCATCAGCAGAAGGTCAACCTGTTTCGCGAGTGGATCGCTGAACACTGGACCGAAGCGGCCGCCTGACGCCACGTTTGTGCGTCGCCACGTCATGCCTGCGCGCGCCGGCTCACTTCACGGCGCGACCGACAGAAAGAGCCACGCGGCGAACAGCGACAGATGCACGGCGCCCTGCAGGATCGTGGTGCGCCCGGTGCCGAGCGTCAGCGTGCCGACGACGAGCGTCAGAAACAGCAGGACCATTTCCTTGCCGTCGATCCCAAGCTGAAGCGGTTGTCCGATATACAGGAAGACGACCGCAACTGTAGGAATCGTGAGTCCGATACTGGCAAGCGCCGAACCCAGTGCGAGGTTGAGGCTGGTCTGCAGGCGGTCGGCGCGTGCGGCGCGCAGCGCGGCCAGTCCCTCCGGCAGCAACACCAGCGCGGCGATCACGATCCCGACGACCGGCTTCGGCAGACCTGCATCGACCACCGCGCTTTCGACCGTCGGCGACAGCAGCTTCGCGAGCAGCACGACCGCGACGAGGGACACCATCAGCAGAACGGCGCTCAGCAACGCGACGCGGCCTCTGGGCGGCGCCGCGTGGACATCTTCGTCGGCTACGTCGGCGAGAAAATAGTCGCGGTGCCGGACGGTCTGCACGAACACAAACACGCCATACAGCACGAGCGACGACACGCCCGCGAACGCGAGTTGCGACGGCGACAGCACCGGGCCGGCGACGCTCGTGAAGTTTGGGATCACGAGGGTCAGCACCGACAGCGACGCGAGCACCGCGAGCGACGCACTCGCGCCGCGAATCTGGAAATCCTGCTCGCGATGCCGGATGCCGCCCACCAGCAGACACAGCCCCACGATCCCGTTACAGACGATCATCACCGCGGCGAACACGGTGTCGCGTGCGAGGCCCGCTTTTTCTGGGCCCGCCGTCAGCATCACCGAGACGATCAGCGCGACTTCGATCACGGTGACGGCGACCGCGAGCACCAGCGTACCGAACGGTTCGCCGACACGGTGGGCGACAACTTCCGCATGGTGGACGCCCGCGAACACCGAGCCGGCGAGCGCCACGCCCACCAGCGCAAGCACCAGCGCGTGGCCCGGGAACAAGGCCGCGGCGCCCAGCACGATCCAGGCGGCGATCGGCGCCCCCACAGTCCAACGGGGAAGCACGGGATGTGTCGTCGGCATGCGGAGGTTTCCTGTTCGGTATAGGTTTGTATGCGGCGCAAGGCGGAGGAACGATCGTTTTCGCTTTGTACCGCATTGCGTCAGAGCGCGCCTGATTCTTCATCCTCTACATGAGGAATCGAGTCTAATATATTAATCTATAAAGATTATCTCGAAATAATGAACGTGTGTTCGTAAGGAGTTACCGTGATCCGTAGCCAGGAAACCCTGAACCTGCTGCTCGAGAGCATCGCCCGCTTCGTGCGAGAGCGTCTGGTGCCCAACGAGGAGGTCGTCGCCGAAACCGACCAGATTCCTGCCGCACTCTTGCAGGAGATGAAAGATCTCGGCCTCTTCGGTCTGTGCCTGCCCGAGGAGTACGGCGGCCTCGGCCTCACGATGGAAGAAGAAGTGCTGGCCGCGATGGAACTGGGCAAGACTTCGCCTGCTTTTCGCTCGGCGATCGGCAGCAACAACGGCATCGGCTCAACCGGCATTGTGATCGACGGAACGCCGGAGCAAAAGGAAAAGTATTTGCCGCGCCTCGCCTCGGGTGACCTGATCGGTTCGTTCTGTCTGACTGAACCCGAGGCGGGTTCCGATGCCGCGTCGTTGCGAACCACGGCAATCCGCGAAGGCGACCACTATCTCCTGAATGGGACCAAACGCTTTATCACGAACGCACCAGAAGCCGGCCTCTTCACGGTAATGGCCCGCACGGATCCGGCGGGCAGGGGCGCCAGCGCGATTTCAGCATTCGTCGTCGAGGCGGGTACGTCGGGTCTTTCGCTGGGCAAGATCGACCGCAAGATGGGCCAGAGAGGTGCGCATACCTGCGACGTGATTTTCGACAACTGCCGTGTGCCGGCGGCAAACCTGATCGGCGAGAAAGAAGGCGTCGGCTTCAAGACGGCGATGAAGGTGCTCGACAAGGGGCGTCTGCATATCGCTGCCGTCGCGACGGGCGCAGCCGAACGCATGCTCGCCGATGCGCTGCGTTACGCCATGGAGCGCCGGCAGTTCGGCAAGCCTATCGTCGAATTCGAGCTGATCCAGGCCATGCTCGCCGACAGCCAGGCGGAAATCTACGCGTCGCGTTGCATGATCGTCGATGCGGCGCGCCGGCGCGATGCGGGTGAGAAGGTCACGAGCGAATCGTCATGCGCCAAGATGTTCGCCACCGAAATGTGCGGGCGGGTCGCCGATCGCGCCGTGCAGATATTCGGCGGCGCGGGTTATATGAGCGAATACGGCATCGAGCGGTTCTATCGCGATGTGCGGCTGTTCCGCATCTACGAAGGCACGACCCAGATCCAGCAGATCGTGATCGCCCGCGAAATGCAGCGCGTGTTCCAGCGCTGAGCTGAATTTCGAACCTCGGCGAGACAACATCGTGGCCCCTCAAAACAGAAACGCCGCCTGTCTTGCAAGAGGCGGCGTTGGGTCACAGGGACCTGCTGTCTGCTTACGTCCCCACCGGACGGATCGACAGCGCATTCCTGACCGACGTTACGCCCGGAACGCCCTTTGCGACTTCGGTTGCCCGATCGCTCTGAGCCTGCTCCGGCACGCTGCCTTGCAGCGTGACTGCGCCGTCACGTGCACGAACGGTGATATTGGCGACGCTGATGCCCCTCGTCTTCGATAATGCTGAGCGGACCTGGCGCTGCAATGCACGGTTCGCGGCCTTCATCGACTTGTAGTGCTCCCGGGCGGCTTGCGTCGTGCTGGGTGCGGTGGGGGCGGCGGCGGGGGCGGCTTCGCTCGACTGGGCGTAGGCGTGGACCGACGCCACGATCAGCAGTGCACTACCTGCCACCTTGATTGCGTGTATTGCCTTCATGCATTTTCTCCTGTTGTCACAATTCGCGACGATCCCGGGCGGGACCATTGCACTACACCATCAAGATACTTCCTGGGGTGAACCGGATGGAACTGTGTTTCGAGTCATGCGTTGGATCTGGCGATAATGCAAACAGAAGCGCCGAAAACACTGGCGATGAGTGTCCGGATGCGCCGGAAAGTAAAGATACTCCAAATGGTGCCACAGTGAGAACGAGTGGATCACGCAGTGAGGCTTTGACGCAACGTGTCAAGTCATCAACCTTGCATATCATGCCAATTTCACGTGCCGAGTTGCCTGTCGACACGGTCGAGCTGGCGCGTTTCATGGTGGGCCAGTATCTGGTCCACGATCTCCCTGAAGGCCGTATCTGCGGACGCATCGTCGAGACGGAGGCCTATCCGCTCGGCGATTCGACGAGTCACGCGTTTTCCGGACGGCGTCCCCATAACAGCTCCATGTTTCTCGAGCGCGGTCATGCCTACGTCCGGCTGACCTACGGCACGGCGTGGATGCTGAACATGTCGAGCGAGTACGAAGACGTAGGGGCGGGAATCCTGATCCGCGCGATCGAGCCGCTCGAAGGCATCGGGCTGATGGAAGCGCGCCGCCCGGGTGTGCCTCTGCGCGATCTGGCGCGCGGCCCGGGCCGGCTGACCGCAGCGCTTGGCATTGGCCCGTCGCTCGATGGCGCGGACCTGTGCATGGGCCGCGGTCTGTGGATCGGCAAGGTTAGCCGGCAGGAGAAGGTGTTGGTCGGGGTGACGAAGCGGATCGGCCTGTCCCGCGAGATGCATCGGCCGCTGCGCTTTTACGTGCAGGGTAGCCCGTACGTGAGCGGTCCGCGCAAGCTCCTCGCGACATCACCGGAAGCTGTTTCGGGCGGTTCCGTTGACGAAGCCTGAGGTCCGGTTGTTTGTACATATTCTTACGATTCATTCAATTATTTCAGTATTGTAGGGATCTCATTTCCCATAGTTGGTGCATCCGGCTAACTCTTGCGGTAATCGCAAAGATGTATATCTCAAATAGGTGTTTTCCCTCAATCATCTGGTGACTACACTGGACTTATTCGCTTCCCACATGGTGTGTCAAGCGACGCAAAAGACAAAGTTCCGGAGGTAAGTCATGAAATCCCTGATCCAGGCTGTTGTAGTCGCTACCGTCCTCGCCGCTCCGATGGTTTCGTTCGCTCAGTCGAACCAACCTGTGACGCGCGAGCAGGTTCGTCAGGAACTGATCCAGCTCGAAAAGGCGGGTTACAACCCGTCCCAGGCGAACGATGCGAACTATCCGTCCGACATCCAGGCTGCTGAAAGGCGCGTTCAGGACCAGAATGTTGCGACCGCCCAGCAACAGCCGGTTGCCGAGACGAGCGGCTACGGCCCGGCGACGAGCGGTTCGTCGGCATCGGGTGGAACCCAGCTGGCGCCCCATCAACGCGTATTTTTCGGCAACTAGGCAAACAGGCAGTTGACCCATGCGCAGTCGAGCACTGCGCAAGTGATGCGCCCTGTATGAAGCGCGCATCAGCGAACATCACGCGGGCGCGATCGCTGCCGGCAAGCCGTCAGCAATTCGCCCGTTACCAAACAGAAGAACCTCCGCCGCCAACTGGTGGCTTCGCCCAACCCTCGCGGGATTGGGCTTTTTTTGTGTGAACCGCCAGGTATCCGCGCGCGGTATCACATCGGCCGTTCACCGGTGATGTACTGCTCCAGCATCTGGATAGTGAACTGCTGCTCCGCAATTATGTTCTTCACCAGATCGCCGATCGACACCATCCCCACGAGATGTTCGTGATCGATGACAGGCAGGTGACGCATCCGCCGGTCGGTCATGATGGCCATGCATTCTTCGGTGGTCTGTTCAGGGCGTACGAACCGCACCGCGCGGCTCATGATGTCGCGTACGGGTGTCTCTTTCGATGAACGGTCCATCAGCACGACCTTTCGCGCGTAGTCGCGCTCGGTAACGATGCCGGCGATTGAATCTCCATCGGTGACCACGACGGCGCCGATCTGCCTGTCCGCCATCAGCTTGATAGCGTTAAAGACGGAATCCCCGGCGTCGATGGTATAGACGGTGTTGTCGGGCTTTGTTTTGAGTACTTGTGCAACGCTTGTCATGGAGCGGCTCCGTTTCGCAGTGCAGCACGTCGTTAGGTGGCGCGCTGTCGTGAACGACAGGCAGTTCCAGTATAGGCGTCGTCCGCTGCCGTGCACGCGCGAGGGGTCTCATTCGATCGCAAAGCGCAACGATCCGCAGGGTTGGACGGATGCCTGGCGCCGATTAGCGGTAAACTCCAGTTCCATCCTTCTTCCCGGGCATGCCTGGGTTTTATGCAAGCATCCTCGTCTAACGCCATGTCCACGCCTCACGTACCGTCTGCAAACTGCGCACCTGACAGCGAGTGTGTCGTCCTCGACGCTACCGCCACGCTTCCCACGCGTTACGGCACGTTCACCTCCTACGTCTTTCGCATGATCGAAGGCGGCGCGGAACATCTCGCGCTCGTCATGGGCGACGTATCCAACGGACAGTCGGTGCTCACGCGCCTGCACTCGGAGTGCCTGACGGGCGACGTGCTCGGCTCGTATCGCTGCGACTGCGGCGAACAACTCGATCAGGCGCTGCGCTACATCGCAGCGGAAGGTTGTGGCGTGCTGCTGTATCTGCGCGGACACGAAGGGCGCGGCATCGGTCTGTCGAACAAGATCCGTGCGTACGCGTTGCAGGAGCAGGGGCGCGATACGGTCGAGGCCAATCTGGATCTCGGTCTGCCCGACGACGCGCGCGAATACGATTCGGCCGCCGCGATCCTGCGGCTCCTGAAGGTCACGTCCGTGCGCCTGATGAGCAACAATCCGAAGAAGTTCGACACCCTCGCGAAGCACGGCATTCCCGTGTGCGAGCGCGTGGCGCTGGCGATCCCGACTCGCGAGGAAAACGAGCGCTATATCCGCACCAAGCAGGTCAAATTCGGGCACTACTTCGACGAAAACGAATAGCCGGAAACCGTCACTTTCCGGCAGCCTTGCCTGTCAGGGCTGTCCGGCCTTAAACCCTTGACCCGTATGCGATTGCGGGAATATAGCCGCAATCCGGCAGACTCAACGACACTTATCAAAACATTGCGAAACATCACGGTCTGGCGTGACTTTTTGGTCAAGTGATCCGAAAAACCTACGCCGGGACCTGTGCACCCGGAAAAACCTACGCCGGGGTGACCCGATGCGTTTTGACGCGCGAACTGCGAGCAGGCTGAATGCGGGCGAACACCTGACGTTCGACGGCTTTCCTGGCTTGCGCCTGCAGGCGACTCACAGCCGCAAGTCATGGACCTACCTGTCCTTCCCGAAAATGCATAGCCTGCGCTTGAACGAAACCTGGACTACTCCGGTTACGCTGCCCGTCGCTCATAATGGTGATACAAGCCGCCAACATCCGGGAACTCGACGACTGTGCCGCGATCGGGCGGCTGCACTGGTCTCGGGTCGGGACAATCCATGTCCAGCGACAGGTGTGTACGCCAACGATGGTAGTAGTCGAAGTACCGGGTGAGGATGCGCCGCAGGTGGCGTTCGTTGAGGACAATGACGTGGTCCAGGCAGTCTCGCCGGATGGTGCCGATCATGCGTTCGACGTACGGATTCTGCCATGGGCTGCGAGGGGCGGAGAGAACCTGGTCGACGCCCATGCTCTCGATGCGGCGCCGAAAAGGCTCGCCATAGATCGCATCGCGATCCCGGAGCAGGTACTTCGGCGCGCTATCCCAGGGGAAAGCCTCGACGATCTGTTGAGCCGTCCACTGCGCGGTCGGATTCCCCGTGACATTGAAGTGAATGACCTGGCGCCTGTCATGTGCGAGGACCACCAGCACGAACAGCACCCTGAAGCCTACCGTCGGCACGGTGAGGAAATCGATCGATACGAGCTCGCCGACATGGTTTTTCAGGAACGCCTTCCAGGTCGGTGAGGGCGGCGTGGGGTGGCGCAGGCGATACTTCTCCACGGTCGACTTCGCCACCTCGATGCCGAGCTTGCGCAACTCGCCCAGGATGCGCGGCGAGCCCCACCGGGGATTGGCCGTCGAAATCCTGCGGATCAACTCACGCACGTCGTGGGTAATCGGTGGTCTGCCCGGCGTGCCTTTGCCACTGATGCGCGTCCAGTGGTCGCGGAATCGCTTATGCTGCCATGCGATCACCGTAGCGGGCTTTACGAAGACGAGGACCTCCCGCCACCTTGACCAGCGACGCGACAGCCAGGACCAGAAGATACGGTCGGCTGGATGCAGGCGTGGCCGGGAGACGGACCGCTGATAGACCGTCAACTGGTGTCGCAATGCGACGATCTCGACCTGCAGTGACAGCCGCGAGCAGAACCACGTGGCCAGGAACGCGATCAACGCACGGGCGAGGGGTGGCATGATTCGAAATCCTCGGGTGACAACACGGTCAGGAATGTCAGAGTGAGGTGGATTGCCAAAATGAGCAATAGAATCACCAACTTCGAGTTTTCGGGAATGACAACTCCTGACGCCGCGGGCCGCCGAGACACCGCGCGCCGCGCGCGCCATATTCGCGATCATGTTCGTGTCGCTTCCACCGCTGGGCATCATCGGCTGGCTCTCGCCCGTGCACGTCGCCAGCGCGCTGTATCCCGGCTGGCAGCTTGCTGGCCTGTTATTGGGAATGTGCATGCTGGCGACGGCGGCATGCGTTCGGTACTCGCTCGCGGCCTTGTTCGTCGGTGTTCTGTTGATGGGTGCCGCCGCTGTCGCCCATCTCGTCGGGCACGGCCCCGCAGTACCTGCCGGATGGGCGGCAGCCGACACATCGCTCGGCAGACTCTATCAACGGGACTACGAGGCCCTCCATGCGCGTTCAGTGGCGACAATGCAAGCTGCCCAGCGGGAATTCGAAAGCGGTGTGAGAGTTGTCGTCCTTCCAGAGGAACTGGTCGGCTTATGGCGACCTGCGATAGGGTACTGGTGGCGGGACTATCTGCAATACCTGGCAGCATCGAACAAGACGCTGATTCTTGGTGTTGATCTGGTGGAAACAGGTTCGCTTCCCAGCGGGTCGATCACTGGTGAACCCTTCCTGCGCTACACCGATAGTGCTGTGGTCGTCGGAGCCGGTGTTGGCCGCTTCGACAGCCGTCAACCCGTACCAGCAGGACTGTGGCAGCCTTGGGCCAAGGTGAGTGCATCGCCGGGCAGCGTGACGCAGCCGTATCTGGTTATTGCGGGTCGGCGCGCTGCGTTTTCCATCTGCTACGAGGATTTCCTGTGGTGGCCGCATTGGCGACTGCCTATCGATCGACCCGATGTCCTGGTCAGCATGTCGAACGGCTGGTTCAGTGCCGATCTCGCCCTCGCGCACATTCAACTGCAGAGTGTGCAGTCGATCGCACAACTCGCTGGCGTGCCGCTGCTACGCGCGGTGAATCGATGAGTTCGTCGTATAGTGGACGCGCCGACGATGCCGCCCCTCCCGAAGTTTGATGGAACGGATATGAATCGCGCGAGTTAGTGCCACTGCCGATTTACTAAACACAACAGTGCTATCAGCTACTATGAGCGCATTAAATGCCTTGCTCTATTTATCTCGGTAATGTTCACGCTCCGGGCAGTCCGCCAGCCGCCGTACGGACGCCGGGGTGCGCAGCCGATCTGGAGATGATCGAAGTGAGTCCAGTCCAGTCACATTCAAGTTCTTCTCGGTGCAAGATGCGAAGCCGTGGTACGCCTCGACCGCTGGACGCAGACGATGGAGCGAAATTCGGTGCCGAAATGGTCATGGCTGCCCCGGTAGCCGCGCTCATAGATCATCGCATAAAGGCGGCTAGTGTTCCGTTCTGTTGTTAACTAATCTATGTTCACGTAGCATGCTGGTATCAACGGAACGGGAGATACCAGCATGCGCATGGGACGACCGAAGGCCGAACTGGTGTTGAGTGAAGATGAGCGATCGCAACTGACTTCGATAGCGCGTTCGCGCTCGATGTCGGCGGCGCTGGTGACGCGTGCGCGCATCGTGCTGGCTGCTGCTGCCGGCGAACCCAACAGCGCGATCGCGCAGCGCCTGCAACTCACGCGTGCTACGGTGGGCAAGTGGCGTCTGCGGTTCCTTGAGCAGCGCATCAACGGGCTCTATGACGAAGTTCGCCCCGGCAAGCCGCGCGAAAGATACCGTCCGCTCGCTTATTGAAAGGTCCGGCTTTTTCGCAGTCGATCTCGGCACGCTGGATGTTGGTGGTCCGCTGGCATCCTTGCCGTTTGGTTCTTTGGCTGGCGTTAGCTTTGTCAAGGTGTAAAGCGAAGGGGTGTTCCAGAGGGGCGCGCTCATGCTTAAGGCCGAATTTTGGTGCCTATCAAGAGCGTGGCCCGCGGCTCGCATGGAGGCAAGGCGAAGTCACACAAGACGGCGTTCTGCCGTGAGTACGGCATCTTCCGCCATGAAGTTCAACGCGTTCGCTATTGCGGTGCAAGGCCTTATCGATGGCACGCGTGGCGAGCTCGCTGGCTTTGACAAGTGGCGAATTATGGCTACGCGAATGGCAGGCTAGCCGCTCGCACCAGGTGTTCTTCGTGGGATATTAAAAAGCAGTGACGGGACGTCGTACCTAGGGTCAACTTCGTTGCCGAAGCCAACGACGCAGCGTTTGGGCAACTGATGGGCATGTTCGAGAGTGCCGTCGCCGGCGAGCCACCAAGGGAGCCGCTCGTTCGCCACAAGCAACGCCAGCTTTCATAACCGTCGTCGACCGAAGCCGCTCGGCGTAACGTCATCACGCGGCGATGCACTTTATGGTCGACTCCTGCCTGTCGACGGCAGGGGGAAACACGTGCCAGGCTCCGTCACCGTGTCGAAAGAAGTACAGCATGCGCGCACCGAAAGGTGATGACGTCTCGACGCAGACAAATCGCGTCCCGCGCCAACGTGTACGGCCGAATTCAATCGCATGAACTGTCGAAGAGGGAGCCGGGGCGAGCCATTTTTCGACCTGATACCGCAGTGACTTGCTACTCGCGTTCTTCATCATTCAGCACCAACAGTCCAAGGCATCCAATAGACCGTCTGAGATCGTCACCCAATACCGATGACTTTCGTGCGGGCACCTGGCTACTTCAGGTGGTGAGATGGACAGAGGTCCATCACGCAGTTCAGCAACGACACGTCATCGCCGTGTCTCGAACTCGGGAAGGCGTCGGCATGGTGACGGATTCCCACTGTCGACGTATTCAGCAAGCCGAGCGTTCGAGAGCCAACGGCCTTTCCCGTCCGACGGGTGATCGCGGGCGGGAGGCGCCGTTTAGTTCGGCCAACTGCCTTCCAGTGGCGGCGACATATGACGTTCTACACCCTGTTCAGGCTTGCGGTCCGTCAGGATCGGAATGACGTCGCGGAAGGCACGCTTGATACGGGTCTCAGGGTCCGTCCAGACATCAATGATGTAGCTGCCTTCCGAAGCGATGGCACGTTCAAGTGCCGGGCCGATGTCATCGGGGTTGGTAACTTTCTCCCCGTCGATTCCGAGCGAGCGCGCCAGACTGACAAAATCGGTGGTTTCAGGGAGGTCAACCCATGGATTCTGGATGCCCCAAAGCTTCATACCCTGGCGATTCGCGTACAGGCAGTGATTGTTGTCAATGATGACAATGACCTTGATCTTCTGCTCGGCCAGCGTCGACAGTTCCATAGCGTCATAGTAGAACCCGCCGTCACCGTGATAACACACCACAGTGCGCTCCGGCGCGGCCATTTTCGCACCAGCGGCGATCGACAGACCGGCCCCCAGGGACTGGTAACGACCGCCCACGATCATTGGCGTCGACTCAGCATACTGGAACGCACGATATAGCATGTATGACTGGCCACCGGAGTCACCCACAACGATTGTGCCCTTCGGAAGGGTATCGGCCATCTTCTTCAGCAGGTGGTACTGGTTGATCGGGCTGCCGCCTTCCTCACTCAATCTGCCAAGATACTCGAGCCATTCACGTTGGCCCTGCGCTGCCTGCGCGCGGCGAGCCTTCGCTGCTTCCGGAGTCGTCACCGGAGTCTTCGTCGTTGCCACGGCCTCGGTGAGTTGCTCGAGGATCACCTTCGCGTCTGCTGTGACACCGAGGGAAGGCTGGAACAGTTTGCCGAGCTGGTTGGGGTCGATATCGATGTGAATGACGTGTTCCGGCTTGGTCATATTCCAGGCACCGGTCGTCATCTGCGAGAAAGTGGTGCCAATTGCGATCCAGAGGTCCGCCTCCTGCACCATCGTATTCGCACCGACCCACCCGAACGAGCCAACAACACCGCCAAAGAGGGGATGGTTGTCGGCGAGTAGGCCACGGCCGCCCCACGATGTACTGACCACGGGGACGTTGACCGCCTCGACGAACGCTTGCAACTGTGCGGCGGCGCCGGCGTGTTGCACGCCGGCGCCGGCCAGGATCACAGGGCGCTTTGCCGTGCGCAGCGCGGTAAGGATCTTTTCGATGGTCGATGCGCTCGCGCCCGGTGGCTCGGGCAGAGTCAGCGGCTCTACAGCGCACTTCGTCTGGTTGATCAGAACCTGAAACGCAAAGTCGAGAACGCTCGCACCCGGGCGACCGGTGCTGGCCGAAATGACCGCTTGACGGATCGACAGTGGAGCGTCATCGGAAACAACGAGCTTACGTGCGTACTTCGCGAGCGGTTTCATCGCAGCGAAAACTTCGGTCGAGTCCTGCAACCCTTCACGCAGGTCGAGCGCGCTGTCGAGGCTGACATAGGCCAGAACCAGCGGTGTGCTGTCAGTCTTGGCGGCGAGTGCAACGGGGCTGGCGTGCAGAATGCCAACGCAGTGGAACAGGCATGCCGACGCTGCGCGGCCTTTGATGCGGTTATAACCGTACGACATCCATGCGCAAGCGATCTCAGTGCGGGCGTTCATGTTACGCATGCCTGTGGTGGCGATTTCGTGAATCAGATTGCCGGTGCCACCGCCACTGTAGCCAAAAACGACTTCGATATTTGCTGCGTGCATGGCTTCGACAATTGCTGCCGCACCCGTACGGGAAACGGGGGGGGTGCTTGCCGGGACAACTTCGGTCGTCGACGTCTCTGCGTCCAATGTGTCAGACATCTGTCTCTCCAATATGGTTGAGGTTAAGGGGCTGCCTCAGGCGTTTATAGGTAGTCGTGCACCTGCGCGATATTCATAATCAAAGCATCCACGCTTCGATCATGTCCATTAATTCAATCTGATCTTTCGATAACAGTTAGTGATCCGCCCCGTTTGATGGCCCGAGAGCATTAGATACATGCGAGTCGCGTCCCGCACTACCTGCACAATCAGAGCCCGTGTGCACAAGGATTCAACAAAGACCCCCCCTGTCCGCACCAGAAGTTAGTCCCTGACATGTTCATACACCGTCAGTCATATGAACGGCCGGGGTAACCGGCGACTTGAGGACCAAGGAATGCAAATTCTGCTATAAATTCGCTAAGCTATTCTAATTGATGAGTTCGTAGAAAGCTTTGCGTCGATCTTCAGTGGAGACTTCGCTGCTCGTCACGAGAAATCCTTGTTCAGGTCCAACGTGGCATCGAGCGTTCGCATCTTGAGAAGCCCCGCGCTTTCGGCAGCAACTGAACGCTCAGTCCAGCCGTGTTCGAGGTCAATCAACTGGTCCGAGTCGCCGTATTGCTGGATTAGTTTCAATAGCGATTCGAAGTCAATTGTTCCTGCCCCAGGTTCAACCCGCCCCGGCATGTCAGCGAGCTGGATGAGTCCAATGTGATGACGTGCCCGGCGATAGGCATTGGTGACGTCGTCGCCCATCTCAAAGACGTGCCCTGTGTCAAATATGAGTTTTACGGCAGGGTGTCCCACACGATCGAGTAGTGCTACGGCCTGTTCTGTGTTCGTGAGCAGCATGCCGGGCAGGGCGATCATGTGTTCGATCCCGATAATGAGACCCGCAGCTGCCGCACGATCACCGGCTCGGCGGAGGTTTTCCACAGTAGCGTTTTCCTGCGGCAGGCGGCTCTCGTCTTCGTTTTGCCTGAGTAAAACCGCGAGCATGGGTGCCCCGATGTCGGTAGCCAGGAGGATCGTGCGGGTGAGATGTGGTTCAATCACGGCCCATCCGTCCGGCTTTGTCCACGAAGGGATCATCACCGCGTCGAACGGAGCGTAGACAATGCAACTCGAGCGGAGCTCGAAGTGCTGCAACGCGGCCTTGAACCGCGACACATCGTGTGCCGAGCGTTCCACGGCCCACGGGAAGAGTACCCCGGCGAATCCGTTCTGTGCAGCGAATTCCACGTGATCCCATGGATCTGAGCTGCATACAATTTCGCGAAAAAGGGGGTCATCGGGATGCAGATAGCCAAGATGCGAGGTGTATTTCAGGTTCCATCGATTGCTCATGCTCGATACTCCCGCTTGATTGCGTCTACGACCTTTTCAGCGGCCATGATGACTGGAAGATTGGTTCCCGCTGCCATCAGCGTGGGGAAAATGGACGCGTCAACTACGCGCAGGCCGTTCAGGCCGATCACACGACAGTTGGAGTCGACGACTGCTTCAGGGTTGTGGGGACTTCCCATGCGGCATGTACCGGAGACGTGGCCGCCCGGGAGCGTGGACATCCGCACGGTATCTTCAATTGTTTCTTTCCCGCTGCTCATTACATCAGAGATAGGTGTTCCCGCCATTTCGAACGCCTTCTTGCGAGGAATGCCAGGTGTTGAGAAGGCCGCAGCGCCAGCGATGCTGAGTGCCCGCGCTTTCCAGTTATCCTGCATCATCAGTAACGCAAGTGGTGTCATCGCGGGTAGGAAAGCGGCGTCGACCAGACTGGCTATTTCTGGCTCCTGCACGAGGCCTGCCAGTGTGGAGAGGCCGTTAACCATGCGCCTAAGGTCCCTGGGGTCATGGAGGAGGTTAAAGCGAATGTCAAGCGCGCCGTCTGGCATGAGCTTCACGCTGCCTTGAGAGTAAACCTTGTTGATGATGAACATCAGATTGGCTACCTGGCGGCCGAGCGGATCTCGTGCGAGATTGTTTGGTGTGCGCTCCCATACGTTAAGAACAACGTCCGTCGCTGCTACGCCTGGTAAGCCGGACGAGTACCTGACGACGATAGGGCATGGTGGATGTACGTTGTTACGCTGACGTCCCGCCGACCGTAGATGTGCGCCGACGATCAACATCGGATGATTCAGCAGATTCGCACCGACGCCAGCCAGGTGTTTTGCCACGGGGACGCCAGCGGCGCGTAACTGTTCGAGGGGCCCGATACCCGACCGTAACAGCAATGCGGGCGAATGCAGAGCGCCACTGCTGACGATGGTTTCGCGAGACCGGATGGCGCGCGCCTGATCACCTTCGCCAATGATTGCGCCGATAACCTGTGGTCCTTCGACAAGCAGCCGAGAGGCCGCGGTTCCCGCCTCGATGCGCAAGTTGTCCCGCTTTCGTACCTCAGGAGTGAGGTACGCAGCGGCCGCGGAAAGGCGATGCCTGCCGACCATATTGATCGGAACGGCACCGTAGCCGTCACCTGCCTGTCCATTCAAGTCTGCGATATAGCTGATCCCGCGTCGCTCGTATGTTGTGGCGACGGCCTTGGTGAGGCCGCTCCAGTCGTGTGGCGGGACGCGTTGGAGTTGTAGCGGTCCGGACTTCCCGTGCTGCTCATTTTCAAAATCGCAATCGGTCTCAAGCCGTTTGAAATATGGCAACACATCTGCCCAACCCCAGCCCTGGACACCGAAGCTGCTCCACTCTTCATAGTCCGCAGGCAAGCCACGCTGTGCGTGCATGCCATTGATGGCGGAGCCCCCTCCGATGATCTTTGCCTGACCGAATGGCAATGGTCCAATGCCGGTCTGACTGTACTCGGCGCTCAGGTCCGGCCATAGAAAACGCGAGTCGTTCAACGTACGAAAACGCGCATCCCTTACCGCGACGGGCTCAGCATCCTGCCCAGCCTCGACAAGCGTCACGCGTACGGCGGGATCCTCGGAAAGACGACTTGCAAGGACGCAACCGGCTGAGCCGCCTCCAATAACCAGATAGTCACAATCGTACAACTCCCGTGTGGTCATGCTGCTGCCTCACCGGAAACGGGGGGGACGGGATCGCCACCGGTGAGAATTGCGACTCGCTGGTCGAAGCGCGTAGTACTCATGTGAAAGCGTCTCCTTAGTGCTTTGTTGCTATATTCGGCGTGGAAGGAAGTCCGGCGCGCTTTGTTGGGCGCCGGCTTACACAGGGCAGCCCTTCGGCGACTTTAGTTCCTGCGATCGATAAGGTAAATTAATAACTTGTGATTCTTCGATCACGGATAGTGATTCGCTCATCTCTGGCGATTCAGGCGAACAGGTCGTCCGCGCGATCGCCCGCAATCCGTCGAGCGCGACGTTTGAGGAATCAGTGCGCCACGCGAATTTAAGATCATAGGTGGGGGTGGATGTATCGAGTTTCACGAAGCTCACGTCATGAACGCCCTCTCGTACCACCCAAGGCGGAACGAGAGTGATGCCAACACCGGCGTCGACCAGCGCAAGGACTGTATGGATGTGCATCGCTTCCTGCACCACCCGGGGGGTGAACCCAGCATTGGCGCAGGCGGCGATTATTATTTCGAGCAGGCGGGATTTGATCCCGGCAGGGAAGAGAACAAACGGCTCGTCGTGGAACGCTTCAAGAGGAACGGAAGGTTGAGACGCTAACGGATGGCCGCGAGACAAGGCGGCGACCAGCGGCGCACCGACGAACGGGTCACTTTCGAGACCTTCGCAAACGACGGGTCCCGGTAACAGGCCGATGTCGATTCGGCGGTCATTGAGACCTGTAACCTGTTCTTCACGGCTCAGCGTCTGTAGCCGTAGTTCTACATTCGGATATCTCTCCCTGTAAGACCGGATCAGCGGAGGAAGTAGTGAGCAAACAGCATTGTCGACAAATGCGAAGCTTATACGACCGCGTATTCCGGTTCTCGCGGCTCTGGCGACGCGCATCGCTTCGTCCGCCTGCTCAAGAAGTCTCCGGCACTCGGGCAACATCTGCTGACCCACCTCGGTAAGCCGAACTTCATTACCGGTGCGTTCGAATAGCTTGCTACCGAGTTCCTCCTCAAATCGTTTGATTTGCTGACTAATTGCAGGCTGAACCACATTCATTCTTTCGGCAGCGCGGCCAAAATGTAGTTGTTCCGCTGCAGTGACGAAGTAGCGCACCCGTCGTAGATCGATCATGTCTGTCTCCATTATCGTGCATGGCTCCCGATGCGTCAGGCGCGATGCTGTATTGAAGCGGTCATCGATATACAAAGACCAGTCGGTTTCTCTGGTTGCAACGAATCTGCGCGGCGTAGACTGGGCCCTCCGATGCGGGACAAAGATGGTTCTCGTCGGATGGCTCTGGAAGCGGGGCGCAGTACGGCGCAAAGCGCTGGCTATGGAATGGGTCGATTGATCGCTATCAGTTTGGAGCAGCGAACGTCCGCCGAATCGAGATCACCGCGCTGCCGCTCGCCCAACGCCGGTTCTCGACTCCGATACTCGCCACTCTGCAAAGGTATCAATCAATGATACATTTCGAGATGGCATTATGCAAGAATAATAATTGCATTTAGCGATGCTCGTATCACCCAGGTGACTGGAATCGGAGCCCGGAGTGGTTGTGGCGGGCGGGCCCATGGGATTGTCGGATGCGCCAATTGGGGACACAGGAGGAGCGCTCGGCCCTGAGCCATACCTCACGTCCTTCATATCGCCGCGGGCTGTCACCACCTTTTCTTCATGGGTAACAGCCGATATCGGCGCGCGCCATTGGAAGCCCGTCGCCCCGGCTTCAGGGCGATGGGCAAACTTACACGCTATCTTCAACAGGCGCTGCTACACCTGCCGACCACGACCACAAAGCAAATTTTTGGGTACTGGCAGACATTGCGTCCGTCCTGAGGGGCATCGACGCCGCACGGCAGATTAGAGTTCGCGCGATTCGAGGGCCGGGGATTGTCTGCCAGTGTGGGAATTTGTTCGGGCCGGCGGATCTCCTGCCGGTCTCAATGACGATCGCTTTCGGAGTAGCCATCTGGACGATCTTGCGGCGTATGAGTCGGTGAATGGCTAGCGTTAGCCGCGTTACGCCCCTCTTCGACACGCGCTTGAGCCTCCTGAATGTTCTGGGGGTAGTGGAGCCAGTCAGTTGGGCGAAATCCAGCTTCTTCGAGTTGGACCAGTTCGGATGTCAATTGGGCTCGTGTGAGCGGCTGGTTTGATTGAGCAAGCGAAGCCATCGCGGGTAAAGATACGGTGGCAGCCGCGATGTGACCTTGCGGACTCGATTCATCAGGATGTCGCTGTAGCAACGCAGCGAGAATCGTCTGCAGCTTCAAAAGTAGTGCATTATGCCGGTGAAAAATCCCAGCTGGTTGTGCCCCATGGGCGGGTTGTAGGGCGAGTCGGGAGGTTGCGCCGTTGCGCTAAAGTTGGTGTGTCGTCCGTTGATCAGGTAGCCAACCGTGGCGTACAGGTAGGTCCTCTTGGATAGTGAATAGGTCGAGCCCAAGTTCAAAAGAGTGGCGCTGCCCTGTCCGTCCCGTTGATGAATATGATAGACCGCTGTCATCGCCGTAAACGGGCCCGGCGGGCTATACGTTACCCCAAACCAACCATAATCAGCGTAGCGTGGTTGATTTCGAGGTGCATCGGGTGCTGCCATGTAAGTGTAGGACGCCTGTACCCTGAATTGGTTACCGTTATACATGGTGCCAACGAATACCTGCTTTTGTGCCGCATAGAGGTCACTGAATTTGCCGTTTTCATCCCGAACCTCTTGATATATCGTGCGCGCCGAGAACCCTCCAAGCCGGTAGGTGAGCTGGATGCCGGCTGTCCTGCCGCTATTGAAGTTCCCAGGCACTCCGCTCAATGAATATTGGAACGCAACATCGAAGCCCTTGAACGTGGGTGAGTAGTAGCTGAACGTGTTGCTGAAATTCGGCCAGTTCGCGTTCCTCACCAGGGATGCAAGTCCAATGTCCTGCTGGCTGAAGGGATCGAATTCGTAGTTGCCGTCCTTAATTATTGAATCGTCCTGGCCGACCCGGAACGACCCGAAAGGCCCTGACATGCCAACATAAGCATTTTCCCAGAAGGGGCTCCAGGACATGCCGTTAGTGACCTGAAAATAGTCCAGCAACTTGAAGTTTACCTTGTAGCCGTTGCCGATGTCTTCGACTCCCGTCATCCCCCATGCGCTGGCGCCATCGTCACCGCTGTCCGCGCTCCAGACATTAGAGCGCTTTCCATTTTGCCCCGCAACGTTCGTCAGATACTGCACACCTGCGTCCATACGTCCCCAAAGTGTCAAGCTGCTTTGAGCAGAGACACTGGTGGAGATGCATACCAATCCCAATGTGATGAATCTCTTCAATTTCGTCTCCGTATATTTTATTGATATGGACTACTGAGTGTGTGTTGCGGGATCTCCAAATAGAAAGCCGGATTATCCGATTCCAGTTCACCGGTAATAGACGTGGAGATGAATTAGTGTGTCGTGAAAGTGGCGGAGTTTTCGAGGAGCGGGAACTCCCTGCGGATGGCAGGGAGGGGTTGAATCGTTTCACATACCTCGTTACTAGCGGTCCGATCCAGAGGACTGTCCGTCCTGGCGACTACCAAATCCCGGCTGCAGGAACAGGGCTGTCCTCGGCGCAATTGAATAAATCCAGGGCAGTTCCAGGTGCTCCGATTGCCTGTAGGGGCTGGTGCATTGCGTCAAGGCGACGAGGTCGCGTGGGAGTCAATTTCTATACGGTTTTGGCGGGTACGTCCCAGCGCACGCGAAGACTCTTCAACGAAGGGACGATCATGCTTTCCGTATAGCGCAACGGCTCGTTCTCATCCGCAAGGCGCAGCCCGGGTAGTCGATCGAGGATGATGTCGAGAGCTTTTGCGATCTCAAGGCGTGCTAGAGGCGCGCCTACACAGGCGCGGTTGAACGCACCGAAAGAAACGTGTTTGTGAGCGTTGGTCCTGTCGATGTCAAACTCGTCAGGGTTCGCGAACATCGCGGGATCGTGGTTTGCGGAGCCAAGATGGATATAGACCTTTGCCCCTTTGGGCAGCGTAACCCCGCTCATCTCGACGTCCTGGGTCATGGTCCGGACGACGCCCCGGATCGGCAGCCGAAGACGAATGACTTCCTCTATCATCTGGGGGCGCAATTCCGGATTCTCGCGAACCCGCTGAAGCTGGTCGGGGTGCTTGAGAAGTGTGTAAATCATCTGTGCGATCGTGTTGGCCGTCGTGTCAGTGCCAGCCGCTACCATGCCCACCATGTTCGTGACGATCTGTCGGTCGGTGATGGCTGCCCCGCTCTGCTGCGCCTCTATCAGCTTCGAGATCAGGTCATGCTGCGGGTTACGTCGACGTGCCTCGAGGAGAGCATAAGCCCACTGCTCAAAGTCGATAAAGGCCATCCAGCAGGCCTCCGCGCGTTCCGGCGACAGCAGGGTCGAACCCGTCAGCTCGAACCAGTTTTCCGCCCATTCGTTAAAGCGCTCAGTTTCGGAGTCGGCCGCTCCGATGAGGTGCGCCACCGCGCCAACGGTGGTCGGCCAGAAGAATGCGGGCACGAGGTCCGCTTCTCCATCGCTCACGAATCGATCTAACAGCTTGTTGAGCTTTTCGTTTAGCCACTCGTTCATCCCGGGGAGAGCCTTGTGGAATACGCTCATGAAAAGGCGTTTGAGGGGTAGGTGCTCCGGCGGGTCCATTGCGTTGAGGCTACCGTCGACCGGCAATGGCCAGTCCTCTCCGACCCGGTCGATTACGGCTTGCGACTTTGGCGAAAGAGGCTTGTGTGCGTTACCGTTCGAGAAGCTCACCATGTCCTTGTACACCGCAAGCACATCTTCGCGGCGTGTAACGACCCACAGATTGTACTTTTCCATATAAAAAACCGGCGACTCCTCCCGCATCGTCGCGAGAATGGGGAACGGGTCAGCGATCTGTGCCGGTTCCAGCGGGTCGAAGGCGGAGTGGAACGGACACCGTCCTGCTCCACCACTTGTCTGTACGCTGCTATTCATATTCATCTCCATGGTTGTTTCGGCTCGAAAGCCGTTTCTCGTGGCGCGCAGGTGCAAGGCCGCGCGTGCAGCTGGAGCGGTTGTTTGACGCAGCTCCGCTATCAGATTTGATGAGTCGTGTGCAAACCTTTGGACGTTCGCCGCCTGGATTCTCATCAGGCGGTAGCGCGGTAGCGTCGTACACTGCAAAGGCAATCGTGGGGCGTCTGATTTTGCAATGCTCGGCGTGTCAAGCTCACACATTCACTTCCCGGTATTCAGCATCGGTGATCTGGAAGATAAAGTCGACTAAGTTGTTGTGATCGGTCTATAAGGCTGGGTGATCTCACTATCCACGCCGCTATATCCCTCAATTACGACCGGGTATCGATGAGGGTGCGAATTTTTTTCGTAGGCTCGGGAGCGTACGCTGCCGGGCGCGACCGGCAGCCGATCACAAATTGTGATGAACGGATTAGAAGAGATTAGTAGACTCGATCAAACGTCGACGCCTAGCATTGGTGTCCAAGCACATCCGCGCGAAACTGCACGCCCGTTCGTCGAGCGACACGGTGCGACAGATCTTCCTAAAGCCTTGAGCCGAGTAGGTGGGCGGTTCGGCGGTGCTTCGGACTGTATCGGAGAGTGGCGGGCAGTTGTTGAGTATGCGGTCCGATAATCCGATGCGGGTGGTTTGGATTTCACTACTGCTGCAAGTCAGCGGTCTACGCAGGAAGATCAAGCAGATGTCGAACATAAATCCTACCGAGAATCAGCCGTACGCTGAAAGCGTATCGGGCGACGTGCAGACGGTCGCGTCGGTGTTTGTGACAACACGAGAAGGGCAAACACACCGGCTGGAAGCTCAGCCTGGCCTTTCGGTGATGGAAATCATTCGCGAAGCGGGTGTCAGCGAACTGCTTGCGCTTTGCGGCGGCTCGTGTTCGTGTGCAACCTGCCACGTATATGTCGATCCGGAATTCGAGAGTCGACTCAGTCAGATGTCGGAAGATGAGAACGATTTGCTGGATGCGGCCAGTTACCGCGAACACAATTCACGTCTTTCGTGCCAGATTCGGTTCAGCGATGCGCTCGAAGGATTAAAGGTGACGATTGCACCGGATTAAATCCGACGCAAAAGGCTCAACTCTACGTAAGCCGGAACGGGGTGGGCAGGGCATACCTGCCCCTGCAGGCCGTACTGTCGCGCAGGCAATATTTTTGAGAAGAAGGGACCATGTCAGATCGTCTGAAGGGAAAAGTCACCGTTGTCACCGGCATAGCGAGCGGAATTGGGAGCGGTATTGCGCTAGCGTTTGCTTCGGAAGGGGCGCAAGTCATAGGTGTTGATCTGAACGTTGCCGGGGCACAAGCGGTCGCAGCCAAGGCGAGGGAAAGCGGGTTTGAGATCAGTGTCGAGGCACCGGTGAATTTGCTGAATGAAAACGAATGTCGGGAGTTGATGGAGGGAACAGCCAGGCGCTACGGTGGGGTGGATGTACTGGTCAGCGCCGCTGCCGTGGTCGAGTTTGCATGGATTGACGAGATGACCCTGGCACAGTGGCGCAAGACGATCGCGGGGGAACTCGACATTGTTTTCCTTCCCTGTCAGGCAGCATGGCCGCACCTGTTGAAACGCGGTCAGGGGTCCATTATCAATTTCGCATCGGTAGCAGCTCATCAAGCGACCAAGGCATTGCCCGCCGTTGCACATGCTGCGGGCAAAGGTGGTATCAGGGCGATGACCAAGCAGCTTGCAATGGAGGGCGCACGCAACCGGATCCGGGCTAACTCCATATCCCCGGGACTTATTGTGAGTGATGCGACGCGTGCAGCATTCGAGCAGAATCCGGGATTTAGGAAAGTGATCGAAGACAAGATCATGCTGGACCGGCTGGGCCAACCCGAAGATGTTGCATGGGCCGCCGTGTATCTCGCTTCGGATGAGGCTTCGTGGGTGACTGGTTCGGACTTCGTTATCGATGGTGGAATGACCTCTTGGTAAGTCGGGTCCCGAACCGATCAGGAACTGGTATGTGCCTTTGTCCGAAATTACATCAGCACGGAGACAAACTATGAGCCCAATGCAAACCATCCTCGATTTTATCGCTGCGTGGAACGATAACGATATGGACCGTGTTCACGAATTTATGGCCGAGGATATCTTTTACCACAACGTCCCAATGGAGCCGATCGTAGGGCGAACTGCTGCGCGCGAGTTTGCCGATGCCTTCGGCGTTGGCTCGAAAATGAAAGCCGACTGGAAGTTAATAAGCATCGCGGAAAATGGCGAGCATGTCCTCACGGAGCGTATCGATTCGTTCACAACTTCGGAAGGGAAGAAGATTTCTGTGCCATTGATGGGATCTTTCCGCGTGCGAGACGGCCTCATTACTGAGTGGCGAGACTACTTCGACCTGCCCACCTTCGAGCGCCAACTCGCTGCGCTCTGAATGGTCGTGACAGATTGCTGGGTCCGGCGTGAATACTTGTAGACGGATTGCCGAGAGGGTTACCAGTCAGCTTGACTGGGAGGTGAGTGAAAGGTCCGGACGACTGCGTTGTTCCGTCCCGGGACGCATCAGGTGCTCTCCGGAGTAAGCTCGTTCCGATCAAGCCAGCATGTCGGGGCATATTGTTTCGCCGTTGCGGCGGTCCACAGACGCTTCAGAGCGATGTTAGTGCTGTCATGGCGTTTGACAAAATACAGGTCGTACGTGCGAGTGGGGTCTTTCACCGGCACAAAAGCGATGTCCATCGCACGTGCGTGAGCCACCCATGGTGGAGCGAGGGTAACGCCGACACCGGCGTCAACGAGGGCAAGCACGGTATGGAGATGATGCGCTTCCTGAGCTACATATGGGGCGAAGCCGGCATCAGCGCACGTCGCGATAATGATCTCAAGCAGACGGGAGTGAATGGAGGTCGGAAACAGGACAAACGCTTCACCTGTCAGGTCTTCGAGTCTTATCGAGCGTCGAGATGCAAGAACGTGTCCGCGTGGAAAGACTGCGACAAGCGGCGAAGAAACAAAGACCTGACTCTCCATATCTTCGATTTGGACCGGCCCGGGAAGGAGTCCGATGTCGATCCGTCTGTCGAGAAGGGCCGTGATCTGGTCTGAGCGGTTCATTGTCTGCAAACAAAGCTCGACGTCTGGATATCTCCGCCTATAGTCGCGAATGAGAGGGGGAAGCAGCGCGCAGGTAGCATTGTCCACAAATGCCATCCTGATGCGGCCACGGGTCCCTGCTATTGCCTCCTTCGCGATACGCGTCGTTTTGTCAGCCTGTTCAAGCAATATCCGGCACTCATGTAGCATGTAGTGTCCGGCTTGGGTGAGCCGGACTTCATGAGTGTTCCGATCAAACAGGTCGATAGCAAGTTCATCCTCGAACCGCTTGATCTGTTGACTGAGCGCTGACTGAACGATATTCATGCGCTTTGCGGCACGACCAAAGTGCAGATCTTCTGCCGCCGCAACGAAGTAGCGGACCCGTCGCAAATCCAGAGTGTTTGGTTCCATCTTCGCAGTAGCAAGGGCCGTGTTGCATCCGGCCAGAATTGCGCGAGTAACTTCCGTTGGCGGTTCGATCGGGCACTTTGCCATTATCGGGATGGCAATCCGGCCGCATCCTGAGATGCTGTTTGAGCAAGCTCCTTGAGCATGATTGATGGATCAGCGAGCCGCACGGGATCGATGACCATGCGGTTCTGTACCAACGCACGGCCCTGCACATAGTCTTTGACTGCGTTAACGCAGTCAAGCGCGATTACTCGCTGATTCTTGAGGTAGACCACTGAAAATCTTCGGTTCTGGGGACTGCCGCGTACGATAGCCTGATCATGACCGTTTGACAGACCGACCGTTTGCATGCGCAAGTCATACTGATTCGACCAGAACCACGGTACGGCTTTGTAGGGCTCCGGTTCCCCTGTGATGAATCCGGCGATTGTGGAAGCCATGTCGTTGGCGTTCTGGACCGATTCCAGTCGAACTGTCAGCCCATCGGCAAAGCTGTTCGGATGTAAGGCACAATCGCCGAGCGCAAAGACGTCCTGCAACGACGTGCGTCCATATTCGTCGACAACGACGCCGTTCGTGACGTGAGCACCGGCGTTTCGTAGAGGATCGACCGAAGGGCGGATTCCAATGCCGACAATCACCATTTCGGCGGCGATTGTTTCACCTTTGTCGGTGCGAACGCCGCAGACTCTTCCGCCCACGCTTTGGATTTCCTGAACAGACGTGCCGAGACGCAGATCGACGCCGTGAGCACGATGCTCCTGTTCGAAGAAGCGCGAAACGGTCTCGCTCGTAACCCGCGCGAGAACGCGATCGAGCGCTTCGAATACTGTGGCTTTTTTCCCTAGCTTTCGGAATGTTGCTGCGGCTTCCAGTCCGATGTACCCCCCACCCACTACGGCGACGCGCTCGGCGCGATCCAGCTCGTGAAGTATCCGGTCCACATCTTCGCGGGAGCGAATCGAGTGAATTCCAGCCACGTCATGTCCGGGGCAGTTGAGGCGCTGTGCGTGGCCCCCAGCCGCCCAGATCAGCTTTCGATAGTGCAGTGTTTCTCCGGCCGAGGTGGTCGCGGTGTGGTGCACTGGATCAATCGAAACTACGGCGTTGCCGGTCAGCAGGTTGACGTCGCGGTCTGCCCAGAATTTACCCGGCTTGATCAGTATGCGTTCGAGCGATTTTTCGCCAGCGAGATAGTCCTTCGAAAGAGGAGGGCGCTCGTAGGGATAGCCAATCTCTTCTCCCACCATTGCGATGGTTCCAGCAAAGCCACGGTGCCGCAAGGCGATGGCGACCTGAGAGCCACCGTGACCGGTTCCCACGATAAGTATGTCATAGTGACCTGACATCATTGTCTCCGCTGAGTATCTTTTGGAATCTGGACAATGAATAGCTGACGGACTGGGGTGGTGGTCACGAAGGAGAAGCACAGGGCGCGCTCCAGGGCTGCGTCCGAGATTTGTTGTGGCCAGCCTCAGCTACCTGTCGCAGTACGTTTTGACTGGATGCGCATTCACCCGTATAGGTAAACGCGCTGTTCAAAAGATTAGTGTGTCATTTGTGGACTCTAGGCGTTAGCGAATATTGCGTCCATAAATTAATTGTGATCGAGACATTACCGTTAGTTATCTGCAATACACTGTTTGCAAGAAATCTGGCACCGTGCTTAGGCATCCTTCCGCAGGGTCGCTTGATTCAAAATGGCACTTATAGTGCTGTCGTGCGACAAGGAACTCACCCCGTCTTCTACCGATAGCCAAATCCGTAGACTGGATCCGAGACTGCTGATGTGCTACGCCCGTAGGCTGGCCGTTTGGTCTACACAACGGAACCGTTTCACGGAACGTACCTACGACCTGCGTTGACGGTGAGAGTATCGTTCAGCAGTGCAAGTAGAAGTCGTCTTTCGTGCGCGCAGCAATTCGAGCAAGGTCCAGCACGTAGCATTCTCGCCGAACGCTGAGGAAGGCGCACGAGCTTTCCTACGCAGAGTCGTGCGCCGTCAATCAAACGGTAAGTCGTCTACTAGCCAATTAACGTACCGTCACCCACCGTCAGCGACCGTTTATGTAAGGCGTCAGGTAGCTTTTCACTGATTGGACACCAGGGACGGCTTTTGTCACCTCGTCAGCTTTCCCGATTTGACCGGGATCTGGGACGGTTCCATGGAGAGTGACAACTCCACGCTGCGCGGCTATGAGCACGTTGCCTGTGTCGATGTGTTGCGCTTCGAGCGCGCGGCGTACGTCCTTTGACAACTGCCGGTCAGCGCGACGCTGCTCCTTCTTTGTAAGCGGTGCGGATTGAGTCTCTTGCGCGACGCTAACGACGGGTATGGCCATGGAAGTGCCAACCAGAAAAGCGACAACTGCAAGTACACCAATAGTCCTACTTGCCTTCGGATTCATGGACGGCTCCGGTTTGAGTGAAAGAGACAGTCGTGACTTCTGGTGAGGCGATGAAAAACATGTAGCAACATGGGTTGACACTGATAGCTTCATCGGTCGGATCTGCGATGAACTCAATGTGTACGATGAAGTACGCTGAAAAATTCGCGAGGCACGTCAAAGTGGGTTGCTGTGCCTTGAACATTGTGAATCCGATGCCAGAAATGGATGTCCACTCCTGAATGCTGCGCGTCCTGATTGCGATGGAGAGTTGGCTCTGGTCTAATCACGTTCGTTTTGCGCAGGACGGATAGGGCGAGTTCACGAAAAGCGAAGTCATGATGCAACGGGACCGTTCCAGATTGACGCACGGTTGCTCTGATCAATAGCACGCTTGCGTTGTTACCGGAAACTTGCCACATGATCCGTCCCGGTTCGACGTTGATTTTGCGATCGATGACGAGGGACTAATTTCGCAATCGAACGCGCGTTTTCGATTGGGCACAACGCCAGGCCTCGCGGCAAGTTTGCATCATTAAATGCCTGTACCGATGTCTGGTGAGGATGCATTCGGGTGCGGTGTGAAAAGGCTCTGGCGCAGTGGGATGAAACTGCAGACCGTGATGCACGACAAGATGACAGGCCATTGCGAAACTCCTGCGCCGTTCGTCGGATGGCCGAGTCACATTCTCTGGTTTAGTTTCAATACTCGATCAGCATTTCCGTGAGCAATTTTTGCACGATCGGCGGGAGAGACCGGCATGGTCTCGAAAAACGCCTTGCCTTGTGAGTTTTGACTGAACGGATAATCGACGCTAAACATGATACGGTCGGCGCCGAAGGTTGTAAGCGCTGTTAGCAAGGGCGGCGTCGTGAACATGCCGCTCGTTGTAATGTAGACACGATCGACAATCGTCTCACTGACAGGGGTGCGTAGCCCACCGTGCCCGATGAGGATATCGTCAGCCCGGCCAAGCATAAACGGGAGCATCTCGCCCATATGGCCGACGATCGCAGTGAGCCGGGGATGTCTTTCAAAAGCTCCAGTCAGGACAAGACGGAGGACGTGAATTGCGGTTTCAGAGTGCCAGCCAAATGCTCCCGAGGCGAGTAATGCACTCGCGGGCCCGGGCAGCCGATCGTAATAGATGTCATAGACGGCTTTCGGCGGTACATTGGGGTGAATGTATAGAGGGACATCCAGTGCTGCGGCCCGTTCCAGTACCGGGTCGAATCGCGGGTCGTCCAGAAAGCGGTTGTCCGTCAAACCATTGACCATGGCGCCACAAAATCCAAGGTCAAGCACTGTACGTTCAAGCTCGTCTGCGGCCGCGGATGGTTCGCGCATAGGCAGATGAGCAAATCCGCCAAACCGGTCGGGGTGCCTGCGCAGCGCCGCTGCGAGGGTATTGTTGGTTTCAGTCGCGAGGTGTATTCCTTCCTTCCCGTCGAGGAGATCAGCTCCGGGCATGGACGCCGAAATGACCTGGCAAGTGATACCGTGGTCGTCCATATCCTTGATGCGCCCGCCATCCAGGTCAGTCAGTTTTTCCTTGCGCGCGGGTGTAAGCCCGGGATTGGTACGCAGATCAAAATAGGCCTCCAGGAGCGAAGGCACTATGAAGTGTTCTTCAAGGGCGACAATACGCATAATATGAACTCTCCTAAACGGGGGGTAATGCCAACCATTCGCGCTACTGTCGCTTTGGTCGCACTAGTCGGGGAGAAATCTGTACGGGATGCGAGGCCACGTAGCTGGGATGCCGGTTTCGGTGCGTGGCCTCGTTCGCTGACCGGCACAGCGTTTTATCGAGGTTAGTATTTGATCCCGATGGCCTTCGTCTCGGTGTAAGCTTCGACACCCGCTTTACCCAACTCATAGCCGATGCCAGACTGCTTGAAACCGCCGAAGGATAGAGCACCGAGGTCGCCGCCATTTACCTCGATGATGCCGGCGTCGATCGCACGGGCGAGCCGATGCGCATGGCCGAGATCCCGCGTCCAGATCGAAGCGGCGAGACCATACTCCGTATCATTGGCCATAGCGGGAAGTTTATCGAGATCGTTGTCCGAGAACTTCGAGACACACAGCACGGGACCGAAGATCTCGTCGCGAACGACGGACATGTCCGGACGCGTATTGGCGAGCAGCGTTGGCTGGATGAAATAACCCGGACCATCGATGGCGTGCCCACCCGTTACCACTTCCGCTCCCTCCCGTTTGCCGGCAGCGACGTATTCGAGCACGCGGTTGCGCTGGCCATCGGAGATCAATGGCCCCATCTCGGTGTCCAGGGAAAGCGGTGCACCGATCTTCACCCGCTTGGCCCGCGCTTCAAAGCCTGCCACAACCTGTTCATAGACCCTTTCGTGGACAAAAAGCCTCGTACCTGCGGCGCAGAACTGTCCCGTCTTGAAGAAGATGCCCGACGCTACCGCATTCGTGGCTGCCTCTATATCGGCATCGGGGAAAATGAACACTGGCGATTTGCCACCGAGTTCGAGCGTAACCCGCTTGAGCGTGCCAGATGCATCAACCAGGAGTGACTTGCCCGTGTCCGTCGATCCGGTGAAAGCGATTTTCGCGACACGCGGGTGTTTTGCGAGTGCACGGCCAGCGACGCTGCCGTCCCCTGTCACGACGTTGAAGACCCCCGGAGGAATGTCAGCCTCGAGCGTAAGTTCGGCCAGGCGCAGCGCAGTCAATGGCGCGAGGCCGGCGGGCTTGAGCACCATCGTGCAGCCAGCTGCGAGGGCCGGTCCAATCTTGAACATGGCGAGCAGGAATGGCGCGTTCCAGGGTGTGATCGCTCCCGCGACGCCGACCGGCTGCCGAATGGAAAACGACAGTGAGCCGAGGTGGCTATCGCTCATGGGCACCTCGCCGCCCACTTTGTCGATCCATCCCGCACTGTGTCGCAGGACGTTGATCGCTCTTGCGATGTCACCGTAGCGAGTGTGGGTGATGGGGTTGCCACCGTCGATCGATTCCAGCGTCGCCAGTTCGTCTGCATTACGTTCGATTGCGTCAGCGAGAGCCAATAGCCGTCGGGTACGATCCGCTGCGGGCATTTGGGCCCATACGCCCTTGAAAGCCTTGTCTGCTGCCAGGACAGCGCGGTCGATATCTTCGACGCTTCCCGACGCGATCGTTGTCAACGTGCCGCCCGTAGCCGGCTCGATAACGTTGGCACGTTCGCGGCCGAGCGCATCGGTCCATTTGCCGTCGATGAAAAGGTTGTGCTGTCGATCGATGAAGCCCGAGCGAAGCCGCGCTTCGTGTTCCGTAAACTGATTGCTCATTGAATAAGCCTTTGGGTAGAGGAGGCGACGGCCGGCGTGAATTCCCGGTCGAACGAAACGGTCTTCAGGAAATCTTGTACTGGCCGCCGTCCACGACGAGCGCCTGACCGGTGATGAAGGCCGCGTCGTCGCTCGTAAGAAAGAGGATCGGGCCAGCGATGTCGGCCGGCTCGGCAAAGCGCTTGATCGCCTGCTGCTGCCACACGCTTTTCTTGAATTCGTCCGGTACACCGCTCGTACCGGGGGTGTTCGTGAGCGCCGGCAGGATCGCATTGACGGTAATACCGTCGGCTGCAACGTCGTTGGCTAAACCCCGGGCAAAACCGATGACGCCCATCTTGGCAGCCATGTAGTGGCTGAGGCCGGTGATGGCGATGCCGATCGAATTAGATGAAAAATTGACGAAGCGCCCCCATTTTTTCCGGCGCATGCCAGGAAGGAACTGTTTTGCGCTGAAGTAATGCGCATCCAGATTGACGGCGAACGTCCGCCGCCAGGCGTCCAGGTCGAGCTCGTCGATCACGATATTCGGATAGATGCCGGCATTGTTCACGACGATGTCCACTCCACCCAGATCGCGCTCGACGAGCTGCGCCACGTGTTTCCAGCCGCTTTCGCTGGAAACGTCAGCTTCGATCGCGATGGCGGCGTCCCCGATCAGCGATGCGGTTTCGTCGGGCTTTTTCAAATCGACAAGTGCGACCTTCGCGCCACGCGCCGCCAGCCGGACAGCAACCTCTCGCCCGATACCTTGCGCCGCGCCGGTCACGACTGCTATCCGGTTTTCATGTGTCTTCTCAGCCATGTTTTCCTCTGTGGATCATTTAGAAGGGAAGTAACGAGGTAGCCCGCGACGGGACGCCGTGGGCCGTCTGAACATCTGCCTATGAAGCCTTGGTCGAAGCCTGTTTGGCTTCTTCCGCGACATCACCCAGATCTGCGAGCTTGAATTGGCGAATGAAGTCGGGGCGACCATCGCGCACCTTCGCGACCCAGTCCGGGTCCGCGATGTTGGATCGACCGATTGCAATGAGATCGAACTCGTGCGCGTTGAAGCGTTTGGCCAAGGCCGGGAAATTGATGTCCGGCGATGCGTTCGTATCCTTGCCCGAGAAGGTCTCGACCATGTCGACGGTCAGGCCCACCCCCCCCACGGCGATGACGGGCTTGCCCGAGAGTTTTCTTGCCCAGCCGGCAAGGCCCAGATCGGATTCAGGCCATTCGGGATCTCCGAATCGGCGGGTCGATGCATGAAAAAGATCCACGCCCGCGTCTTCGAATGCCCGGAGCATGATCGAAAGCTCCTCGGGCGTCGTAGCCACGCGGGCGGTGTAATCCTGCAATTTCCATTGCGAGAATCGCAGGGAGATCACAAAGTCGGACCCGACTTCATCACGAACAGCACGCACGACCTCCGCCGGGAAACGCACGCGGTCGCCCACTTCAGGGCCGCCATACCGGTCGTCACGCACATTCGTGCCTGCCCACAGGAACTGGTCGAGCAGATATCCATGACAGGCGTGGATTTCGACGCCATCCGCGCCGATCCGTTTGGCGATTCGTGCTGATCGGACAAAGGCGTCCCTGACCGCCTCCAGGTCGGCGATGGTCGCGGGGTTTCCGACGACGGTGCCGGGCTTCATAAGACCGGAGGGGCTCAGGACTGGCGCCGTTGCAAAGTAATCGCCATCCGGCGTCGCGAGGAGCGCGCCGTCATGGCCGATCTGGGGAAAGAATTGGCCGCCGGCCTCGTGTACGGCATCGATGCATCTTGCCCACCCGTCAGCCGTGTCCTCGGCCAGGCGTCCATATTTTCTCGTACGCGTTGCCGACGGATGATCGACCGCAATGCATTCGGTCATGATGAGTTGCACGCCGCCACGAGCACGTGCGGCGTAGTAGTCGGCAAGACGTTGGGGGGCTTGGCCTTCAACGCACCAGCCGCGCTGCATACCCGGCATGACGAACCGGTTCGTGAGCGTGAGACCAGCGATGGTGATGGGTTGGAAAAGACCTGACAGATCTACGTGGGCATGATGCGTGTCACGCTGTTGCGGACTGATGTTTTCGAGTGTCATCGGATTCCATTCCTGAGGTTTACGTGTGAAATCCACCGCGCAGGGAAGGGTGACATCAGCTGCGCGAAGAAAATGCAAGAATAATAATAGCAGTTTAAGGCAGAGCTGCAATAGTGTGAATTGCATTTTGCTGATCTGCCACCAGTAGACGGAAGCAGGCGTCCTGATGATCGGCTCGGGGTGGCTTATCGGGCCGGGCGATGTCGTGAAACAGGCGGCGGGTTGGCCGGTCGGGGACGCCTTTCGGGTAAAGGGCGCCGGCGCCTACGGGCTGTCACCAACGCGATCTTTATATGGGACGTTCGTGAGCTGTGGCCGTTTGTCGAGGCCACCATCCGAAGGGCGCGAACCTGTGTCATCTACGAGGCTCGTGGGACTGGCGTATGCCTGGATCAGGGGGCAGAGTCCATTTAAGTTCGCAAGTGAAAGGATTTTGCAAGTTCACCATGCCCTCGTCGACCATATATTGCAAATGTTATTATTGCAATAAGGGTGATCGACGGGTGATGACCGTTCCGACGGACGGGACGATGGAGATGGAATGATTGATCTACGCTTCCCGACAGCACTGCAGATGGTGCTTGGGATTCAGATAGCCGAAGAAGACGGAGTGCGATGTACGAGTCAGAAGCTCGCCGACTCGCTGGGCGTCAACGCGAGCTTCGTCAGGAAGCTTCTTGTGCCTCTGAGCCGTGATGGGATAGTTACGTCTTCGCTAGGCAAGAATGGCGGTGCTCGTCTAGTTCGATCACCCACGACGATCACGCTTCGTGATATCTACTGCTCCGTGACGGATAACAAGAAAATCTGGGTCGCGCGGACTGCTGTGCCGTGTCAGTGCGTGGCAAGCGCAAATATTGTCGAGTTTTTTGAGTGTATCGCTGGGGAGGCCGATGCGCTTGTGCTCGATATGCTGGGACGTCGGACGGTGGCGGACAGCATCGCCGAAATCCGGAATCTGGAACGAACACGGATTTCCCAGAGCAGGCGCTCAGCCGCACACGCTGGCACTGCGCCAGTGCACCCGGTGCGCGCAAAAGTTTCCCAATCCTGAATCTTCGAACATCTCCGCTTGAGCGCGAAAATGGTCGGACGTCGTAGCCTACTCTTGGGGGATGAATTCGCGTTCCGGGACGATACTGACACCACCGCGGGCGACCCGTTCTTTGTCAAGGCGTAGTAGCTCCGAGAGTTCGTCGGCGACGTTGCGGCGCTCGAGGCTTTCGAGGAGCGCCCTGTCGGCGTCTGCCGCCACTCTTTCAAAGAGAGGCTCGATGTTGGCGCTCACCCGGCACCGAGGCGCAGATGGACGCGCGGGCAAGAATCGCTTCTCTCCAGTGATCGAGGCATAAATGTCGCGGAGCGTAATGCTGGAGGCAGCTCGTGCGAGATGCAGCCCTCCACCTTTGCCAATCGAGGCGGCGATGATGGCGTCCCGCCCCAGTGGCACGAGAAGCTGACGTACGAAGCTGGGATTTGCTCCGAGGCCGTCTGCTAGTACCTTGCTCGTACATCGGAAACCGTCGTGGTCGGCCAGCGCCACGCTCAGGACCATCTGGAAAGCTGTCGAAAAACGAAGGTCGATCATAGTAGTGGATTCTATTCACGGGCGGACTCGTCAGCGCGCAAACATAATGTAATGATTGAACTTGCATTGTACGTCGTCTATACTGCAACAATAATTATTGCTTTTTGCCAGTGCAGCCGAACGCTGGACTTGCGCCTCACCGCGAAAGGAAGACAACCGCTATGCTTGGGCATGCCCCCACCACGACAACTTCTAATCGGCTTCACGGGACTCGTTCGGGGGTGTTGTTCACCCCCACGATGCTCGGCAGTCTTGAGCTGAAGAATCGCATCGTCATGGCACCGATGACCAGGGCCATGTCTCCGCAAGGGATACCCGGTGAGAACGTCGCACATTACTACCGCCGCCGGGCAGAGGCGGGGGTTGGCCTCATCATTTCTGAAGGTAGTTTCATTCCCCATTGGAGTGCTTCGCACGACGAGAACGCACCGCGCCTCTATGGTGGCGACGCGCTGGCGGGATGGAAACGTGTCATCGATGCAGTTCACGCTGCGGGCGGACGCATGTTTCCGCAACTCTGGCATGTCGGACTGGTTCGCAAGCCGCAAGTCGAGGGTGCGGCAGGACTATTTGATGAAGATGCCGAGGCAGAGCGGCGGCTCGGCCCATCGGGCATCATTGGCGGTGGAGGACTGCCCCTCGCTCAAGTTCGTGCGCCGGCGACTGAACGCGAGATTGGCGAGATCATCGAAGCCTATGGTAATGCCGCTGCCTGGGCGAAGCAGCTCGGCTTTGATGGGGTCGAAATTCATGGTGCTCATGGTTATCTGATCGACCAGTTTCTCTGGGCGGAGACCAACAGGCGAAGTGACCAGTACGGCGGCGATCGTACAAAGCGCAGTCGCTTCGGGGTAGAGGTCATTCAAGAAATTCGCCGTCGTGTCGGCTCGGAGTTCCCGGTGACCTTGCGCTTGTCCACGTGGAAGAACCAGGATTACGCGGCAAGGCTCGCCACAACGCCATCGGAATGGGCCGAGATCGTCACACCGTTTGTTGAAGCTGGGGTTGATGGCTTCCACCTCTCGCAGCGACGTTTCTGGGAGGGCGAGTTCGGGACCGATCTTAACCTCGCTGGATGGACCAGAAAGCTGACCGGCAAGCCGACAATCACGGTCGGATCAGTTACCCTCAATAACTCGATGGCCGAGATGCTGCAAGGCAAGGACAGCGAACCCGAAGATAATCTTGCGTTGGTGTTCAGCGCTCTTGAGCGTGGCGATTTTGATCTTGTCGCAGTAGGTCGTGCCCTCATCGCCAATCCCGATTGGCCTGCGAAGATCAGGAAGGGGGCGACGTTGCGTGCCTACACGAGGAGCATGCTGGCGAATCTTGACTGACGGGGGAGGCGCGGCAGGTAGATAGTGTCCGGACGGCGGCGACGCGGTCTCCAGCACGGACGCAGCCGACGCCGAATATCTCGACAAATTCCAGGAAAAACCTGTGACATTGGTGGTGAAGACGTTCAGGAGTTGGTGCATGGCACACCGACGTCTGTCGCTATTTCAAGCGCGAATCTTCTTAGCGAGCGTACGGGGTTGGGAGCCCGTGACGAGGAGGACACCTGATCCTACTGGCCAGCTAAATGCGGTTGCTTCACGAGTTGTACAGTCGCCACAATTCCCGTGGCTAACACCGTCAGTATCTCGACCAGATCTTAGTCAGTTACTGCTCGAGGTAAACGGCCAGTGCGGCATCGAGGACAACGACGTCGACGTGGAAGAATTCGCAGATCGGAAACAGCAGTTCGCTGCCAAAGCGAAGCAGTCGCCCCTCCGCCGCCAGCGCCGCAGTGTGCCCACCGCCACCGCCACGCCCAAAGCCTGGCGCTTCGCCAATTGATAAGAGTCGCATCCGGTATCTTCAGAATATACCGAGTGTAGAACTCGTTCTTAAACGCGATGTTCAGATTTGTTCACGGTCCACGCGGACAGCTGCAAACCCGGTTGTCCTTGTTCACGGGAGATGCCGATTACGGCGGTGGAAAAGCCATGATCGAGACTTCGCCCATCAGTAACGGCCGGTTGATCTCTGCTGCCTGGCGCACGTAGTCCCACAATGCCGATATACGACGTAACTTGCGCAAATCCTCACGGCAGCACAACCAGAAGTGACGTGTGATCGATATCTGTTCTGGGACAACTGCCACCAGTCCTGGATCGGGCTCCGCCATGAAGCAGGGCAGAATGGCCAGCGCGGTGCCCTGTAGCGCCGCATGATACTGCGCGACGATGCTGGTTGTGCAGAAGTTGGCTTTTGCGTTTGGAATTGCGCGATCCAGGTACAGAAGCTCCGGACTGAACACCAGATCGGTCACGTAGTTCAGGAAGGCATGACCGTGCATTTCCGCCGTCTTTTCGGGAAAGGGGTGACTTTCGAGGTAGCTCGGCGTGCCGTACAGCCTCAACTGATAGTCACACAGCTTTGTGTGGACATATTGCCCACGCTCGGGGCGCTCCAGCAGGATTGCAATATCGGCTTCACGCTTTGACAGGCTTACGAAATGCGGTACGGGAAGCAGATCGATCGAAATGTCGGGATGTGCCTGGGCAAATCGCGCAAGCTGTGGGGCAAGAAAAAACGAGCCAAAACCCTCGGTCGAGCCGACTCGTACATGGCCCGACAGAGAATGTGCTCCGCCAGTGAACTGTTCACTGGCGGACTGCACCGTTGTCTCAATGGTATCGGCGTATGAAAGCAGGCGTTGACCTTCAGAGGTCAACGCAAATCCGCCGGATCGTGACTTTTCGAAGAGAACGGTGGCGAGCGATGCCTCCAGTTCGCGTATACGGCGAGCCACGGTTGTGTGGTCGACATTAAGCCGCTTCGCGGCTGCACTGGCTGTCTGGGTTCGCGCGACAGCGAGGAAATATCGCAAATCGTCCCAGTTGACGCCATTAATGTCTCTTGTGTTTTTTTGCATATCAGATGGGCTTAAAAGTCCATTCTCTGTGGATATTCGAAGAACTATACTCCGCCTCACGCTGACGTTAAGGATGCATCCGAACTGGAGAAGATGCGTCGGCATCAGATAACAGGCATGGAGACTACATGGACCTTCATACCGCTCCACTCGGGGCATCTACAAGCACACCAACTGCAAGCAAGTCGGTGAAACATTACGTACTTGCCGGCTGGGCGAGTATGGCCGGCACGACAATCGAGTGGTACGACTTCTTTCTCTACGGGACCGCTGCGGCCCTCGTATTCAATAAGATATTCTTTCCGACGCTTGACCCGATCCTCGGAACGCTCGCCGCGTTTGCGACTTACGGTGTTGGATTTGTCGGGCGGCCCATGGGTGGAATTATCTTCGGCCACTTTGGGGATCGTATTGGCCGCAAGTCGATGCTGATGGCCACGTTGCTGATGATGGGTATTCCCAGTATGGCGATCGGCCTGATTCCTTCCTACCAGAGCATCGGCTACTGGGCGGCGGCAACGCTCGTCGCGATGCGATTCCTGCAGGGCATGGCTGTTGGCGGTGAATGGGGCGGGGCAGTGTTGATGGCGGTCGAACATGCTCCCTCCGGAAAGAAGGGCTTCTTCGGCAGCTTGCCACAAACGGGCGTGGGCTTCGGGCTGATTCTCTCCTCGCTCGCGATGGCGGCAGTCGCTGCTTTGCCCGAATCAGATCTGCTTGCATGGGGATGGCGAGTTCCGTTTCTCGCGAGCATTCTGCTCGTCGTCGTTGGCTGGGTCATCCGGGCACGAGTCCCTGAGTCGCCCGATTTTGAGCGTATGAAGCGGGAGCGCCCGCCCGTCAAGGCGCCGGCGCTTGATGTGGTCCGACAGCACCCTCGTACGCTGCTTCTGATTATCGGTGCTCGAGCCGCAGAGAACACGTGGTTTTACCTGGTGGTCGCGTTTGCTCTCGCGTACGCCGCGAACCAGCTGAAGATTCCCAAGACCGAAATTCTTCACGCGATCACGGCGGGCGCTGCGGTGTCACTTGTGACAATGCCACTTGCAGGCTACGTGAGCGACTGGATTGGGCAAAAGCGGCTTTTCATCATCGGATTGGTCGTGATGTGTCTGTTCGCATCTCCGTTCTTCTCAATGTTGGCGACACGCGATTCATCGATAGTCTGGTGGGCCATGGTTCTAGCCGTTGGCGTCGTGTTTCCGATCCTCTACGCACCCGAGTCACAGCTTTTTGCCTGTCAATTCCCTGCCGAAGTCCGGTACAGCGGCATTTCTGTGTCTGTTCAGGTTGCAGGCGTTCTGGGCGGAGGCATCGCGCCGATGATTGCGACTGCGCTGCTGGCCTCCGGTGCCGGCAATCCTCGGTACGTAGTCGACTACATGATCGTTCTGGGCGCGATCGCAATTGTCTGCACCTTTTTCATGCGCGTCGAGGCGCACAGTGGGGACGGTAGCTCGCATTAATGTTTTAACGCGCCCCCCGTTTTCCCTTGAACTCAATTTTGTCAATCAACGCGGTTTTCTCGAGTCATCGATAAGCAGAGAGAGTAAATCATGAATGCAGTTACGAAAGAATCAAATGAAGGCGTTCCGAAGGTGAAGTTGTTGATTAACGGCGAGTTCGTCGACTCAAAAACGACGGAGTGGCGGGAGGTTGTCAATCCTGCGACACAGGAGGTGCTGGCACACGTGCCGTTTGCGACGCAGGACGAGGTCGACGCGGCCGTGCGGGCCGCTCACGCCGCGTTTGCAACGTGGAAGAGCACGCCGATTGGTGTCCGCATGCGCATCATGTTGAAACTTCAGGCTTTGATTCGCGAACACATGCCCCGTATTGCGGCGACGTTGAGTGCAGAGCAGGGCAAGACTATTCCCGATGCTGAAGGCGATGTTTTTCGAGGCCTGGAAGTCGTTGAACATGCGGCGTCCATCGGCACGCTTCAGCAGGGTGAGTTTGCCGAGAACGTTGCGGGTAGTGTCGACACGTACACGCTACGTCAGCCGATCGGTGTCTGTGCCGGTATTACGCCGTTTAACTTCCCGGCCATGATTCCGCTGTGGATGTTCCCGATGGCCATCGTGTGCGGCAACACCTTCGTTCTGAAGCCTTCTGAGCAGGACCCCCTTTCCACGATGCAACTGGTTGAACTTGCGCTTCAGGCAGGCATTCCCAAGGGGGTGCTTAACGTCGTGCATGGCGGGAAGGATGTCGTGGACGCGCTCTGTACGCATGAGCACATCAAGGCAATTTCCTTTGTCGGCTCGACGGCTGTAGGTACCCATGTGTATAGGCTTGGGAGTGAACACGGAAAACGTGTGCAGTCGATGATGGGCGCAAAAAACCATGCGGTGGTTCTGCCAGATGCCAATCGCGAGCAGACGCTTAATGCGCTGGCCGGTGCGGGTTTTGGTGCTGCTGGACAGCGTTGCATGGCCACTTCGGTCGTCGTGCTTGTTGGCTCGTCGGCGCAATGGCTGACCGACCTGGTTGCAAAGGCCAAGACGTTAAAGGTGAATGCCGGCAACGAACCGAACACGGACATTGGGCCTGTAGTTTCACGTGCGGCCAGGCAGCGCGTACTGAACCTGATCGAAGCGGGTATCAAGGAGGGAGCAACCCTTGCGCTCGATGGACGTGATGTCATCGTCAAAGGCTACGAAGAAGGTAACTTCATCGGGCCAACGATCTTCACAGACGTCACGACTGACATGGACATTTACAAGACCGAGATTTTCGGACCGGTTCTGGTCGTCCTTCAGGCGGCAACGCTTGACGACGCGATTGCACTGGTGAATCGCAATCCGTTCGGTAACGGTGTAGGTCTGTTCACTCAGAGCGGGGCGGCGGCTCGCAAATTCCAGAGCGAGATTGATGTCGGTCAGGTCGGCATCAACATTCCGATTCCTGTACCTGTTCCGTATTTCAGTTTCACGGGATCGCGCGGCTCGAAACTTGGCGATCTGGGACCCTACGGGAAGCAGGTCGTGCAGTTCTACACGCAGACCAAGACCGTCACTGCTCGCTGGTTCGACGATGACGCCGTCAACGATGGCGTCAACACGACCATCAGCCTGCGCTGAGCGCACCCGAATATAGGAGCCGACACCATGAAAATAGGCTTTATCGGACTCGGAAACATGGGGGCGCCGATGGCCCATTGCCTGCTTAAGGCCGGGCATTCGCTGACCGTCTATGACCTGAGTCAGCGTGCCGTGCAGCACATGGTGGACGCCGGCGCAGAAGCTGCCGTTTCACCTCGTGCTGCTGTCAAGGACGCGGAGTATGTCATTACCATGCTTCCGGCGTCTATCCATGTTCGCAACGTCCTGACGGGGCCCGATGGAATTCTGGCCGGTGTAGCACCCGGTGTAGCAATCATCGACTCCAGTACGATCGACCCGGCGAGTGTCAAAGAGTTTGCATCGCTTGCGGCTGCACAGGGCAACCTCTTTGTGGATGCGCCGGTTTCGGGCGGCACAGGGGGCGCGGCAGCCGGCACCTTGACCTTTATGGTTGGTGGCGGAGGTGGCACGTTCGAGAAGGTTCAACCTTTGCTCGAGGCGATGGGTAAAAACATCGTGCACTGCGGGGGAGTAGGTACAGGTCAAATTGCGAAGATCTGCAACAACCTGGTTCTCGGCATCACGATGGCTGGTGTATCGGAAGCGATGTCGCTTGGGGCGGCACTCGGCATTGATCCAAAGACACTGAGTGGCATTCTGAATACCTCCACCGGGCGCTGCTGGAGCTCGGATACGTACAACCCGTATCCCGGCGTGTTGCAGGCAGCACCGGCATCAAAAGGCTATGTTGGCGGCTTTGGTACTGATCTGATGCTGAAGGACCTCGGCCTGGCAACGGACGCAGCCCGATCGGTGCGCCAGCCGGTGTACTTGGGCGCCTTGGCGCAGCAGCTCTACCAGACGTCGAGCGCCCTTGGAGACGGTCGGCTCGACTTCTCATCCGTTATCAAGCTTTATCTCCGTCCGGCGGCCACCGACGCGACGTAGTTGTATCGCACGGGGGCAGTTGTATGAAGGTGGCCAATGCCGACTCTCTCAAGTCTGGTTGTCACGCGTCTGATGAGCGGGTTTGAGGATTTCCTGCACTTTCATGCGGAGAGCCTTGCTGCAGACGAAACAGAGTTGTTGACAAGTATGATTGCCTTAGCCGATGACTCCGGCGGGGACCTTTCGCCGACACAATCAATCATCCCGCACTCCTACCTTACCCGGGAGGTGAAGTATCGGGGGCGGCGTGTGCCAGAGATATGCGCGTGTCGAACGACACGAGAGCGTGCAAAAGTTGGGGAGGCTCCCAAGGAGGGCCGCGTGTGCTTCCGGCAACGGTTTCGTGTGGAGTAGGCTTCTATGGGGCGTTGAAAGAAAGCCATGCGGTTGATCATCGAAGCAAGGTTGGTCGACGGAGACAGTGACACGGTCGAGGCGGGCGACGGGGTTCTGGCCATGGTTGAGCGCGCTGACAGCAGTCTTGCCGAACTGGGCCTGACGTTCGCGGAAGGGCGCTCGCTCCCGGCATCGCAAGGGCCTGCCGATCAGCAGCAGCATCGCAGAGTCCGCGGTGAACCAGGTTGTCGGCTACCGTATGGCCAGGAAGCGACAGATGCGCTGGACTGACGAGGGGGCGCACTGCATGGCGCAGGTCAGGGTTGCGGTTTTGAACGGGGAATTCTCGCCGCGTTGCCCCTCGGCGCTCAAGATTGCCGACTCGGGTTACGGCAAATGCATCGGCCAGCGTCGGCAGGCGGGCACTCGCCAACGGACAGCACAGACTGCGCCATCATGCTGTGAGTCAGGGAGTCCTGACGAAATCGACCTCCCCAACTTTTGCACGCTCTCCAGTTCAGGAAGGCGGCCGCGTAATCGATCGTCAGCGTTTCGCGGAATCGTCGACGGGCGAGTCCTTGTGGACGATCTCGACGTCGACGGTCCGGCCGTCGTCGCCGAACGCGTGCGCCTGCCGGCGCAGCGCGCGCGTCTTCCACCAGAGATAGCCGACGACGATCGTGCCCACCGCGAACAGCACGGCGAGCAGCACCATCGACAGCATCGCGGCCGCCACGAGCATGATCGCGCTCAGGACGACGGCCAGCAATCGGCCGAACCATCCGGAGCCGCCGATCCGGATCCCTTTTCCGTATTTCACGCGCCGCGGCGGCGGTCTGTCGTTCTGCATCGCTCGTCTCCCGGCCGCCGTCTGGCGAATGCGGGCAGGCGGTCGTCAGTCGTCCGTCGCCTGAAGGTGAACCGCTGTGTGAATGCTCGCGCAATCGGTTCGGTCATGGCTGTCTCCCCGGCATGTTCCGGCAAAGGGCGCGGTCTCGTACACCCACCTGAGAGCCAAGAAGCTGGCTGACAAGCTGGGCTAGTGCTTGGTCATGTCAGACCAACGGTAGACGGCCAGCACGTGCGGTGCCACCTCGATCGTCGCGAAGGTGTCTTCCGGCAGCGGATCACAGGGCACCGGCACGTACTGGTCATTCTCGTCCACGCACAGGTCTGCGTACACGTATTCGCATTTCATCGGGTCTTGAAGAACGACCGCAGCGCGTCAAGCTGTGCGTTGCAGAAATCGATCGCGGTCTGGTAGTCACGCATGGATTGTACCAGTCCGCCGAGGGTACGATCGGTCGGCGGGTCCGGCTCAGCGCATGGCTGGCGAATGCACTTCAAGGCTTCAAGCGCGGCGCGTTCGTCGCCAATCGCGAGGTTTCTGGCCCTGAGAAGGCTGAGCTGGTCGGTGTTGGGGAGATGTAGCTTCAGTGGGGAAAACGGCGTCTCTTGCGCTGCAACCATGTCGGCTAGCTACAAAAGGAAATCCCCCACATGAGTTGCTGGTTTGCACCGGGCCCAGAGGTGCGGGACATATTGCGGTGCATCGTAGCGACAATTTGCTTTGCGCGCGAATTTGCGTCAAAAGCAGAAGAATTTGCGTCAAAAGCAGAAAAGTCGACCCTCAATGCGATTGGTACCGACCTTGGCTAAAATACACAAATTGCGTAAAATGCGTATTTACTAACCGGAGGTCCACATGGCTACGGTAACCGCCACCGATCTCGCCCGCCGCACGAATCAGGTTCTCGATACGTTGGCGCACGGCGAATCGGTAACGATTAAACGCAACAACACGGTGCTTGGCACAATCACGCCCCCCCAGCGGCCGGTGACGGTGCGCGAGGCTTTCGAGCGCATGCAGAAGATCTCGCGCGAGGTCGGCGAGCGCTTCAAGGCCGACGTTCGCGACATGGGTTTCGACGACGAGGTGCGTGACCCGTGGCGGCAGTAATCGTTGATACCTGCGTGTGGATCGACGTCGCGACTGGCTCCATCGATCTCGACGCCGTGTTCCGGCAAGCTGGCTCCGAACTTGCCTATGTTTCTGCGATGACCATCGGCGAACTCGAATACGGCGCTCAGTATCCGAACGACGCAAGGGAGCGCGCACAACGCATGATCGTGCTGCGCCAGGCCGAACAGATGCCCGTGCTCGAAGTTACACGCCGCACCGCTCAATCGTTCGGGCTGCTCGCCACGATGATGAAACAGGCCGGGCGCAATCCCCGCCCGCGCTACAACGACCTGTGGATCGCGTCGCAGGCTCATGAACACGGGTATGCGGTCCTGACAAGCAATCCCGAAGATTTCCGGGTACTCGACGTGATTCAGGTCATCGCCGCGCCGAAGAATTCGCATTGATTGCAGGCGTCGCACGGCTCTTCCCGTCGATACTTTTTTGTACCCGGTGTCGCCGGGTTAACTTGACATAGTTGATTTGAGCGATTTTCGTAGACCGCTTAAAAGTGACGCGCCACGCAAGGGAACTGCTCCGACCCGCGTGCGTAAGTACAGCATCGTCTCCGGGGTTAAAGGGCCGATCGCGTGTGCCCAAAGCTAAAAACCCGGGACCCATCTGGCGTAGCTTATGGCGTAGGTTTCCGACTCGGCACCCGCCAGGCATAACCTCTTCACTACTTCGACGAGAACGAATAGCGTAAAACCGTTACTTTCCGACAGCCTTGTCTATCAAGGCTGTCCGGCCTCAAGCCCCCTTCACCTGCATGCGATTGCGGGAATAAAGCGGCGACCCGGCAGGCTCAACGACACTTATCATACGTGCCGGTGGTGGAGGTGTCGCCGACCTTGAGGTCGTCGAAATAGAGCGTCTGCTGACTCCTGAGCGTGTCCTTTCAAGATGGGGAATGCGGGCCGACCGGCTGGTCGGGCCCGCAGTCCCGCGGGCTTTGCAGCTACTGTAGGGAACGACCCTGGGGGGAGTAAGAGGGTGCCGATGAATGCATCATTTGAGGCTGATCAATCATCGGCACGGCTGCGGCGGCCGCGATTTGCCCGCTCGTCAGCGCGGCGAGGAGCGCGGGCGTAACCTGCTTCACCGTGTCGAGGCGCTGGATTTCTGCCGATACTCGCTCGGCGACTCGCTGGTCCACTGCCGGAATGCGCGCGCGAACGTCTTTTCGCTCGCGAAGCCAATGGACAGCGCAATCTGCTTGATCGAATGCGTGGTGCGGCATAGCTGCTCAATCGCCCGCTCGCGTCGCACCGCATCCTTCAGCGCCTGCAGCGACGTCCCTTCTTCTTCCAGTTGACGATGAAGCGTGCGCACCGACACGTTCAGCGCGCCGGCCAGCGCCGCAGCGGTGTGCGGCCTGCTCGGCCGGGCAATCATCAGCGCACGTGCACGGCTGGCCAGCAGGCGATCGCGGCGGTACTGCAGCACGGTGAGCGGCAGCGCGTGCTGCAGCATCGTGCGGAGCGCACGTTCGTCGCGACGGGGCGGCAACGCAAGGTACTGGGCGGCGAAGCGCATGCATGCGCGGTCCTGGCCGAAGTGCACCGGCCCCGGGAAGATCAGCGAATGGACAGTGCTGTGCGGCGGCCGCTGGAACGGGAAGTCCGTTTCGATCAGCGGAATGCGGGAATCAATCAGCCAGCACGCGTACCCGTGCACGTAGCGCAACACCGTGACGAGGCAGAACTCGCGCAGCGCGCCGAACTGCTGTCTTTCTTCGATCTCGAGGGTGGCAATGTCGTCTGCGACTGTCAGGGTCGGCAGGATGTCGTCGGTGAGCAGCCGATGGTGCCGGCACCAGCGTTTCAGCGCGACGCCAAGGTTCGGCGAAGTCAGCGATGCGCGAGCCAGCAGGCCGTAGCTGCCCCAGGGCAGTCGGCGCGAGAACCAGCCCAGCGCTTCGTCGTCGAGCTGCTGCATCGCGACGCGGCACAGCGCTTCGAATTGCGTCGCTGTCACGCGGGCGCCAGGCTCGCTCAGCAGCGCTGGCGCAATTTGTGCCTCGCGCAGCGCATCCGACGGATCGGCGCCGTATTTCTCGTAGCCGAGCAGCACGGCATTCACGAATGCGATTGGGGTCGCGGCGCGATCGATCCGCGGCGCGCGTCGGGAAGAGGCGGCGGGCATGGCGCTGTCGGGGCTGGCGCAAGTTGGCACGATAGGCTACCACAACGGCAGAACATGCGCGCCGCACTCGCCTAAGCTGACACCCGTGGATCGCTCGTAGATCGAAGTGACATGAGGAGACTAGCCATGAGCCAACCAGTCGGTTCGCCGCCGGGTATCGCGCCGCGAGACAACCTGTCGCACGTGCGGGGATCGACGGAATCGCCGTTGTCGACCGCCACCATCGCCGCGCTGCTGGCCGATACCGTCTCCCGCTTCGCCGATCGGCCCGCGGTCGTGTTCCGCGAACAGAACGTGCGCTGGACCTGGGCCGAGTTCGGCGCGGAAGTCGATCGCCTGGCCGCGGGGCTCGCGTCGCTCGGTCTGCGGCGGGGCGACCGGCTCGGCATCTGGTCGCCGAACCGCGTCGAGTGGCTCGTCACGCAGTTCGCGACCGCCCGCATCGGCGTGATCCTGGTCAATATCAATCCGGCCTATCGCTTGCAGGAACTGGAATATGCGCTCAATGCGTCGGGCTGCCGCGCGATCGTCTCTGCCGAACGGCTGCGCACGTCGCAGTATCTGGAGATGCTGCAGGCGCTGGCCCCGGAGCTGGCCGCGAGCGAACCCGGCAAGCTGGTGGCGGGGCGTCTCCCGGCGCTTGAGTGCGTGATCCGGATGGGCGAAGCGCGCACGCCCGGCATGCTCGGCTACGACGAGGTGGTGTACCGTGGCGCGTCGATGCTGGATCGGCAATCGCTCGACGACATCACGGCGTCGCTCGGCTGCCACGATCCGATCAACATCCAGTTCACCAGCGGCACGACCGGCAATCCGAAGGGCGCGACGCTGACGCATCACAACGTCGTCAACAACGCGCGCTTCGTCGCGCAGGCGATGCGCCTCGACGAGCGGGACGCGCTGTGCATTCCGGTGCCGCTCTATCACTGCTTTGGCATGGTGATGTCGGTGCTGGCCTGCGTGTCGACCGGCGCGAAGATGGTGTTCCCCGGCGAGGTGTTCGACCCGTCGGCGACGCTCGCGGCGGTGTCGGACGAGAAGTGCACCGCGCTGCACGGTGTGCCGACGATGTTCATCACCGAGCTCGATGTGCCCGAATTCGCGCAGTACGACCTGTCGACGTTGCGCACCGGCATCATGGCTGGCGCGCCGTGCCCGATCGAGACGATGAAGCGCGTCGTGTCGCAGATGAACATGCGCGAGGTGACGATCGCCTACGGGATGACCGAGACCTCGCCGGTGTCGTTTCAGAGCAGCACCGACGACCCGCTCGACAGGCGCGTGGCGACGGTCGGCCGTGTGCAGCCGCACCTCGAGGTAAAGATCGTCGACGTCGACGGCAGCGTGGTGCCGATCGGCGAGAAGGGCGAGCTCTGCACCCGGGGGTATTCGGTGATGCCCGGCTACTGGGGCGACCAAAAGCGCACCCAGGAAGCCGTGCGCGACGGCTGGATGCACACCGGCGACCTCGCGACGCTCGACGTTGACGGCTACTGCAACATCGTCGGCCGGGTGAAGGACATGCTGATCCGCGGCGGCGAGAACGTGTACCCGCGGGAGATCGAGGAGTTCCTGTTCCGCCATCCGAAGGTGCAGGCAGTGCAGGTGTTCGGCGTGCCCGATTCGAAGTACGGCGAGGAGATCTGCGCCTGGATCATCCTGAAGGCGGGCGAGCAGGCCACCGATGACGAGATCCGCGACTTCTGCGGCGGTCAGATCGCGCATTACAAGATTCCGCGCTACATCCGCTTCGTCGACGAGATGCCGATGACGGTCACCGGCAAGGTCCAGAAGTTCGCGATGCGCGAGCGGATGATCGAGGAGCTCAGCCACGTGCGGGACCGCACGAACTGATGGCGGCCGCCGGCGCGTTGCGTCCCGTCGGCATCTGATTTTCAGGCGCGCGGCGTGCGCCAGGCGCGTCAATCTTCATCGACAGGAGACTTTGGCGATGTGCTCTCTTGACACGTTGTTCGCGAACAACCGCGCGTGGGCGAATCAGCGCGTCGCCGATGATGCTGACTTCTTCACCCGGCTCGCGGCGCAGCAGTCGCCGCGCTATCTGTGGATCGGCTGCTCCGACAGCCGCGTACCCGCAAACGAGATTCTCGGGCTGGCACCCGGCGAGGTATTCGTGCACAGGAACATCGCCAACGTCGTCGTGCATTCGGACCTGAACTGCCTGTCGGTGCTGCAGTACGCGGTCGAGACGCTGAAGGTCGAGCACGTGATGGTCGTCGGCCACTACGGCTGCGGTGGCGTTCAGGCGGTCGCCGAGCACCGCTCGACCGGACTGGCCGACAACTGGCTGCGTCACATCGAGGACATCGCGAACAGGCACGAGGCGCGGCTCGACGGCTGCGACGACGCGGAGCGCAGCCGGCGGCTGGTCGAGCTGAACGTCATCGAGCAGGTCGCGAACGTGTGCCGCACGACGATCCTGCGGCGCGCGTGGTATCGCGGCCAGCGCGTCGAGGTGCACGGGCTCGTCTACGGCCTGGCCGACGGGCTGCTGCGGCGGGTCGGCGTGAGCGTCAGCGGTGGGCAATCATGGGACGAGCGCTATCGCGCTTCCCTGCAGAGCCTGAGCTGAAACTTCTACTCAAGGAACCAGGGAACGGGACATGCAGGTCGCCGACGGGGCCGGGTTGCTGGATTTCGAAGGAGTCGAGTGATGGAACAGGTGCGCATTGTCGAAGTCGGTCCGCGTGACGGGCTGCAGAACGAGAAGCAGAACGTATCGACCGCGACCAAGCTGGAGCTGATCGAGCGTCTGGCCGCGGCGGGCCTGCGCGATATCGAGGTCACGTCGTTCGTGTCGCCGAAGTGGGTCCCGCAGATGGCGGACCAGGCCGACGTGATGCGCGGCTTGCGCCGCCGGCCCGGTGTGAACTATCCGGTGCTGACGCCGAACCTGAAGGGCTTCGAGGCCGCGGTGGCCGAAGGCGCGACCGAGGTGGCCGTGTTCGCGTCCGCGTCGGAAGGGTTCTCGCAGAAGAACATCAACTGCTCGATCGACGAGTCGATCGACCGCTTCGTGCCCGTGCTCGACGCCGCGAAACGCCAGGGCGTGAAGGTCCGGGGCTACGTGTCGTGCGTGATCGCGTGTCCGTATGACGGCGCGATTGCGCCGCAGCAGGTCGCGCACGTGTCGGCACGCCTTCATGAGCTCGGCTGCTACGAGGTGTCGCTCGGCGACACGATCGGCGTCGGCACGCCGGGCTCGGTGCTGCCCATGCTCGAAGCCGTCGCGGCGCGGGTGCCCGTCGGCGCGCTGGCCGGGCATTACCACGATACGTACGGGATGGCGGCAGCCAACGTTCACGCGTCGTACGACTTCGGGCTCCGGGTGTTCGACAGCTCAGTCGCCGGGCTGGGCGGCTGTCCGTATGCGAAGGGGGCGACGGGCAACGTCGCGACCGAGGACGTCGTGTACCTGCTGCACGGACTCGGCGCCAGCACCGGCGTCGATCTCGATGCGCTGGTGGATTGCGGCGCGTGGATCTCGGCGCAACTCGGCCGCGACAACGGGTCGCGAGTGGGTCGGGCCGTCCTCGGCAGGCGTTCGTGATCCGGCTCGATGCCGTTGCCTTGCACGTCGTTCCGGGCCGGCTTTCCTTAACTGGAGTGACTGCATGAACACCGTCGCCACCATTCCTTTGTCGGCCCTGACGAAGCCTGCCGCGCAGCCGGATGCGCGATGGCGCGTCGAAGACGTCGACGCGCTGTTTGCGTTGCCGCTGATGGATCTGCTGCATCGCGCGCAGCAGGCGCACCGCGAGCATTTCGATCCGAACCAGATCCAGTTGTCGACGCTGCTGTCGATCAAGACTGGCGGTTGCGCGGAGGACTGCGGCTACTGTCCGCAGTCCGCGCATTTCGATACCGGCGTGAAAGCGGGCAAGCTGATGCCGGTCGCGGAAGTCGTCGAGGCCGCGCGGATTGCGAAGGACCAGGGGGCGACGCGCTTCTGCATGGGCGCCGCATGGCGCAGTCCGAAGCCGCGAGACATGGAGGCCGTGGCCGAAATGGTCCGGCAGGTGAAGGCGCTCGGACTGGAAACCTGCATGACGCTCGGCATGCTCGATGCGGAGCAGGCCGGCGCGTTGAAAGACGCCGGCCTCGACTACTACAACCACAACCTCGACACGTCGCCCGAATACTATGGCCGCATCGTCGGTACGCGGACCTACCAGGACCGTCTCGACACGCTGGCCCGCGTGCGAGGCGCCGGTATCCACGTGTGTTGCGGCGGGATCGTCGGCATGGGAGAAGGGCGCCCGCAGCGGGCGGGCCTGATCGCGCAGCTCGCGAATCTCGACCCGTACCCGGAGTCCGTACCGATCAACCATCTGGTGCAGGTCGAGGGCACGCCGCTCGCCGGTACCGAGCCGCTCGATCCGCTCGAATTCGTGCGGACCATTGCGGTCGCGCGCATCGCGATGCCGCGCGCGATGGTGCGGCTCTCTGCGGGGCGGGAGCAGATGGACGACGCGCTCCAGACCTTGTGCTTTCTCGCGGGCGCGAACTCGATCTTTTATGGCGACAGGCTGCTGACTACGAGCAATCCGCAGGCCGCGCGGGATCGTGCGCTGTTCGACCGATTGGGCCTGCGCGTCCAGCGCGAAGGTGAGGAAGAGCGCGCAGCCTTTGCCGATCGGGGAGGCGTCGCGGCCCGGACGTCCGATGCTCGACGATGACTTTCTGGAGAACCCCGAGTTCTCTCCCGTTGCTCGAGAAAATCATCTGCCAGGGATAGCTATGGATTAACCACGCAGATGATCCCCGTTCGTCAACTTGACACCCACTAGTCGATTCAAATCCCCGGTTACCGACCCAGCAATCTCGCGGCGTTCTCGCCGTACACCTTGTTCATCTCAATACCGGGAATCTCGATGTCGTCGAGTACGGCGCCGAACTGCCGGATCGCGGTAGTCGGTGCGAACGGAAAGTCCGTTCCGAACAGGATGTGGTCAGGCGTTGTAATTTGCGCGAGCGCGCTCAATGGCGCCGCTCCTCCCGAAAGGGCCGTGTCGAAATACAGGGATCTGACCGCCTCAAGCGGGTCACCCACGCGCTCGATTGCCCCAGGCATCATCGAAATGGAGAGAGCAAGACGGGGTACGAGGAAGGGCAACGTCCCCCCGGCATGGGACAGAATGAACCGCACATTCTTGAATCGGGTTACCGCACCCGAAATAATCAGGCTCGCCGCAGTGCGCGTCGTCTCGAACGGATATTCCAGCACAGACGCCGGAGCGACGCGCGGTATCTCGTGAGGCGGTTGATTCGGGTGAACGAAAACGACGGCGCCACGACGATCGAGTTCCTCCAGCAGCGGGGTGAAATGAGGATCCCCCAGATACATGCCGTCGTAGTTCGTGAAGAGAATGAATCCGTCGACCTTCAGTTCGTCGAGGGCATAACTCACCTCGCGCAAGGCTGCGTCGATGTGTGGCAGCGGCAAGCTGGCAAAGGAACCGAACCGCCCGGGATGCCGTGCCCTGAGGTCAGCTGCATAGTCATTGCATTTCCGGAGCAACGCCGCCGCATCCGGAATCTTCGGGCCCGCCGAGATGGACAGAATGCCCTCGTCAATGCCATTTTCATCCATCATCGCGAGGGCCGCCTCTACGGACCAGGTTGGGGCAATCCCAGTCGGCATGGCGGCGTTCAGTATGTCGAGACCTACAGCGTCCACATACAGCTTGGGAAGGAAATGTTGGTGGGTGTCTATCTTTTGCGTCGACATGACTATCGTCTCCTGATCTGGATTCCGGACTAGCAGGAGCGCAGGTCGCTCCGCCCATCGCTTCGTTCAATTCCACTATACACTAAATTTTACGAATGAAAAGTATAGTGATGGAAGCTTCTCGACAATTCGACAGTGACGTGTACAGGAACGGTCTTTCACGGTCTTTCGCAAACTGCTTCATTCCAACCCTATACATGTCGGCCTTCTAGCCACTCTCAGGGTTGAGCGGCCGCGATTTCCCCGTTTGTGAGGAGCGTTCCATAGGGGATAGCACTAGCCCAACAAAGCTGTACGACCGGAAAATTACCGAGTAGTCTAATGCTGTACGATCGGTAAAGTTAAAAGAAAATTTGCTTCATTCAGGCACGGCAATGTTCGGATGTATCGTCAGAGGAGACTGAAAATGAAGAGGCTATCGTGCGGCGCCGCTGTGTTATGTGCAGCGTCGGCGTCCGCGTACGCGCAGAGCAGCGTAACCTTGTATGGGATCGTCGATGAAGGCATCACGTACACCAGCAATCAAAAGGGCCACTCAAACTGGCAGCTCCAGAGCGGTGGAGCCTCAGTATCGCGATGGGGATTTCGCGGGGCAGAGGATCTGGGCGGTGGTCTGAAAGCTATCTTTCTTCTGGAGAGTGGCTTTGACCCGTCGACGGGTAACCTCGGCAACAACGGCGCGCTTTTTGGTCGATCGGCGTACGTGGGCATCGCAAGTCCATACGGAACGGTGACGCTTGGACGTCAATACGATGAGATGGCCAATCTGCTGTCAAAAATCGACGCCGGCCTGAACTGGTCGGTTTATCTGGCCCACCTCAACGACGTTGACAATACCGCTGGCGTCAACCGTATTAACAATGCCGTCAGGTACGCCAGCCCCAATATTGCCGGATTCACTGGCGAAGCACTCTATAGCTTTGGCGGAGTAGCGGGGCAGTTCTCCACCAACAGCGTGAAGTCGTTTGGTCTGAGTTACGCCAACGGGCCGCTGTATGCTGCTGCCGCCTATACATACATCAAGAATCCACTCGCCTCTGTGTTCGGCGGCGTCGCCCCGAACGCAATCGCATTCTCAGCGTACGTACCCCATGCGCAAAGCCAGCAAATCTGGGGTACGGGTGCCCAATACAATTTTGGCAGGGCAACGCTCGGACTTCAGTACACCTCCACGCGGTTCGGAGGTGCCTTCGAGGGAGCGGATGTTCGCTTCGATAACTATGAAGCCAATCTGGGCTACCAGATCCGGCCGGACGTTTTTGCTGGCGTCGTGTACATCTACACCCACGGGAAGGTCGACGCAACGGACCAGTCTCCAATCTATCGTGCATATGGTCTCTTTTCAAATTACATCTTGTCTAAACGGACAGACATTTACCTGGTTGCCCAGTTGCAGAAGGCGGGCGGTTCTGCAACGCAATCGCAGATTACAAACATCTCGGCCCCATCGAGTGGAGCGATACAAACCATCGTGCACATTGGGCTCCGTCACAGGTTCTGATCTAACGAGTGCGGTTGACGGCATAGATTGATCAATATATTTCGCATGCCAAATTATAATCTGGATTGAAAACGGGAACTGCTAGTGGCGTGCGGATCGGTGGCGGCGCTGCTTGCGGTTCTCTCCGTTTTCCGGTCGGCACGCAACGGGAAATCACTTGACGCGATGGCCGGGCGGTTTCCAACTGTTACCCGCAACGCCCCGGCTGGGGTGATCATGCATTCCTCAACACTTTGGTGGGTAAAGCGCCAGACGTCGCGCCTGTTCCTGTTGGCGTAGGTAAGACACTGGTGGGCGCCAGGATCATGCGGGTGCCGCGGGGTCTCGCCTGTCTGGAGACGTCGTCTGGCCACAGAAGCCGGGCTCAAGTGCTTTGGCAGAAGAGCCCGCGAAATCAGGCGGCGGTCTTTGAGCGACCCGACACGCGCGGCTGCTTCACTGTACCGCTCGAACGCGGTTCGACCGTCGTGGACCGGCTCGGGCGCGTCTCTCGATGAAAGATGAGTTCCTCAACCATTTGCCAGTATGAATCCACCACCTTGGGATCCGATGAGGAAACATTGGCGGTTGCCTGCATCTCCGGACCGAAGCCTGAAAGGGTTGACGTCAGGCTGATCAACAAATAATGGAAGATGATGGGTTCGCATTGGGGCAACGCGCCTTCTTCCTGTGCAGCACGAATCTGTGGCAGCAGCCAGTTAATCAGGGGCTTGAGCACCGTATCTGCGAGCCATTGCAGCCTCGGGCTATAGCTCAGGAATTCCTGAAGCATGAAGCGATGGAACTCCGGATAGTTGACCGTGAATTTAAACAGGGCCTTGTACATCCCTTTCACGTGGTCTGCGGCACTGACAGCGGGCGTCTCCGCCAGATAGGCGTCCCACTCGTGACGAATATGTTCGAAGACGTATTCGGCTACCTCCTGCCAAAGAATGTCTTTCGAACGGTAGTGGTAGGTGATGAGCGGGTGCTGCAATCCGACCCGGTCCGCGATACTGCGTATGCTCGCAGCCTCAAAGCCCTTCGCGGCGAATTCCGAAAGCGCGGCATTCAGGATGGCGGAACGCGTCTCCTGCGCACGTTGCTGCTCCGCACGCCGAAGCTCTGTCGGACGTCCCTTTCTGGCAGTGTTCTTGCTGGAAACTGTACGTTGCACCATATGGTTCTCGAATAGGAATTGAGTTGCCCGACCGCACTTTCGCAGGGGCCTGGCATGACGGTGGCGCTCGATGCCGCTTTCGGCTGCCGGTCTTAAGTGCCGCGCCGTGAGAGCAACCGCAAAAACTGTACGAAAGTATAATACATTGGATCCCGCGTTCTGCTTACTCCTCCGGGCGGCCACGCGCGTGTTTCCCCAACCTCTCTTTGCGGTAAGCCCTCCGCACAGAAGTCGCGCTTTTAAATTGAACAATAGTAAAATATAATGGCGTCGTGGGCGCGGGAAGATCCCGAATGACGCGTTAGGTCCACGTGATGTGTTAAGAAAATGCCGAATTGACGTGCCGACTCAGTGCCGCCTTGGTGGGGCATGCACCTGAACGGATCTCAGTTCCCCCACCAGAACACTGTGAACACGGGCATCGCCAAATGCAGAGAAACATCACCTTGACCTCCCGTGAAGATCTCGCGGTCATCACTTTGGGAAACGAAGCGCAGGCAAACGCGGTCGACCTGGAGTTCTGCACTGATCTATTGAATGCGCTCGCCGACATCGAGGCGCATGGCAGGTACCGCGCGGTCGTTCTGCGATCCACCGGGCGCATATTTTCAGCCGGCGGGAATCTCGTCCAGATTCTCGAAGGGCTGCAAAGATCCGACGGCTTTCTCGAAGCCCTGATCAGTCGGCTCAACGACCTGATTCTGAAGTTGCGGCGATTGCCGATACCTGTGATTGCGAGTGTACAGGGGGCTGCGGCAGGTGCAGGTTTTTCGCTGGTAATGGCGTGCGACCTCGTTGTCGCCTCACATGCGGCTCAATTTGTCGTCGGGTACGGCAAGCTGGGCACCTCGACCGACGGGGGACTTTCCTTCCATCTGGCGCGGCGCTTAGGGTCGGCACGCGCCCTCGAAATTCTGCTGGCGAAGGATTCGCTGAATGCGGAAGAAGCGAGCGCGCTGGGGCTGGTGCAGTCGGTTGTCGATCCAGCTTCGCTGGAAGAAGCGACATTCGCATTGGCGCGGCGTGTAATGGACGTGCCGCCGGCTGCTGTCAGCGAAATGAAAGAACTCGTCGGCAAGGCATCGGAGTATGGGCTCGCACAACATCTCGAGGACGAAAAGCAGGCGTTTTTGAGGTGTGCCTCGACGGAAGCATTCAGTCAGCGAGTCGCCGGATTCGTCGGGCGATCGAATTCACAAAGAAAATCGCCGACCTGAATTCTTCGGGAGCAAGGGATTGACCACCAGGCCAATTCCCAATACACGCCGCTTTTTCGAGAAATGACTTTGCCAGGGTCGTACTGTCTGGCGCGCTTGGGGTGCGCTGCCTGAATACCATCACCGCGTACCTTCACCGCGCAGATGAAATGCATGTCTGCATCCCCCACCGGTATCGCAACTGCCGGGCTTCTTCACTCATCCCCTTGACCATTCCAGGCACGCCCGGAGCGGCGGCAGTCCGTCCGTAAGACCGCGCCCCATAGGGATAGTCCCAGTCTCACAATCCTGTACGAGCGGAAAGCTTTTAACTAGAATAAACCTGCACGATCGGAAAATATAAAGTTCGGCGACGCGAGCGCAGATGACGTATGTCACAAGTACGTCAGTGGCGCTTCGTGGTGACCTGAGGCGACGACGTCAGTTTCACTCTGGCCGCCTTCGGGAGAGTGAATCCGACGTACATGTTTGATACGACACTGAAGATTCACTTCAGCTTCCTACCGCAATGAAGCGGGTCCGAAGACCCTGCCTCGCACGCTACAAGGACAAGTAATGGAACGCAGAGACTACGTTCATCGCGACATACGCGGATTCTTCAATGATCTTCCGATAGGGAAGAAACAGTGGGTGGTGTTTATCCTTTGCTTTGCGGCGACCACGACCGAGGGATTCGATACGATTGTCATGGCGTTCATCGCACCTGCCGTCAGTCACGAGTGGCACCTTCCTCCCGCAGCCCTCGCGCCATTGGTTGCGATTGGGTTGTTTGGGCTGCTGGTCGGGTCAATCCTCGGCGGAGCGATGGCCGATCGGGTAGGGCGTAAGGTGGTGACCATCGCGGCAATCGCATGGTTTGGTATTGCGGCGATCGCATCCAGCGAGGCGCAATCGGTAGTGCAACTCGTTTTGTTTCGTTTTGTCACCGGTCTCGGCATTGGCGCCGCCATGCCTGCAACTTCAGCGTTTGCTGCTGAATATAGCCCCGATCGTTCGCGCGCCGCGATGCTCGCCACAATCATGTGTGGAATTCTGTTCGGCTCTGCGGCCGCTGGCTTTGTCACCTCTTTCGGAATAGGTGTGTTGGGCTGGAGAGGAATGCTGGCTTTGAGTGGCGTCCTGCCGCTCTGCGTCGCGAGTCTATTCGTCTGGCAAGTACCCGAATCGCCGCTCTACCTGGTGGCGAGCCGTAAGTCTAACGAAGCTGTCCAGCGGGTCTTGACCAGAGTCTTCCCGGCGGTTGACTGTTCCGGTTTTCATTTCGTCATCCGGGCGCCACGCGGTTCGAAGAAAGGAAGCCTGGCGCTCGTAGGAAAGGATTATCGGCTCGGCACCGTGCTCACCTGGATTACGGAATTTGCCGGGTATCTGGTCTTCTTTCTCGTTGGATACTGGTTGCCGACACATTTGAAGCAGAGCGGCCTGTCGATGCATGAAGCTTCCCAGGTGTCGTCGATGTTCCAGTTCGGCGCGCTTACCGGCGCGGTACTCTTCGTGTTCGTGGTGCGCCGCATCAACATTGCCACGGTCATTTGCAGCTCCTTCGCCGTAGGGGCGTTGCTCGTCGTCGTACTAGGCCTGTCCGAAGCGACATCATGGCTCGCGGGAATCATCTTCCTGGCCGGATTGGCGACCGGCGGCCCGCTAACCTGCATTAACACCATTCCGGGCATCTTCTATCCAACGGCGCTTCGTGCATCCGGTGCAGGATGGACAGTTGCAGTCGGGCGGGTTGGTTCAATCATTGGCTCATCGCTGATTGGCCTGATAGTCATTTCGGGCTACCCCTTTGTGCTCGTATGCGCTGTGTTGTCGATACCGCTCGTGATAGCCAGCGTCTGCATGGCGTTGATGGCGCGTATTCTCGCGGCGCAGCGCCGGCTGGAAAGCGAACATCTCGAAGCGATCAGTCCGGCGCCGCCTGACAGCGCGCTGCCAGACATCCCCGTGCATTGATGATGCTGAATCCCCGGCGCACCCATAATCCGGCGCGCCGGGTTGCCAATACCGCGTCATAAGGAAGACGTAGCAGCAACGACACGAGCATTGCCAACTCTGTGCTCGAGTTCCTGCTTACAGCCGTTGTTCGCCTTGCATACTTTACGAACGTGAAGTATAGTGGTTTGCAGAAGTCGTATTGTCGTGGGACATCGCCGAAGGGCAGGCGCGAAGTCCGACTTCCAAATATCTGGGCCGCGTTCGAATTCGTCAGCGGCCGCCTGTTGAAGTCGAACGTACCGATGTATCTGGAGGAGACATGATTGAAGAACGTGACGTCTACGTAACGATGCAGGATGGCACTCGTCTTGCCGTCGACGTCTATCGACCCGAGGGGAGCGGGAAGTATCCGGTGCTCTACGCTTCCGCTTTGCATAACAAGGATCTTCAGGGTCCGGACATTGCCGACGTGTTGCCTCCGCAACCCGCGCACGCTCCGCTGTGGTTTGGGCCGGTGGAAGCGGGTGACACCCGGCGCTTTGTGGCGAACGGCTACGTGCACGTGATCGCGCAGCCGCGGGGTTCGGCCAAGTCCGAAGGCCACTATGGCGAAGAAAACACCGACCACTACGACATGATCGAGTGGATCACGCAACAGCCCTGGTCGGACGGGAAAGTCGGAATGGTCGGCATCTCGGGGTTCGCGGGCGAGCAATGGCGCGCGGCCGCACAAGGGCATCCGGCGCTCAAGGCGATCTTTCCCTACGACGCATGCAGCGCCTACGGTGGCATGTTCGGGTTTCGCGATTTCAATCCTGGCGGCGTCATCCATACGTTCCCGTATCTGCTTGACGTTTTCAGCACGGTGCATGAGTCGCGCAATGTGCCCGGACCGCTGCCGGATGAGCAGGAAGCGCTCTGGCGCGAGGCCATGCGCAATCCCGACTACAAGATGTACATCAACCTCTACAACATTCTGACGCAGAAGGGTCAGCGTACGTGGGTGATGTACCACATCATGACGAACCCCTGGGAGCCAGACGGGACCGTCGAGCGGAGCGAAGAGATCTTCAAGAAGATCAAGGTGCCGTTCTATACGGGCTCCGGTGCCTATGCATACACCTACAAACTGCATTGGCTGGGCGCCCAGCACTATTTCGCCAACGTCAAGCAACCGCGCAAGCTGGTCTTTACCGGTCCGGCCCACCTGGAACGCCCGTTCCACCAGTACCACGACGAAGTCATCCGCTGGTACGACTACTGGCTCAAGGGTGTCGACACCGGCATCATGGACGAGCCCCCGGTCCGTTACTGGGTCATGGGCGCCAACGAATGGCGCACGGGCACCGACTGGCCTCTGCCCGAGACGCAATGGGCGAAGTATTACCTTGGTGGCTGGGAGCGACTTTCCACGGAAGAGCCGCGACCCGCGGCGGAAGTGGGCAATGCGTTGCGCGAGCCGGACGTCTTCACCCAGATGCCGCTCAAGAAGACAAGCAAGGTCGAGCGCCTGCGCTATATGACGGATCCGCTTGCGCACGATGTCCTGGTGGCCGGTCCAATCTCGCTCACGCTCTATGCCGAGATCGACCAGCCGGACACGAACTGGATCGTCGTGCTCAAGGACGTGGGCCCGGACGTGTCGGTCGTTACCGCGCGCGTCGGCGAACGCAACGTTCCCGATACTTTGCCCGAACGTGAGCTGACTCGCGGTTGGTTGAAGGCGTCGTACAGGGCATTGGATACGGACCGCTCCACGCCTGGGGAACCGTTCCACAAGCTGACGAAGGATTCAATCGAGCCTGTTACTCCGGGCGAGATCGTCAAGTACGAGATCCAGGTGTTGGCGACAGCCAACCAGTTCAAGGCTGGCCATCGCATCTGCGTCGAGATTTGCAGTCTTGACGTGCCGACCGGAACCGGCGCGATGACCGACGTCGAATACATTCCGTATCACGTAGGCAGCAGCAATACGGTGACTCACAAGATTTACCGCGACGCTGACCGGCCATCACATTTGCTGCTCCCCATCATTCCGCTGAATGATGCGACGTCCTGAATTACAGAACCTTGAAGGGCGTCATGCGCGCCCGGTGAATTTGACCGACAACATGAGGTTAGCAAATGAAGAGCATTCGTTTTGAGCGTCGCGGGAAGGAAGGGCATATCGTGCTGGCGAATCCGCCCTACAACCGGCTTGACGCGCGTTTTGCCCAATGCCTCCGGGACGCGGTTCACGAGGCGAGCGAAAGCGATATCCGGGTTCTCGTCGTTCGTGCAGAAGGGCCGCATTTCAGTCTCGGCGGCGAGGTTCGCGAATGGCCGGGCAAGGACCTGAACTGGTTCCGCACGTTCGTCGCGGAGGTCAATACGTCGTATCGCGCCATCGAGGCCTTGCGTGTGCCGACCGTGGCGGTCGTGCAGGGGCTGGCATTCGGTGGCGGACTGGAGCTCGCTCTCGCCTGCGATTTCATCGTGGCCGCGTCGAATGCCGTGTTCAGATGCGTCGAGGTCACCACCGCCATGCTGCCCATCGCGGGTGCACTGCAGCGGCTGGCCGAGCGCGTGGGGCGTAGCCGTGCTTCGCGTTTTGCCATGCTGGGCGAACCGATTCCGGGAAGCCTTGCCGGGGAGCTTGGGATTGCCACACACGTGGCAGAACCGGATCAGCTCGAAAGCGTCGCCCAGGCACTGGTGACGCGGCTCGCGGACGGCCCGACGCTGTCGTTTGCGGCGACGCGCACCCTGCTCAAGACGTGGTCGAGTGGCGGTGTGGCAGGTGCAGATGTAGCACTGCTCGATATCACGATGGGCTTGTACGTCACGGAAGACGCCACCCGCGGCTTCGCCAACACGGCCGAAGCGTTCGACCGCGACGAGGAGCCTGGCGATCTGGTGTTTTACGGCAAATAGCGCGGCGGCGGTTACAGCAGACGTATGACCCTGGTTCAGCGCACACCTGAACCGGGATTCACAGCAGCGTTGGAGAATGGATTTATGCAAACCTTACCCGGTCCCCTTGCGCTTATCGCACCTGCCGACGGCATTGCCTATGTGCGCGGTGCCGCGAATGTTCCGTTGACCGAAGCCACAATCGGCGAGTTTCTGAGGGATACGGCGCTACGTTTTCCGGACCGGCCAGCCGTGGTGTTCCGCGACCAGGGCGTGCGCTGGACATGGAGAGAATTTGACGAGCGGGTCGATCGGCTTGCCGCGGGTCTGTTGTCCCTGGGCATAGCAAAGGGTGACCGCGTCGGCATCTGGTCGCCCAATCGATTCGAATGGCTGCTCACGCAGTTCGCCACGGCACGTATCGGGGCAGTGCTGGTCAACATCAACCCCGCCTACCGGGTCTCCGAACTCGAGTATGCCTTGCGCAAGGTGGGGTGCAAAGCGCTCGTGACGGCCGAGCAATTCAAGAAATCGAACTACATCTCGATGCTGCTCGACATAGCGCCGGAACTTGCGACGCAGCGTGCCGGCGAGCTGCAATGTGCGCGCCTGCCAGAGCTTCGCACCGTGATATCTGTCGGGGAACCCGGCGTACAAGGGATACTGCCGTTTTCTGCTGTGATGCTGGAGGGCGAGGCGATGCTTCGCGCCGAAGGACCAACGACGGTGGTGCTGTCTGCTCACGACCCAATCAATATCCAGTTCACGAGCGGCACGACGGGAAACCCGAAGGGAGCCACGCTGACGCATCGAAACATCGTCAATAACGGGCGCTTCGTTGCGATGGCGATGAATTTTTCCGAAGTTGATTCGCTCTGCATCCCCGTTCCGCTTTACCACTGCTTTGGGATGGTGCTCGGCGTGCTGGCGTGCGTATCGGTCGGCGCGCAGATGGTCTTCCCGGGCGAAGGGTTCGATGCGGGCGCGACCCTCGCGGCGATCGCTGAAGAACGCTGTACGGCGCTTCACGGGGTGCCGACGATGTTCATCGCAGAACTCGAACATCCGGAATTCTCGACGTTCGACCTGAGCAGTTTGCGCACGGGCATCATGGCGGGTTCACCGTGTCCGGTAGAGACCATGAATCAGGTGGTCGCGAAGATGCACATGCGCGAGGTCACCATTGGGTATGGAATGACGGAGACCAGCCCGATATCGTTTCAGAGCTCAACGACAGACCCGCTCGATAAGCGCACGACCACCGTCGGGCGGATTCAACCTCACCTCGAAGTGAAGATCGTCGATACCTTTGGCAATACGGTTCCCGTTGGTGAAGCTGGAGAACTCTGCACAAAAGGATACTCCGTGATGCTGGGGTACTGGGACGACGACGAAAAGACGCGTGAAAGCATCGTTGGTGGATGGATGCGGACGGGAGACCTTGCAACCATCGACGCCGACGGCTATTGCAATATCGTCGGCCGGCTCAAGGACATGGTGATTCGCGGCGGCGAGAACATTTACCCTCGCGAGATCGAAGAGTACCTCTTCAGGCACCCCAAGATTCAGAATGTGCAGGTGTTCGGCGTGCCAGACGAGAAGAATGGCGAGGAACTATGTGCGTGGATCGTGCTTCGGCAAGGAGAGTATGTGACCGAGGAAGACATCCGGGAGTTTTGCCAGGGACAAATCGCGCACTACAAGATACCCAGGTATGTTCGCTTCGTCGACGATATGCCGTTGACCGTTACAGGGAAGGTTCAGAAATTCGTGATGCGAGAGGAGATGATTCGATTGATGAGTTTGAGCGAGAAAAAGACAGCGTGAGAGGGATGTGAAAGCCGGCTTGGCAAGCAGAACGCGCAATACCAGCTCTCTATTTAATTAGTCATCCACATCAAATATCCGAACGCACTGGGTGACAGGATTTGATATCAGGAGAAGTCGTCATGGCAGAAATTACTACAGATGTGCTTATCGTGGGAACCGGGCCCGCAGGCTCCGCTTGTGCAGCGCTGCTTTCCACCTACGGTGTCGAGAACATGGTCGTCAACATGTACCGCTGGCTGGCCAACACGCCGCGGGCGCATATCACGAACCAGCGAACGATGGAGGTCCTGCGTGACCTCGGAAAGGAAGTAGAGCAGGAGGCTTACCTGCACGCGACCAGTGATGATCTCATGGGCGGAACGGTATTCTGCGAAAGTCTGACGGGCGAGGAAATCGGCCGCGCGCCGAGCTGGGGCTTGCATCCCACGTCGCGAGGGGAGCGCCGCCTGGCGAGCCCGACCAAAATGAACGATTTGCCGCAGACGTTCATGGAGCCGCTGTTGTTCAAGACGGCTTGCTCGCGCGGCACTGAGGCGCGGATGAGCACGGAATACGTGAGCCACACGCAGACGGACGACGGCGTGATCACGGTATGCCGTGACCGGTTGAGCGGTGAGGAGTTCACGGTCAAATCAAAGTATCTGGTCGGCGCAGACGGCGGGAACTCCCAGGTCGCGAAGAATGCGGGGCTGCCTTTCGAAGGGAAGATGGGTGTGCGCGGCTCGATGAACATCTGGTTCCGCGCCGATCTCACGGAGCTTGTCGCGCATCGGCCCGCGGTGCTTTACCCGATCATGCAACCGGGTGCGGAAGTCGGCGGCATCGGAATGGGTCTGATCCGGATGGTGCGGCCGTGGAATGAGTGGTTGATCGTCTGGGGCTATGACATCAACGACCCGGCTCCGGTCATCGACGAAGCCAAGGCCACGGAGATCGCGCGTCAGCTGGTCGGCAAACCGGATCTCGAGATCAAGCTGCTGGGGGCGAATACGTGGACGGTCAACAACATGTACGCCACGCGCATGCAGGACGGGCGGGTTTTCTGCATGGGAGACGCCACTCACCGGCACCCGCCATCGGGCGGTCTGGGTTCCAACACTTCCATTCAGGATGCGTTCAATCTCGCCTGGAAACTCGCCGCCGTGATCAACGGGAAAGCGGGTGAAGCGCTTCTCGATAGCTATACGTTGGAGCGCGCCCCAGTCGCAAAGCAGATCGTCACGCGCGCCAATCAGTCGATTGCGGAATTCGCGCCGCTTTATGAGGCGCTTGGAATTGCGGAAACGACGGATGGGAAGGTCATGCAGGCCAACATGCATGCTCGCAGCCTGTCGACTGCGGCTGCTGAAAAGCAGCGAGAGGAAATTCGCGAAGCGTTGGCGTTCAAGAAATATGAACTGGACGCCCACGGGGTCGAAATGAATCAACGCTACCGCTCCGGCGCGATTGTGACCGACGGTCAGAAGGAACCGGCCTTCGAGCGCGATTCAGAGCTGTATTACCAGCCGACGACGTGGCCAGGCGCTCGCTTGCCCCACGCCTGGGTGTTCGACAAACAGGGACGGCAGCACTCGACGCTTGACCTCGCTGGGCATGGACGGTTCACTGTCTTCACCGGACTCGGAGGTGAGGCATGGGTTGAGGCCGCTGCACAGGTCGGCGAGGGACTTGGCGTCGAAATCGATGTGCGCGTCATTGGCCCGCGACAGTCGTATGCGGATCATGCCGGCGAGTGGGCGAGCGTGAAGGGGATCAGCGACTTCGGCTGTCTGCTGATCCGCCCGGACCACCACGTGGCCTGGCGCAGCTTTGAAGGGGTGGCTGATCCGGCTGCCGAACTTCGCCGCGTCATGCAGACCGTACTCGCAAAATAGGCGCTGCCGGCCGCGTCTTACCCCACGGCGTTCGCGCCGTGTAAGGGGTAAGACGCGCAATAGAAGGAGAGAACGGTGAAGGAGTGGATACCGCGGACACCAGGTGGGACCGATGGTTTTCCCCAGCGGGTGCGTCATGATGAAACAAAACTCTACCGCTAAAAATTCCGTCCGGACGCGCCAGGCGGCGGAGCTGAAGCGTGCTGGGCAGCAGAGGGCCCAGGAAACCCGTTCGGCAATTCTGGACGCCGCGTTGCTTGAATTCGCCTCCAGGCGTTTCGATGCTGCAAGCATTCGCAGCATTGCAGACCGGATTGGTGTGCAGCATCCGCTCATCACATACCATTTCCGATCCAAGGAGATTCTGTGGCAGGCCGTTGCCGAATACGTATTCGAGCGTGTCCGCAGTGAACGCGATGCCAATCTGTCGGGCTCGGATTCGGCAAGTGCAGTCGAACGTGTCAAACTGGCCTATCGGGCGCTATTCCGCTTCAGTGTGGAGTACCCTGAGTTTCATCGCTTCATGCTTCAGGAAGAGCTAGGCTACAGTTCAAGGCTGCAATGGATCGCGGATACGATTCTCAAACCACTGATTGCGTGGCTCCTGCCGCAGATTCGCGCCGCTCAAGACGAGCATGCTTTGCCGAAGGTCGAGCCTATCATTTTTCACTATATGTTAGTCAGTCTGACGTCGACGCTATCGGGCTTTGGCCCTGAAATCTCGGCGACGAGCCATCTCTCTCCGTCCGACCCGGCGTTGGTCGATGCATGCTGGCGCACAATCGAGCAGCTCGTCTTTAAGACATCACAGGCGTCCACGGCGCCGGCGGGCGTGTGAATACTTTGGAGTTCACGGCTTTGGCGCACTCCCTTCGAATGCGCGCTGAAGCAAGGCACGAATCGCATTGCGTTCCAGCGGCCGGGGATTCCAGTACGCATTGCTGCACGCGAGGTCGGCGGCGTGGTCCAACTGGTCTTCGCGCATGCCGATGTCTTTCAACGCGATGGGCGCGCCGTTTGCACGCGCGAGCTCGAATAGACCCTGTGCCGCGCTCTCATGTCCTACTGCTCTCGCGACGCGTTTCATGGCGTCGGGCGCAGCCTCGGCGTTGTAAGCCAGTGCATGCGGCAGTACGATCGTATGAGTCGGGGCATGCGGCAGATCGAAGCTGCCGCCAAGCGTATGGCAGAGCTTGTGATGCAGGGCCATACCGACGCTTCCGAGAACGGCGCCGCATAGCCAGGAACCGTACAGGGCGTCGGCGCGTGCAGACGGGTCGTCCGGATTGGCGACGATATCGGGCAGGCTGCGCGCGAGCGCTGTGATGCCTTCTTCCGCCATCAGGCTCGTAAGCGGATTCGCGTCACGCGAATATAAGCCTTCTGCCGCGTGCGCAATAGCGTTGATCCCGCTTGTTACCGACATGCCAACGGGCAGGGTGAGTGTCAGGTCTGGGTCGTAGATCACGGTTTTGGGCATGACGCGAATATCGGTTCCAGTCCGCTTCAGGCCTGTGTCCGTCAGCCCGTATATCGGTGTCATTTCGCTGCCGGCATAAGTGGTGGGCACGGCGAGAATGGGCAGGCTCGACTCGAGCGCGATCGCTTTGGCAAGCCCAATTGCTGACCCGCCACCGGCAGCGATGATGCAATCGGCGCCCAACGAGGCCGCGACCGTTCGTGCTTCGACAGCCAGTTCGAGTGGCACGTGCATGGCGGCGCGATCGAAAAGACCCGCTGAGTGGCTTCCCAGCTGCTCCGCCACCGATGCGCCGAGCGCGTGCTGTTCCGGACTGCAGAGAACCAACGCGCGCTGTGCGCCGAGCGCCAGCAGTTCGCGCTTTAGATGCACGCGTGATCCATTGCCAAATACGACACGCGTTGCGCGACCGTTATAGACAAAGTCGGAGAGGGGCACGGTGGACCTCGTGGAAGGAGGGGATTTGCTGTTGACGGGCTCGTCGAGAGCCCTTGGTCAAGACCAGGCTTTCAGGCGCGGGGCAACTTGAAACGCCGGATCACGATGCGTGGCCGACAGGATTCAGAACGAACCCATAGTCGAGCGTGTAAAACGGCGTGTCCATCGACGTACCGTCCGGTGCCACGCCTGGCGGGTGCTCAATCCAGTCAGCCACCAGGGTCGAGCGCACGCCGAACACGGCGTCCGAGTCGAGGTACTTGTCCCCGTTACGGAAGATATGCGTGATCAGAGGCTCGTACCCGGCCGCGTTGATCCAGAAATGCAGGTGTGCGGGCCGCCAGGGATGTCGTCCGAGCGCTTCGAGCATTCGCCCAACCGGGCCGTCATGAGGAATTGGATACGCCTCGGCGAGGATCGAGCGAAAGTGAAAGCGTCCATCAGCAAGCGTGCGCAGGCGACCGCGGCCTTGATGCTTCACTTCGGCTTGCTGCTGGGCAGCATACTGTACGTCGTAGTAGCCATCTTCGTCCGATTGCCAGACTTCGAGCGTCGCATCCGGCACCGCTTCCCCATGAAGGCCGCGAACGTGGCCCGTAACAAAGCACGGCAGGCCTGCTGCGCCATTGGATATGTCTTCGCCGTTCTCATAATCGGGTGCCCCTTCGACAAAGAACGGCCCGAGCACTGTGGTCTCGGTGCATGTGGGAGGCTTACTGTTGTTTTGCGTCGTGGTCAGCATCGACAGGCCGAGGGTGTCCGATAAAAGGATGAACTCCTGGCGTTTGTCATCAGTGATGTGGCCGACTTCGGTAAGGAAATTGATTGCGTACGTCCACTCGCTCTCGGTCAGCTTGACTTCACGTGCGAAGGAATGCAAATGTTGGACGAGACTGATCATGACCGTATGCAGCCTGTCATTCTTGCAGCCAGACATTGCCGCTAGCACTGCTTGCGTGATGGTGTCCTCGCTGATATTGCGCATTACTGTCTCCGGGATTTTGCTTGCTGAGCGCACCACCGAAAGGTGGTCATGTCAGGACTCTAGCGATGTTCCAGAAGAAAAAATATGCGCTATAGTGAAAACAAATTTCCATTGAGTGGAAAAATCATCGTATGGACCGCTATACGCAAATGGAGTTCTTTGCGCTGACAGCCGAACTCGGCAGTCTGTCCAAAGCTGCAGAACGCCTGGGCATTTCGAATGCAGCGGCGAGCCGGATGCTGAGCGCGCTCGAAGATCGTTTAGGAACACGTCTGGTCGAGCGTACTACGCGCCGACTGTGGCTCACGGACGCAGGACGCGAGTATCAACAGCGTTGCGCGTCGATCCTCGCGGAGATCGCGGAAGCCGATACCGCTGTCAGTGATATGGCGCGGCGACCGAGGGGAGTACTGCGTGTAACGAGTTCGGTGTCGTTTGCTGTCTTGCATATTGCCCCGTGGCTGCCGGAATTCAGGCAACGCTATCCTGAACTGTCCGTGCAGATTACGGCGGCGAACCGTTATCCGAATTTCATCGAAGCGGGCATCGATTGCGCAATTCGCACGCGCGAACACGAGGGAGACTCGGGCATAACCGTCCGGCGGCTGGCGCACACGCGCCGCGTGCTGGCCGCGTCGCCGGCGTATCTCGCCAGGCATGGCGTGCCGGAGACGCCCGACGACATTGCAAACCAGAGCGTGCTCGTTTATAGCTACGCAACGAATCCCTTTCTGCTCGAATTCAAGCGAGGCCGGGAGCGGCGCAGCATTGCAATCAACGCGGTGCTGGAGTCGAACGAAGGACAAGTAATCTGCGCAGCGGCGCGGGCCGGGCTGGGAATTGTGATTCAGCCGCTCTACATCGTGCACGACGATATTGTCGCCGGACGACTGGTTCCTTTGCTGGGTGACTGGGAATTGCCACCGCTGACAATCAATCTCGCCTATCAGAGTCGACGAAACCAGCCTGCGAAGATTCGGGTATTTGCCGATGCGTTGACCGAGCACGTCAGGAATCTGGACCTGGAGAATCGCTGGAACGCGGTGCCCCAAAGTGCCCTCGCGGCACGAGCCGCGCAGAGAACCCAGGTTCGCTGATTCCGGATAGCTCAACAGCGTGCCTGGCGGGTTTCAGATGCAATTTTTCCACCAGGTGGAAATCAATTTTTCCGTAGATACATTGTTCTAGCCCAAAAACAGACCTATCGTTAACGCAAAACTTGGCGATTGGAAAATATAAAGCGGTGGAATGGCTGGTAAAGAAATGCTGCAGCTTCGACTACGACTTCGTTTTGAATTCACTTCGTGAGACAGAGCAATGATCAGGCACATTGTGATGTGGCGTGTTGCAGGCAAGACCGCGAGCGAGCGCCGCGAGACGGCCAGACGCGTCAAACAGGAGTTCGAGCGCCTTCGAGGCTTGATTCCGGGCTTGCTGGAGATCGATGTGGGGCTTGATATCAGTGAAGTCGACTATGCGTGCGACGTTGTTCTCGTGGCCGATTTTGAATCACGCGCTGCCCTCGAAGACTATGCGAACCACCCGGAACACCTTCGGGTTCGCGAGGCACTTGCCGGCATGCGAGAGACGCGTCACCAGGTTGATTACGCTGCAAGCTGACCGCGCTGCCGTGACTACTGTGCAATCACTTCAAAACACCAGGGTGGAACCGATGAGGAACACATATAAAGCGGCATTGTGGGCGATAGCGGGTTGTCTTTCGACGGCTGCTCTTGCCCAGGGACCGACATCGGCCCCGGCTGCGCAAAGCGGCGCCACAGTAACCGGTCAAGCGTCTCAACCCGGCGGCTCGAAGAAAGCCGACCGCGCCGCGAACCGCTCATTTGCGAAGAAAGTGCACCAGGCGCTGAACAAGACGAAGGGCCTGGCGGGGACAGATATCGCGGTATTTGCGAACGCACAAACGGGGGAGGTGATCCTGAGCGGCTTTATTGATACCCCAGACCAGGAACACATCGCAACGGACGCTGCCAGCAAGGTGCAGGGTGTCACGTCGGTTAGCAGCAAAATCGTGCAGCGGCCCCAGCTCTAGTTCAAAAAATTACACGACGCGCACTGGCTCATCAACGGCCGCCGTACCGCTTTTCATTGAACGCTTCGAATCCCGCAACGAGTGCGTCGAGCAGGTGTCGGACAGCCGGAACCATGCCTCGGCGCGTGGCGAAGATCGCGTGCACGAGGCCTGGCGTCGTAGCCAGATCGGGCAGCAGGTGCCCTAGCCGGCCAGCCTGAATGTCGTCCCCGATAAGTTTCCGAGGCGGCAAGGCCACGCCGACGCCTTGCATTGCCGCGATCATCAGGCTGGCCAGATCGTCTGTCGCCAATCGAGGCTGATGTGTCCACGACGTCGCCTGACCCTTGGTGTCGACCAGGTTCCGCGCTCGACCACCTCCGCGAAGATCCTCAGGTCATTGAGGTCAGAGATCTGGTTGCGAGCGGTTTCGCCAGAGACGAAGGCGCGCTTCCCATTCGCGCGAATGCGCGCCTGCCTGGCGCAATGCTAAAGGCAGGCGAGCGCATCTGGCAGGCGTTGAGTCCGTCGCGTTGTGCCTATCTAGTGGTGGCATCGGGACGAATCGAAGTCAACGGCGAACCCATGGGTCCGCTCGACGGTGCCGCGATCACGAAAGTGCCGGCGGTTGAAATAATCGCGCTCGAAGATTCCGGGCTGGTGATGGTGGACATCGGCCAGGTGTAATTTTCATAGTCCACCTACGTAAGTCAATTTCGGGAGGTCATCATGGATCGTTACAAGTTTCTTCCACTGTTGGGTCGTATCATGATCGGAGCACCGTTCGTCATGAGCGGGCTGGGCAAACTCGGCGCATACGCCGTGACGGTCGGCCATATCGCGGCTATGGGTTTGCCTGTACCGCCGCTTGCGTACATTGCCGCCGTGGCCGTCGAACTGGGCGGCGGCTTGCTCTTGCTGTCGGGATACCGTGCCCGCTACGTGTCGCTCGCGATGGCGGTGTTCTGTCTCGTCACGGCGGCCTTCTTCCACCACAATTTCGCCGACCAGAACCAGATGATTCACTTCCTGAAGAACGTGATGATGGCTGGCGGCCTTCTGCAGATCACCTACTTTGGTGCCGGTGCGTTCAGCCTCGATGCGCGCGCCGGGCGGGCGGCCTCGCGTGCTGCGTCTCTGAGTGCGAGCTAGGAACACGGATCCGTCGAGGCGAACGCTTGCCTGAGCGGGTGGTTGATCGTCTCGTCCGGCTCGTTCCTCTGTCTCACCATCGCTATCCTCAAACGGAGATCCACCGTGTCGAACAGGCTCGCGGGAAAGGTGTGCATCATCACTGGAACAGGCGGGAGCATGGGGCGCGAGGCCGCGCTGACGTTCGCGCGAGAAGGTGCGCTCGTGGTCGGCTGCGGTTTGTATGCCGACGATGCGCAAGCCACTGTCGATGCAGATCGTGCCGCCGGCGGCACGATGGTGTCCCTGCATCCGTGCGATCTGACGAGACCCGCCGACTGTGGGGCACTCGTCGACCTCGCTGTGCGGTCATTTGGCCGTATCGACGTCCTTTTCAATAACGCCGCGATGGCGTACTTCAACTGGATCGAGGACGTCTCGGACGACGAATGGGAGCGCAATCGTCGCGAAGAGGTCGATCTGGTGTTCTACCTCACGCGGGCCGCATGGCCGCATCTGAAAGCAAGCCGCGGCGTGATTGTGAACACGGCTTCCCTGACCGCACTCATGAGCTTCAAGAACCTTGGCTCGCTTGCCCACACCACCGCCAAGGCGGGGATTATCGGCATGACGCGACAGTTGGCGATGGAAGGCCGGGACCATGGGATTCGCGCCAATTCGATTTCGCCCGGGGTGATTGAAACCAACCAGACGCGAGAGCAGCTGAAAAATCCGGAGTGGGCCGGCTACATGCTTGGCAAGACGCTCCTCGGTCGACTTGGACGGCCCGAGGAAGTGGCGAACGTTGCTCTCTTTCTGGCCTCCGATGACAGTTCGTACGTGACCGGCGTGGACATCGTCGTCGACGGCGGAATGAAGGTCTGGTGATCGCCCGGTCGAGGGCTCGATCGCCGGGCAATTCGTCCTGCTGATCCCGGGTACATCATCGCTCAAACATTTGCGAGAAAACCTGGCGGCGGCTTTCCTGACTTGCACCTGCGGGCGACTCACAGCCGCGAGTCATGGACCTACCGCTACAAATCGCCGCTCGATCATTGGATGGGTCAAATCAAACTCGGCGAGTGGCCTGCAATGGGATTGCCGGCTGCGATAACGGAGCGGGCGAAGCAACGGGCATCGCGTGACGGCGGCGGAGATCCAGCGGCGGCAAGTGTCAGTCCAGACAGGCGGCTCTCGATACGCCGGCGTCGATATCCGGATACACAGTCAAGGATTTGTGTCGTGACTACCTGATCGGGACATTGAGCCGCATCGCAAAAGCAAAGGCGCGAATCCTTTCCCGCTGATCTGCAAGAGGGCGCGATGTAATCCAGGGTCCCATCGATTGCGGTGGAGTGGGACTTGGCCATTCGATCATTCCTCGCCATATAGCGCGGCTCAGCGGTTAGCACGATCGTTCGCTAGAGGCTGCCGCCACGGCATTTCCCAGGGAATTCCCTGGTATCCTTGACTTCTGTCGCTCCAAGACACATTATTCGATATAAATCGATGTTGCATAGAACGATCTTAATACGAATGGTTTGATTGCGCGAGTGGTAGACCTGTCGTGTTGAGACGCTGTTCGAGGCTGGGTCGTTTTGAGAAGGAGAAGATGATGGCTAGCGCAGGAAAATCTTTGCACCTGATGGTCGATCACTGGCTCGGCACGGTGCCTGGGGACAAGGTCCATGTCACAGAGTTCAGAAACAGGCGATCCACAGATCAACGTTATGTGTGCGTCGAGACCCTGAGGGCGGCAGGCCCAGTCGCACTGTTCTTTTTTCGCCATCGAGACGGTACCTGGTGCATATACCCTCCAAACCGGGAACGACCGATGATCCGGATGTTTGACTGATGCCATCGTGGGCGCGGCAATCTCCGCTCACGGCCGACGTGTGGCGGCGCGGTCTCCATATCGAGCCGCCTGAGTTGTGGGCGTTAGACGGCCGTCATTTGAGCGTGTGAGCGACGAGCGTTCAATACAGCCCGGTGCCAACCTGGGGAATGCTCTCGCTGCGCGGTATTTGTTGTCAGGAACATAGGCGATGTTCGCGAACCTGAACCAGGATTCTTTTTATTGGCCACGCGCTATTGCGCATCGCCTCCGCGGTATCGTCGTCGCGGCGGCGATCGTGGTCCTCGGGTCGCTTGCGGGACTGTGTTATGGCGCTGATTCGTCGGTCTGGCCGATGTCCACAACTTTCGACGCGCCCAGAGAGGGCACGCCCACAGCAGAGGAAATCGCAACTGTTGTGAGTGCCCGCTTTCATATAAGGTTGCCCGACGCATTGGAAATTGGTCGCGCGGTGCTGAACGCAGCAGGGCGCTACACAATCTCGCCGTTGTTGCTGCTTGCAGTGATTGAGGTCGAATCCAGTTTCGACAGATTCGCGGTAAGTGTGGTTGGCGCCAAGGGACTCATGCAAGTGCTTCCATCTCAGCACAGAGACCGCGTCCTTCGCACGTCCGATTTGACTGACGCGCGTACGAATGTCCGCATTGGGTCAGAAATTCTGCATAACTACATCACGGCATCAGATGGAAACCTCGAGGACGCCCTATATCGCTATAGCGGCGGCGCCAGGGGCTACGCGCGGCGCGTAGTCGATCGCATGAGCATGATGAAAGCGGAATTCGGTTTGTGACGCGGCATTGATGCGATTGGTTCGATGGGCGAGCAGGGGGCTCGCGAACTGTCTGACGCAGAACTGCACTTTCGTCTATGCGAATAGCGATCCTGTCATCGGTCGCGCAAACGTTGCTGCGGCTTCACAGAATTTCCTGAAGCATCTCGCGGACATCAAGCATCACCTCCTTAACGTATGGGCGTTCGAGGATGTCGTCGCTTCGCAACTATCAGTGACCTACACACGCAAGGATGGTTGGACACTGACGATTCCGGCCGTGACGATCTGGAAGTTGCTGGACATGTTGATCGATGAATACCGCATCTACGTCGATATTTCTCCACCGTTCGAGCGTTGATCATAAGGAGATAAAGATATGAACCGCGATCTTGAAGGGAAGATCATCATCGTCACCGGCGGTGGCTCGGGTATCGGACGTGCCGCGGCTCTGGCGTGCTCCGTGGCGGGGGCACGCGTAGTGGTCGCCGATATTGCCGTTGTGGCGGGAGAGGAGACGATCTCGGCGATTCGGCGGGCAGGCGGTGATGCAATCTTCGTGGCAACGAACGTAGCTGATGAAGAACAGGTCGAGGCGCTGGTGGATGCGGCATGGAGCAAGTATGGTCGGCTCGATGGCGCATTCAACAATGCCGGTCTTTCCCAGACGAACGTCCTGCTGCATGAACTGACTGCCGAGCAATGGCGTCGAATTCAGGCGGTCAATTATGACGGCGTGTTCTTCTGCATGAAGCATGAGATACGCGCAATGCTGCAAACGGGTGGCGGCTCCATCGTCAATACTTCGTCCACGCTGGGCCGCGTGGCGGTGCGCAGTGCGGCGGACTACTGTGGCTCCAAGGGCGGTGTTCTGGGAGTGACAAAGGGCGCGGCGGTCGACTACGGCGACAAGCAGATCCGCGTCAACGCCATTCTCCCCGGTGCGGTGGACACGCCGATGGTTCAGGCGCTGGTGTCCGATCCGCAATTTGCCGATTTGATCCAGAAGCTTCGAGCCAGTCACCCCTTAGGAAGAATCGGCGTTCCGGAGGAGATCGCTGCTGCCGCCGTCTGGCTTCTTTCGGACAAGGCGTCTTTCGTGACTGGAGCCGAGTTGGCGGTCGATGGGGGATTTCTTGCCATCTGATGTTGCTATGCGCTTGATGCGGCCGTCCTGTCACCCGTGGACGGACGGCCCTCCACGGAATTCTTCGGACATGCAGGCGTACCGCTTGCTGCAAACGAAGCCGTAATCGCGGGTCTCAGCCGCTTCTCATCCCACCGTCCATAGAAGCCGTGCTAATCCTGTTGTATGATTTCTCTCTGGTTGAATCCATTTTGAACAGATAGCACCGATCGATGGCTCGATCCCATGTCGAGGAATGAGTGAATGCCCAAATCCAATTCGTCTGCAATCAAGGCAGCCACCACCGCTCCGAAGTTAGTAGAGGCAACAGCGAAGAGGCCATCAGATGTATTTGATGATCGCGGCAGGACCGTTCCGTGGATCGCGCGAACGATACACCGACTCTACGATGCACAGGCGCAGAAGCTCCTCGACAGGGAGACCATTCCGATTGCGTACTGGTACTACCTTCGTGTGCTGGCCGAACGCGGCGAGGTCAATCAGCTTGAGCTCAGTAAGCGCGTGGGCATCGCGTCGACGACCGCGGTACCCGCGCTCGACTATCTGGAAAAGCGCGGCCTGGTGAAAAGGGTGCCCGATCCAAACGATAGGCGAAAGTATTTCGTCAAACTACAGGATGAAGGCAAGCGCCTCGTCGACGAAATGCTGCCCGATCTGACTGACATGATTTCGGTGTCGCTCGACGGAATCTCGCAGAAGGACATGCGCGTCTTCTGGAAGGTCATGCACCAGATCGAATCGAACCTGATTCAGATGGCCCAAGGCGCCACGGTCGTCGACTGATTGTCTGCGCGCCGACGACGCCGAGGCCGTTAGGGCGGAGGGCCGGACGATGATTTCGGATCATCCGTGTGACCTTACAAAGCCATCGGACGTATGGGAGAAACTGCTGCGTATTGCCTCGCGTGGCTAGATCTTCTACTGCGTTGCCATCGAGATCCGCAATGCCGCCCCGGGTGGGGCGGCGGAGGATGCATCGACGCGACCGGCGGCACCAGGGCCGCGAAACTGGCCTGGCGAATTCGCTCGTGCGGCCGGAGTCAGGCGCTCGCCCACGCGTCGCCCGATCTCGCCAGCACGCCTATCAGGCTTGAGCGCTATTCTGGACCGCCGAAGAAGCAGCCACAGAAGCGAGACCTGCCTGTGACCGACTACCAGGCTTCGCCAGCGCCATAGCCGCCAGGTAACCAAACGTGATCGCCGGTCCCAGTGTGATGCCTGCGCCGATGTAGTGACCGCCAACAGGCGAGTTCATGTCGTTGCCGCATGCAAAGATGCCGGGAATCGGACGGTCGTTGCTGTCCAGGACTTCGCCGTTGGGGCCCGTCACGAGACCGCGGCTGGTGCCGAAGTCGCCCGGCATCAGCTTGACTGCATAGAACGGTCCCTTCGTGATCGGACCGATACACGGGTTCGGGGTGTGAGTGGGGTCACCCTTGTAGGTGTTGTACGCCGACGCGCCCTTGCCGAAGTCCTCGTCGACTCCGGTCTCCGCGAAGCGGTTGTTGCGTACGACGCTGCGCGCGAGCCCGCCGGCATCGATGCCTGCCTTGGCGGCGAGCTCCGCGAGTGTCTCGCCGCTATAGAGATAGTCCGACTCCTCATAGCGACGCAGCGACATGCCCGGCAGGATGACGCCAATGCCATACTTCTTCACGGCTGCTGCGTCGGCGACCAGAAACGCAGGGATTGCGCCGGCGTCGAACATCCCCTGGGTGAAGGCGTGATACGACGCGGCTTCATTGGTGAAACGGTTGCCTTCCTCGTTCACCGCAATGAAACCGGGCTTGGGCCGATCGAGCATGAAGTGGCCCCACAGCGTATTGCCTTTCTCGTTCTTGTATTGCGAAATCGGCACGTAGTAGCCCGTGTCGCGCCCGTTGTGATCGAGCCGGCCGCCGACTGAAAGGCCGAGTTGAATGCCCTCACCGACGTTGCTCGGCAAGCCGAGGCCGAGTTCGACCGTCGGTTGACGGGAATGCTCGCGTCGCATTTCGAGGTTACCGCTGTAGCCGCCGGTCGCGATAACGACACCGCGGTGTGCGCGTACGCGAGACGTGCGGCCATCGCGCGTCACTTCGGCACCGATCACGGCACCATTCTCGGTGATGAGCCGGGTCGCGTGAGCGCCTGGCCAAACCGGAATCTGCTCATCGAGGATCGTCTTGTACAGGCGCGCGATGAGCGCATTGCCGCCCACGAGACGGGTGCCGCGATGATAGCTCAGGCGGTCTTTGCCGTAGCGCAGGAAGCGCTTCACGACATGCGAGAACGACTTGAACGAGCGCGTGAACGACAAGAAGTGGTTCAAGTCCAGAAGGTCGAGCATCATGCCGCCGAATGGCGCGAATGCCGGCAGCGGTGCCCGCAGGTCCTTGAAGTGCGCACCGAGTTGACGCCCGTCGAACTCGAGCGGGGCGTGAGCCCGTCCGAACATGCCGCCATCGGACTCCGGATAATAGTCTGGATAATGGACCGCCATCACCTTGAGTTCGGAATGGCGGACCAGGTAGTCGAGTGCAACCCGGCCCTGGGTAATGTAGCTTTCCTGGAGCGGGCTACCCACGGTGGTGCCAACGGTCGCCGCAAAGTATCGACGCGCTTTCTCGAAGGAATCCTGGAAGCCCGCCTCCTGCATCGGCACGCTATCGACGAACCACATCATGCCCACCGACCAGGCGGAGGTGCCGCCGACCTGGTCCGTCTTTTCGAGGACGAGCGGCTTGAGGCCCTCGTTCTTCGACACAATGGCCGCCGACATGCCGCCTGCACCCGCTCCCAGAATAATGACATCGACCTCGAAATCCCAGTTTGCCGTCATATCAGTGCCCATAGCGTTTGTCCTGTTTGAGAGGTCCGGGAAGGAATGTCGGGAAATTGCCGCTCTGACTCGCAAAATTCCAGTCGCCCCGGCACGAATCGTCTCGCACGCGACCGGCGGCACGGTTCGTGAACTGAAACTGCCTTGAACGCACACGGTGCAGAGGCCCTCGACTAAAGCGGAGCACCAGACACAACGATAGCGCCGATGCCCAAACCAGGCGACTGCCGGAGCAATGGCGACGATGACGTCGAGAGTCTCTATCGGCGCGTCAAGAGCAAATCGCACCGAACAGCATCATCGTGTCAACGATAGATCTATATCGAATAATGCGTATAAGAATGACTGATGTCAAGGCGCTTGGGGATTCTCCTGGGCGCGTTGCAAGTCAGCCTTCGAATCTCCCGATCGGATGAGCGCAAGCATAGCCCGCTCATCGGCACATGCTGCCTTGACAATATCGATCACATTTAGGATTATTCGATATAAATCAAATTCGTCGGGACATGACGCTTGCCGCCCAGCCCGTCCGTTGCCGGCCGTGTGACCCTAGTTGAGGAATGGCCAATGTCAAAGTTGAGTTCGAATGCAGTGAACGAAGCGCTCGAGGGGCTGGAAGCGGCGGGTGGTCGCCGCTCAGTCGTTTTTGACGACCGCGGCCGAACCGTGCCATGGATGGCACGCACGCTGTACCGCCTCTACGAGGCCCAAGCCCAGAAGGTGCTGGACAAGGAGGGCATTTCGGTTGCGCACTGGTTCTATCTTCGTGTTCTTGCAGAACGCGGCGAAATGAACCAGCTTGAACTCAGCAAGCGGGTAGGCATTGCGTCGACCACGGCCGTACCGGCGCTCGACAGCATGGAAAAGCGCAATCTCGTGCGACGCACGCGCGACCCTACGGACAGAAGAAAATACGACGTCAGCCTGCAGGATGAAGGACGACGCCTTGTCGACGAATTGCTGCCCGAGCTCACCGAGATGATTTCATCTTCGCTCGAAGGCATCTCGGCGAAAGATCTTCGGGTTTTCTGGAAAGTCATGCACAAGGTCGAAGACAACCTGACCCTGATGTCTCAGGGCGACTCCGCGATCGACTAGCCGCCGGCCGGTCGGTGGTACGACGACGATGGCGTGGGGCCATTGCTGACCGGTGCGTGTGCGGCGCAGACGAGAGCCGCACACGCTTGCTACTTGCTCACCTCGATCCGATTGCCCGTTTCACTCGACTGCTCGATTGCATAGAGCACTTCGTGGAGTGCGCGTGCGTGATCGAAGCTGGGCGCCGTGCGCGTGCCATGGCGCAGATCATCGGCGATCAACCGGTAAACGCCGGCGACATTGCGCGCTGCAACGGCATCGTCGGCATCGATCGGGAACGGGTCCGGGACGTCGAGTTCCTCATAGCCATTCTGGCCTTTGCGTCCGAACTCGACGCGCAAGGGCGAGATGTTGACCGCCGGGACGTATTCGTTCCTCGCGGTGACGCGCAGATCGCCCTCGCTTCCGTTGATCTCCCACAGCAGCTTCGTCCCGCGCGGCAGGCCACCGCGGAGTTGCAACGACAGCGGCGCTCCGGAGCGCAGAATCGCGTTCGCCATGAGGTGGTCGGGCGTTTTCATCTCGATGGTTTCGCCCGTCTCGATGACGCGCACGGTTTGCCTGCGTTGCGAGAGCACCGCGTGGATCTGTTCGATATTGCCGAGGACGGCATCAATCGCCGAAATCGCGTGCCCCCCGATCACGGAAAGCAGTGTGGCGCCGTTCCGGTTGTCCATGGCGTAGGCATCACCCTGCAGAATGTCGTCGCCCCAGCTGAAACCCGAACCGACGTACGTCGAAGACAGGACATCGCCGATCTTGCCGTCCGCGACGAGCTTGCGCATGAACTGCACTTCGGGGGAGGCGATCGCCTGCGCGCCAACGACGGCCAATGCCTTCTTCTCGCGCGCGAGTTCGGCAAGCGCGATGGTTTCTTCGAGCCCATTGCCGAGCGGCCATTCGCTGTACACGCTCTTGCCCGCCTGCAGGGCCGCCGTGACGACTTCCTTGTGGTGCTGAACCTTGACGGTGACGACGACGATGTCGATGTCCGGCGATGCGGCCAGCGCAGCGGCACTTTCGAATGCCCGCGGGATGTCGAACGCGGCGGCCGCGGCCTGCGCGCTCGCGAGGCTCGTATTCGCCACGCCGGCGAGCTCAAAGACGTCGGACAACGCCCGCAACGCCGGAATATGGGCTGTCGCCGCCCAACCGCGTCCTGGGCTCAGGCCGACGATACCAACACGATATTTTCCTTCCATTGCTTCCTCTAACGTTTAGGTAACTGCAGTACCTTGAGCGCCTGATCTCAAAGGTTGGCCCTATGGAGCCGGCCACAGACACCGGCCGCACCCGTCATGCGATCTGGTATTTGTACGACGGGTCTTCCTTGTCACGGCGCCCGACATTGAAATTTTCGAGCGGGGCCAGATCTCCGGGAACCGGGTCTGATCGCTGGGAGTCGAGCACGACCATCCGATCGGCAATGCGCCATTCACCGTTGCGCCGCTCCATGCGGTCGACGTAGCGAATGTTCACTACCCAATCCATCGCAGGCTTGTCGCCGTCGGGTTTCGTGCGGTGACTTGCCTGCGCATAGTGTTCCGCAAACGCCACATCGCCGTGGACCTCGACATACTGGTTGCCGGTGAAGTGCTGCGTCGATTCGAAGTTCGGCAACAACTCGGCTGCCCAGTCGATGAAACCTTCGACACCTCCGTTGTACGCGCCGTGCCTGTCGATCGCATCCGGGTGATAACACGACCGCACGAGATCCCAGTCCATCCGATCGATGCCGCGGCAATAGCGGATATGCACGCGGCGAATCTCCGCTTCATCCAGTAGCTGTTGAAGTTTCGCTTCCAACTTCGGTCTCCTTGATTGAATCGTCGCGGCTGAAGCAAATTGATGCCACGCCGTTTGGGGGGAGTGGATTGAAACCAATCGCGAGCGCAATCCACTTGCGAATCCGGAGCGTGACCTGACGATCGAGTCGAACGGCTCCGCACATGCGGAGCGGGCTTCGTCTGCGTTGATCTTCGCATCCGATCGCCCACTCCCGTCGTGCCTGCGCCGCTGTCCGCTTGCGCGGTCATGGCCGCGCGATCCTTTTAAGTCCGGGGCGGCTTGCCGACCAGTTCCCGGTATTCATTGGCCGTTGCCGGCTTGCGGCCGAGCAGACCGGCAATGTCGCGCGCCATGCTGAACATCTCCAGATTGTCCTTGAGGCGCTCGTCGCTGTTCGGATACTTCCACGGCGTGTCTTCGGTGCCAATCCGGATATGCAGGCCCATCATCGTGGCAAGGGTCGTCATATAGAGCGTTGCGCGGCCGGCCGCACAGACGCTGATGACCGACGTCGGATCGATCTGGCGGATCTGGTCGACCATCAGGAACATGTGGCGCGTCATGTCCTGGGCGTTGCTCACCCACGTGCCGGACACCAGCGTGCGACCGACGTTGAACGGCAGGCCATAGAGAATCAGCCAGTTGTAGGGCTTCTTGAGAATGCCGGTATCGATCAGTTTGCGCTTCGCGAGTTCGATCTCGCCGGAGCTGTGGACGGCCAGTTCCGGCTTGACGCCGGTTGCCTCGAGCTCCGAGATGGCGGGCACCATGAACGCTTCCGGATGGCCCGGCGCGCACGGTGCGACTTCGCACAGACCTTCGCGAGCGGGGCTCACGCATATGTCGAATGTCGAGCCGTTGAGGACGTTCAAATTCGCCACGAAGTCGTTACCAAAGCGCGAGCGCAGCGGCTCGAGGACCGCGGAGTACGCCTCGACGGGCGGGATGTCGCGGTCGAGGCGTCGCCCCTTCTCGTCGGTCATGAACGAGAAGTCGATGTGCACGCCGCAAGCGCCGGCTTCGATGACGCTCGACGCGGCGTCCACGTACTCCTCGAGCGACGTGGTGCTATCAAAGCGCCCCGACACAGCGGCATTGATTGCGATCTTTTCCGATACGTCCCATTTGGGTTGCAGCTCGGCTCCCGCGATGAACTGGTACTCCTCCATTTCACGTTTGGCGGCTTCCCAGAGCGACAGTTTTTCGGCCATGATGATCCTCGACACAGGTAGTGAATTTAGGTTCGCAAATCTTTCGAACCCACGGAAATCAAACAGGAGAGGTTTTGGCGGGTCGCGCCGGAGAAGCCGCGACCCGTGTCCGCCTTGAGCGAGACGCGAAACGTTTTGCGCTGCGTGGAGGCTTCCCGGATTGCCTGTATAGGCGCTTCGAGCCGTACGTCGCTGGAGGGGGAGCCCGAAACTCCCCGACCGGAGTGCTTGCACACGACGGCGACCTCCTCACCACGTCCATATCCACACATTTGAGCTCCTCGAGACCGCGTCTGCCCCCGCGACCCCTGCGCACTAAAAAACGCCGGGATGCAAGGAGCTGGCCCCTCTCGCAATCAGATCGTTTGCGCTAAGATAATTACGCACAAGATCGATTTACATCGAATCATGCGTTGTAGAATCAATTAAGTCAAGTAACCCAGGGAATGCCCTGGTGAACGGCGCGTGAGCGGCGGTTCTGTACATCAGCGATGTGCGATGATCACAAAAGGGACTACCGGCTCTTTCGCGAGCAGGGCCTGCCTTAATGGCACAAGCGGCCCAGGCGAAACAGGTCAGCAAGGTTGCGACTACCGGAGCAGAAGCAACCGTTGAGCCCACTCGCTCGTGCTCATCAGGATGGGCGCTGCCCGGCCGGCACGCCGGGACAGAGATTTTCGGCAACGGTCAAGCCGGGAATCAGGGCCGGCTCCTGCCGGACGATCGCGAGCCCGAGGCGGCGCGCCGGTTCGGTGTCCGCCAAGGTTTGCTCGCCAATGATGGCGACGCGTCCACTGTCGGGGACGAGGGCGCCCGACGCCACAGCCCTGAAGGTGAATTTGCCCGCGCCGTTTTCTCCGACGAGACCGTGGACTTCGCCCGCGGGCACCGAGAACGTAACGTTGTCAGGTGCCCGCACGCCGGGAAAGGTCTTCGTGACCCCATCGATCTGCAGAAGTAAATTCTGTTTGTTCGTGACTCGCCCTCAGCTATCAATGCTCGAACACGGCCTTCAGCTTCTCCGGCGGAAGCGCGGAGGTGAGGTCGGCATCAGGCGGAGCGGACGGATCGCACTTCGGATCGAGGCCCTTGGCACTATCTGCGTAGGCAAAGGGCAGAATCGACGGCGACTCCTTGTCAGCTGTGCCCTGATAGGCCGCTACACCCTGCCGCACGGCAAAGCGAACGTAAGTCGTCGTGCCGTCGAGCGTGTAATAGGGATATGGCTTGCCCGACTGCTTCGCCGCGACAAAATGGCAATTCACCTGATTGTCGCTTGCAATCGTCGCGATGGCCGGGACCGGAAGGTGAGCCTGTTCGAATGCCTTTACGGCGGCCAGCGCGGTTTCGCCACCATCGGTCACGATGGCGTCGATCTTCGGATACTGCGCGATGAGACCGACCGTGGCCTTCTGGGCGTCGACGGGATTCCAGTTCGTCACGATGTACTGCTGATTGAGCAACTTCAGATCCGGATATTTCTTGAGTCCGTCTCTCAGACCGTCCATGAAGTTTTGGGAGGTGGTCGCGCCGGGCGATCCACCCATGAACACGACATTGCCCTTCTTGAGTGTTGTTCCGAGCCAGTCGGCCCACAGGACACCGATCTGCTTCGTATCGCCCACCACGTTGACGACGTAGTCACGGCCAGGTGTGCCAGCGAGCTGAGCCGAGTACGGGACAACCGCGACGCCCGCCTTCATGGCCGCCCGCATTGCGGGAAGCTGCACCGCGCCGAAGTCAGGAAGCAGAATGAGAACATTGATGCCCTGCGCGACCATGCTGTTGATGTCGGAATTCGCCTTCTGCGGATCGCCGTTGGCATTGCTGTAGATGATCCGCGTGACGTTCTTGCACCGACTGAGTTCGTCCTTGACTTCTGCGAGCCCGGTCTTGCGCCACGTATTGCCGCCGTAGCCGTCCGACACGCCGACGATCATCGGCTTCGTGCCGCACAACGGCGTGATGTCGCCTTGATGGTTCGTGATGGAATCTTGCGCCGCGTGGGCGGCGGTACAGGTCAAACCCGCGGAAAGAAGCAGGCTGGCGCATATTTGCATAGCCGAGACGAGCATCTTCGATCGCCAGTATCGAAGATCGCGCCGGTTCTCGAGGCCGCATTGATGAGCAGTCGAAGTCTCTTTCGCAAAGAACGGACTTTGCAGTTTTTGCACTGCAGCTTGCGATACGCGAAGCCTGAAGAGCATGGTGATCCTCGCCGTGGGTGGTTGATGAGTAATGGAAATGGGCCGATCAGGAAAATGGAGCTTTCCTGTAGCGGTATTGCTACGCGATCCTAAATGCAACAGTACGTTGTAAGATCGATTTATATCGAATAATGTGTTTTGGAATGAGTGAAGTCAAGGCCCCCTGGGGAAAGTCCCTGGCAAGGGCGCACAGTTCTGCTCCGGTCGCCGAAAACCGGATGCACCTCCATCCTCGTTGAGGCGCGGGTTGGTTCGAGAATATCCCGCGCCACGGCGATCGCAGTCGGGTCGGACTTAGTCATTCGCACACGTTGGCAAATGCGATGCACCAGACCGCCGCCGCGCACGGCAGTGGGTCGGGGAATTCCCTGGCGTCCCGGACTTCGTCAATTCCAGAGCGCAGCAATCGATATAAATCGAGCCCTTATAGAATCATTGCAGCGCAAACGATGAGGCGGGGACGAAGGGCACGTAGCGATGCATCGGAAGACATGCTGGATTGTCCGCGATGCGCCGACGCTCCCGGAGACGCCAGCGAAACTCGGCTTCATGAAAACGCATGACAGGCATTCGCGCGACGCCAGCAGCGCCTACGCCGTGGTCAGGCGCTTTGTGCAGTCCGGATGCACGAAAGTTCGCTCGTACGGGGGCACTGACGAAGAGGTCCGGTCGCGTTGTTGTCAGGGCACCCGACTGGCCTGCGACACGAACTTGGTTACGAGGTAGCCATCGAACGTCTCGATGCCTCCTTCGCTGCCCATACCGCTCTCCTTCACGCCGCCCAACGGCGTTTCGGCCAGTGCCAGGCCGAAATGGTTGATGCCAACCATGCCGGCCTCGATACGGCCAGCAACGTATTCGGCGGTCGCGATCGAATTGGTGAACACGTAGGAAGCCAGCCCGTATGGCAGCGCGTTGGCACGTGCCAAAGCCTCTTCAGTGGTACTGAATTTCGTTATCGGCACAACAGGTCCGAACGGTTCCTCGACCATCAGACGCGCGTCAGCGGGTACGCCGGTGAGGATGGTCGGGGGGAAGAAGTAGCCTGTTTCAGCCAGACGGCTGCCACCACACACCAGCGATGCGCCGCGCTCCCGCGCGTCCGTCACCAGGGACTGCATTGCGTCCACGCGTCGCTCGTGGGCCAGCGGGCCCATCTGGGTCTGCGGATCGAGGCCGTCTCCGACCCGTAGCGGTGCGTATTCGGCGGCGAAGGCATCCACGAACCGCTCATGGGCTCTTTCGTGCACGAAGAAGCGGCTCGGTGCCATGCAGACCTGACCGGCATTGCGTGTCTTGGTACGCGCCAGAAAACGCGCGGCCTGTTCTACGTCGGAATCATCGAACACCAGCACCGGCGAGTGGCCACCCAGTTCCATCGTCATGCGCTTCATCTGCGCGCCGGCCATCGACGCCAGCTGTTTGCCGACAGCGGCGGAGCCAGTGAACGAAATCTTTCGCACCGCCGGAGCGTTGATGAGATGCGTAGAAACCTCAGACGGCACGCCCCAGACGACGTTGAGGCATCCCGCTGGCAAACCCGCATCGTGGAATATACGCGCCATCGCCACCACTGCGCTTGGCGAATCCTCCGGGCCCTTGAGCACCAGCGTGCAGCCCGCGCCCAAGGCCGCGACCACCTTGCGTAACGACAGGTTGAAGGGAAAGTTCCAGGGTGTGAATGCAGCGCAAACACCTATGGGCTCACGGGAGACCGTCTGCTGCACGCCCGGCGTGCGCGCCGGGATCACGCGCCCATAAATGCGCCGGCACTCCTCCGCATGCCATTCAGCGTGCTCAGCGCAGCTTTGTACTTCAAGAATGGCTTCGGCCAAAGGTTTGCCCTGGTCGAGCGTAATGTTACGGGCGATCTGCGGCGCTCGCTCCCGGATCAACGAGGCGACGCGGCGCAGCAACGCTGAGCGTTCGATCGCCGGCGTGTGTCGCCATACCTGGAATGCATCCGCCGCTGCGTTCACGGCATCATCCAGATCCTGGGGCGTAGCGTGCGGCAATCGGGCGAACGCCTTGCCAGTCGCAGGGTTGATCACATCCTGTTCGGGCCGCCCATTAGCGCTCAGGAAACGGCCACCGATGTAGAGGGCGAGTGCTTCGTATTGTGCAGTTGTGGTGTCCATAGCTGCCTGACTCAAAGAAATACACTACCGCCGTCCACGGCGAGGGTTTGGCCGGTGACAAAGCCCGCACCATCACTGACCAGATAAGCCAGCGCCGCTACGAGGTCGTTTGGCACCTGATCGCGCTGGATACAGCGGCCGGCAGTACGGGCGTTTTCACCAATGCGGTCTTGCAGATCGGTCTGCAGCACGCCGTCGCTTAGCGTGAAGCCCGGGGCAATCGCATTGACCGTAATGCTGTCCTTCGCCAGTTCCCGCGCAAGTGCGCGAGTGAAGGCAATGACGGCCCCCTTGCTGGCCACGTAATGCGCCATATTCACGGGCCCCTTGATTGGCACGGTGGAAGCGATGTTCACGAGGCGCCCCCGACCGCTCTGGCGCAGATGTGGCAACACCGCTTTGGCACAGTTGAACGGGCCCATAGTGTTGACTTCCATCACCCGCATCCATTCCTGATTGGTGATCTGCTCAAACGGCTTGAGCGTCAGGGTGGTAAACAGTGCGGCGTTATTGACCAGGCCATCGATTCCGCCGAACTCCGAGACTGCTGCGGCCGCCATGTCAGCGACATCTGCCTCGCTGACAACGTCCGTGCGCACGCCGATGACTTGATGTCCGGACCCACGAAGACGCCCTGCGGCTTCGTCCGCGCCACGCAGGTCGGCGATGACGACACGATGCCCCAGCAGTGCAAGGTGTTCGCTGAAAGCGTAGCCAATGCCGCTGGCACCACCAGTGACAATAATGCGCTTGGGTAATTCAGGTTTCATGGTTTCCTTCGCACGTCAGAAGACTTCAGGTGGCAATGAGTGATCTACGTTCCTGTGGGTCGCTTGCCCTGTGGTATGTAGCGAAATATCAGCAAAGGCTGATCAGGTGTCAACGATCCTGGCTACAATGTCCGCATACCGGACTTTTGTACGAAATTCGAATTTCGCGAGGGTCTATGGCGTCTCATGCGGGCGGGAAAGAATCACGGGAAAACGAACCCGAATACGTGATGGGGCTCGAAAAAGGGCTGTCCATCATCGAAGCATTCGGTATGAAAAAAGGGCCGTTGACCGTGACACAGGCGGCAGAGATAACCGGCCATACAAAGGGTTCGGTACGTCGCAGTTTGCTGACGCTGTGCAGGCTGGGCTATGCCGCGCAGAATGGTCACAGTTTTGTCCTGGCACCGCGCGCTCTGAGGCTGGGTTATGCATATGTAGTCTCAGATCCGTTGACCAAGGTTGCGCAACCTATCCTGGAGATCACCAGCGAACGCACGCAAGAATCTGCCTCGATCGCTGTGCTGGATTTGCAGGATGCAGTCTTCGTCGCGCGCTCAACGCATCGGCGCAGCCTGTCCAGCGGGTTGGGTGTTGGCTCGCGCTTGCCTGCTTACTGTAGTGCCACAGGGCGCGTTCTGCTGTCAGGACGACCGCCGGCCGAGGTGAGATTCATGCTGAACAGAATGGCACGTCCCGCTCTGACGCCTCACACCCTCACCACGATCACCAGCATCATGAAAGAGATCGAATTTGTGGGCAGACACGGGTACGCCATCATCGATGAAGAACTGGAGATCGGTATTCGCTCAATCGCCGTTCCGATCCGCAACGCACGTGGCGAAATGATTGCGGCCATGAGCCTTTCGGTGTCCACAAGCCGCATGACGCGCGAAGGCGTAGTGGATCACCTGCTGCCAGAACTTGAAATCGCACGCCGCCACCTTGCCGCCCTGTTGTAGCGCTTCGCCTGTCCTGCCATGCATCTTCAGCGAGCCTGCGTGGCTCGCACTCGCACGGTTGATGGGCCTCGGTAGCTGCGAAATCTGCATCCCACATGTCGCGAGCGGGCAGGGCGCGCGATCGGCGAATCGACGAAGTTTTATATAACCGGGCGCGCGCGCAGGCGCGTCTGGATCACCCATCACCTGCCACCGTTGCGCCGCGGTCCTACGCGGTCACGCTCGCTGATTGAGCCTGTTGGCCGCCGCGCTGGTTCCGACTGGCACCAGTGCGCGTGAGTCGCGTGCACCATACGTCAGGAAACGTCGGTAGTCGGGAGCACGCCTCTTGGCCGGATACGCGAATCGCCAGCTGGCCTATAGCGAGCGTTGCAGACGCCCGGCGGTTTCGCGCAGCGCCGGCAGGAAGCTTTCCCGCAACGTTTCGATGCTCACGCGCCCTGAAAATACGCTCACGCTCAGCGCCGCCTCGATCTGCCCGGCGCTGTTCTTTACCGGTACCGCCATCGCCGACATGCCGATTTCGAGCTCTTCGTCGCTGATAGCGTAGCCGTCCTCTGCCGCTCGCCGGATCGCCTTCAGCACCCCGTCGAGATTTGCCACTGTGCGATCGGTGAGCCGCTTCATGGGCACGCTTTCGAGGTGCGCGCGCACCTGCTCTTCAGGCAGGCCGGCAAGCAGCACGCGTCCCGTGGCTGAGCAATAGGCGGGCAAGCGGCCGCCGAGCTTCACGCCCGTCGACACGATACGGACCGCCTCGGCGCGTGCGATGAACACCGCATAACCTTCGTCCAGCACGGCCAGCGAGACGGACTCCTGTAGCCTGTCGCGCGTGCTCGCCAGCAGCGGTTGCGCAATCTGCGGCAGCGACGACGTGCTGAGGTAGGCGCTACCCAGCCGTAGCATGCGCGGCAGCGGCGTGAAGAACTTGCCGTCGTGGGCGAGATAGCCATGCTCGACGAGCGTCAGCAGGCATCGCCGCGCCGCGGGGCGGCTCAGGTCAGCCAGATTTGCCGCATCCGAGACGGTCATGCGCGTGGTGTTCGGGCCGAACGCCTCAATGATGGCCAGCCCCTTGGCCAGCCCCCCCATGCCTTCCTTCGCGTGGGCCTGGATTGTCCCGGCCTCGTCCTTGACGGGCGACAAGGCTCGGTCCTCTGTATTGACAGGGCTTTTGATGGGTGTCATATTGGGTCGTATATCGAACAATGTACGGTATTCGAACACACCCGGGTAGGGCTGTCAACTACAGTCCCGCCGAGGTCCCCGGTAATCGGCGTTTGGCAAACGCCCTCTACGGAGTCAGAAACTTGAACATCATCCCCATCAAGCCGGCGCGCCGCGTCAGCATCGAGTGGCCCACCGAGGGTGTCACGCGCGTGCCCTATGCGCTGTTCCAGAGTGACGAAGTCTATGCGGACGAGCAGGAAGTGATCTTTCGTGGTCCGAACTGGAGCTATCTGTGTCTCGAAGCCGAGGTAGCGAATCCGGGTGACTTTCGCAGCACGTTCGTCGGCGATGCTCCCGTGGTGGTCACGCGCGACACGGACGGCGAGCTCTATGCGTTCGAAAACCGCTGCGCGCATCGCGGCGCGATGGTTTGCCTGGAGGACGAGGGCAACGCGAGGGAATTCAGCTGTGTCTACCATGCCTGGACCTACAGCCTGCAGGGCGATCTGCTCGGCGTCGCGTTCCGGGACGGCATCAACGGCCAGGGCGGCATGAAGGAAGGTTTCTGCCTCGGCGATCACGGCTTGCGCAAACTGCGCGTGGCGACGCTGCACGGTCTGGTGTTCGGCAGCTTCTCCGACGACGTGCCGCCGCTCGACGAATACCTTGGCGAGGAGATCGTCGAACGGATTGCGCGTGTGCTCGAAAACCGCACGCCCGTCGTGCTCGGCCGCTTCACGCAGATGCTGCCGAACAACTGGAAGCTCTATTTCGAGAACGTCAAGGATTCCTATCATGCGAGCATCCTGCATCTGTTCTTCACGACCTTCCAGTTAAACAAGCTGTCGCAGCGCGGTGGCATCATCGTCGACCCCAGCGGCGGCCATCACGTCAGCTATTCAGCAGTCGATCACGCGGCTGAAGCGGCGAAACAGGCAGCCACGAAGGACTACGCGACCCAGAACATCCGCTCGGAGAGCGGCCACCGCCTCGAAGACACCTCGGTGCTCGCGGGCACCGACGAGTTCGGCGACGGCATCACGCTGCAGATTCTTTCAGTCTTTCCGGGCTTCGTGCTGCAGCAGATCCAGAACGCCATCGCGGTGCGCCAGATCCTGCCGCGCGGCGCGCGCCAGACTGAACTGAACTGGATCTATCTCGGCTTCGAGGACGACACGCCCGAGTTGCGGGAAATGCGTCTGCGCCAGGCGAACCTCGTGGGTCCGGCAGGCTATGTCTCGATGGAAGACGGCTGCGTCGGCGGCTTCGTGCAGCGCGGCATCGACGGTGCAAGCGACGCACGCTCGGTGATCGAGATGGGCGGCGATGGCACGACCAGCAGCGCGAGCCGCGTGACGGAAGCCTCGATTCGCGGCTTCTGGAAGGCCTACCGTAACGCGATGGGATATTGACGATGACGCAGGACATCCACCAACTGATCGCCCGTGCGCAGGCCGAATACGTGCGCTGCATCGACGACGGCGACCTCGGGCAATGGCCCGGGTTCTTCACCACGTCGTGCGTCTACAGGGTAACGACCGCCGACAATCATCGCCGCGGCCTCGTGGGTAGCATGATCTACGCGGCATCGTACGGCATGCTGGTCGACCGGGTCGCGTCGCTGCGCGACGCCAATGTCTACGAACGGCACGCCTACCGCCATCTGCTCGGGCAGCCGTACGTGATCAGCGACGACGGCACTGAGGCCCGCAGCGAAACCTCGTTCATGGTCGCGCGCATCATGCGCGACGGGACCACCGACCTGTTCGCGACGGGCCGCTATTGCGACGTGTACGTGCGCGACGAGGCGGGCGTGCGGTTGCGCGAGCGCGTCGTCGTGTGCGACAGCTCGCATATCGACACGTTGCTCGCGTTGCCGCTATGACGCCCGCAAACCTGCCTTCGACCGACGCCGGCTGACAACGCATCGAGGTGATATCGTGGATCTTCAAATTTCCGTCGCTGACAGCGACATAACGTTTCCGTGCGCGGCCGGTGAAACCGTGCTCGACGCGGCCGAACGCGCCGGCTATGCGGTGCCGTACTCGTGCCGCAAGGGCGTCTGCGCGTCCTGCGAAGGACGCCTCGTGGCGGGCGAGGGGCGTTCGCCGGTGCAGGGCGCAGTGGTGGCGCCGGCCGAGCGCGCGCTGCTGTGCTGCCTGCGCCCCGACACGGACCTGACGATCGCGCCGCGCCGCATCGAGAAACGCGACCCCATCGCTCGCAAGACGCTCGAGGCCTCTGTGTACCGCATCACGCAGCCGGCCGGCGACGTCAGCATCCTGCAGTTGCGGCTGCCCGCGGGCGTGCGCGCGAAGTTCGGCGCCGGCCAGTATCTGCAGATCGATCTGGAGGACGGCACGCGGCGCAACTATTCGATGGCGAACGCGCCGCACGAAAACGACAGCGTGCAGCTGCACGTGCGCCACGTTCCCGGCGGTCGGTTTTCCGAAGGCGTGCTGGGTTGCCTCGCGAAGGGCGACAGGCTGCGCATCGAGCTGCCGTTCGGAGAGTTCATGCTGCGCGAAGGGTCGGACAGGCCGGCTGTGCTGCTTGCGACAGGCACAGGATTCGCGCCGGTGAAGTCGATCGTCGAGGACGCCATCAAGCGCAAGCTCGAACGGCCGTTGCATCTGTACTGGGGCGCGCGCTGCGCCGAAGACCTCTATCTCGCGTCACTCGCGCAGAAATGGCATGACAGTGGCCGTGTGAAGTTCGTGCCGGTACTGTCCGAAGCCGACGAGGCGTGGACGGGACGGCGCGGCTTCGTCCACGAGGCCGTGCTCGAAGACTTTGGCTCGCTTGCGGGATATGAGGTGTACGCATGCGGCAACCCATCGATGACAAGCGCCGCGCGCGACACCTTCGTGAAGGCCGGCTTGCCCGAAGACGACTTCTTCAGCGACGCGTTCGTTCATACCGGCTGACGCGCCTGTATCCGTTTTCGTGCCCGCCAGCCCCTGACGTTCCAGCAATACAGGCAAGGAGACAACAACCATGGCGGCTTTGTCCCTGAACGTCGTTGACGTCGCCGAAGTCATGGCACCATGATCCTTGACATAGTTAATCCTCAGCAGGATCATGCGACATAGGATAAATTGATAGCGATCTGGCCGGTCTCCCAGCCCGCATGGCTGGCCCGTGCTGACGCTTTCGTTTCGATCGTTCCGCAACAAGGAGAAGAGGTAATGGGAAATCACAAACTCCGGCTGTCTATCGCCGTTGGCAACTATGACCGCATGCGGCCGCTCATCGATGGGGATGTTCAGATCGACGGCGTAGATCCGGTTTTCATGCTGCAGGAACCTGAGGAGATCTTCTTTCGCGCGTTTCGGCACGCCGACTACGACATCTGCGAGCTGTCGCTCAGCAGCTATTCTGTCAAGGTGGCTGCGGGCACGTCGCCCTATACCGCCGTGCCGGTCTTTCCGTCGCGGGCGTTCCGACATACGGCGATCTACGTGCGTGCGGACCGGGGAATCAACAAGCCTGAAGACCTGAAGGGCAAGCGCATTGGAGTACCCGAGTACCAGCTCACTGCCAATGTCTGGGTCCGGCTTCTTCTCGAGGAAGAGTACGGGGTAAAAGCGTCGGATGTGACCTGGGTGCGCGGCGGCTACGAAGATCCAACCAGAGTCGAGAAGATCTCGCTGAACCTGCCGGACGACATCAAGCTGGAAGACGCCCCCGAAGGCGAAACCATCTCCAGCCTTCTGGCGGCGGGGAAGATCGATGCCGTCATCGGTCCGCGCGCGCCTTCCTGCTTTGACCAGGGCCATCCGCAGGTTCGGTATCTCTTCGACGATCCACACAAGACTGCCGCCGATTGGTATGCGCGCACGAAACTGTTTCCAATCATGCACACGCTCGGCGTCAAAAAGGCTCTCACCGATCAGCATCCCTGGCTGCCGGGTGCACTCGTCAAGGCATTCGAGAAATCGAAGGCCCTCGCACTCGAGCGGCTCAGCGAGACCGGTGCGACCAAGGTTACTTTGCCGTTTGTCGAAGACCAGTTGCGGGCGGCGCGCAAGCTGATGGGCTTCGATTTCTGGCCATACGGTTTTGCGGAAAACGAGCAGACTATCGACCGCTTCCTTGTCCGCCATCATGCCGAGGGATTGTCCAGCCGTCGGCTTCAGGCGCGTGAGTTGTTTCACCCTGCGAGCCTCGAGAGCTTCAAGATCTGATTCGAGCGTCGAGCCTTGTCCGCGTCGAAGCGGGGTGTGGGCCCCGTAAACGCCAGATCCTGGCTGCTGGCAAACCGATCGCCCCGAAAGTCGCATGTCCGCCAACGAACAGGCGGACATGATTCAAGACTCAACCGGCAGGCCACGTGAAGCCATCCCCACGTGTTGAGCGCAGGACAAGATGGGTTGCGATTGGTCGCGCTTATGGGCTGTTCTTCGATACGAACGCAGCGCTCATGTCAGCCGCGCCCGTACCAATGATGATGAAGTCGACCTCGTGATCCTGGCGCATCTTCGTAGCGGTATTCACGGCGTATGGCCTGTGTTTCGCGCTCACCCCAGAGACCTGGTTTCAATAGAGCAGCGTGCCGAGGTTGACGCTTCCAGTGCGGTCTCTTGTAGCGAGGACCTTTTCCGTTCCGTCCTTTCTCACCCGCAGCTCGATACGCGAGGACGGCGCGATCAGCCCAGAGAATCGGAAGTCGCCAAAATGATCGGTCCTGGTTGTGCGTTCGCTTCCATCGGAGGAGTCGCGCAGGACAACTTCGGCACCCTCCAGATTGCGCAGTTTACCGCCACCCAGATCCTCGCAGACGTTGCCTGCCACCAGATGGCTGAGCGCGTCGTCCAGATTTTTGTAGAAGACGCGCGGCTTGGTGCCCAACTCGGGGCGAATGACTGACAGCTGCTCTTTCTCGACCATTTCCGCCAATTGGGCGTCTTCGACATTCAACGCACGGATCGCCTTGGTGGGGCAGGCTTGCGCGCAGCGCGGCTCTTTCCAGCCGGCGTCAAGCAGGTGAGCGTCGAAGTTCCAGTTCTGCGGCACCTGTTCCTGTTCGTTCCATTCGATCATGCCGTAAGGGCATGTCCCGACCAGATCGCGCCGGCCATGCGACTTGACCGGGTCGATCACGACGACACCGTCCGGACGTTTGTAGATCGCACCGTCTGAGGCCGCTTTGACGCAGGGCGCGTTGTCACAGTGATTACAGGTCTTCGGGATATAGGTGACATCGACGAGCGAGCCTTCTCCGCGAATGTGACGTTCGATCCGGATCGTTTCCAGGCCTTCCGGCGGATGGGGCGCGGAATAACCCGGAAAGGCATTGCCGGCGTACTCGTCTTTGGTCGCGAGGACGCAGTTTCTGCAATTGATGCAGAGTGAAACGTCAATGACCAGCGCCCAACCGCTCACGCTGCTTTCTCGAGTTTTGAGTCCCATTTTTCCACCTCCACCCAGCAAGTATTAGGCATGATCCCGTCCGCGGTCGGACTCATTTTTCCACCTGGCGTCAGGAGATTGAGACAGCCTCCGCGATCGACCAGGCCCACTGAAGTCTCGATCAGGTCGAGCTCGGCACACGACTCATTGCCGCGCGTCACCCCCGTCTTGACGAGCTGAGAAACGTCCACGGCACAGATGACCGACGCCTGCGCGTTGTGGACCCGAACCAGATCGCCACGCTGTATGCCTCGAGTCTCGGCATCGCGGGGATTCATCCGCAGGACCCAATATCGATATCCGCCGACCTCCATCCGGTGTTCGTCGATCGTGCTGACGTGACTGTTCTTCCCGTCCGCATGCGTATGGAAGCTGTAGACCGGATGGTTGGTCACGAGCTGCAGCGGAAACGGTTGTTTCGCGGCACTGGCTCGGTTTATGTATCGGTTGACGGCCGGTCTTGCTGGATCAATCTGTTCGATGCGACGCAGGCTCGACGGGACGAACTCGAACTTGCCTGACTGCGTCGGCAGCCCGTCGCCGAAGCCGGCCGTATACGTGCCAGGTAGCGGATTCGCTTCCGGCAAATCCTTCAGACGTCCTTGCGCAAACCAGCGCATGTCGACAGGCGGCTGATCGTCGTCTTTCGGCGGCGGCACTACGTGATAGCCTTTTTGCAGGAACTTCTTCCAGGTGGTCTGCTTGGGCAAGTCGGTTGAATTGAACATCCGCTCGCACCAGGCCAATTCGGAGCAACCGCCTTCCGAGTACATCCCGCCGTAACCGAGCCTTGTCATGATATCCAGAAAGATCTGATAGTCCGACTTCGATTCGCCGAGGGGCTCGATGCATTTGTGCTGCATGATCACCATTCGGTGATTGAGCTGGCTCTGTGCATGCTGGATGTAGCCGCCGCAGTTGGCCCATTCGGAGATGTCATCACGTTCGAGCGCGGTGCAGGCGGGCAGAATGATGTCGGCGAACTGGGCCTCGTTCTCCATCCATATCGACTGGTTGACGATGAACTCCAGGGATGGGTGACGATACGCTTCAACAAGCCTGTTCGAACCCGGAGTTGTGCCGAACGATGACGAGCCGTAGCGGTACAACATGTGGATGCGGGAATAACCCGGCCTCGGATACGAGTATTCGGCAAATTGTCCCTCGATCGAGAAGCCGTCCCACGTGTAGCCTTGTGCGCTTCCCTGCACGATGGCTTCGGCAAGTCGTTGCCGGGGGACGGACTGCTTCACCGGGTTGATCGTGATGATGTGTGGCATGCGGCAGTAGTTGTTGGCCGCGCTCGCAGTGTTGTTCAGATCGCCTGAGATTCCGCCCTCGGCGTACCCGGGAAAGTAAAAATTGAGGTCCTGCGGTGCACCGATCTGCAAATTGCCGAAGTTGATCCCCGGTTTCCCCCACCCCTGCATCGCCATCATCATGACGACGCTTCGCGCCCATTGAGCACCCGTCTCGGTGCGGCATGCGCCACCAAAGCCTGCGCCCAGGCCGCCAGCCGCGAGATAAGTCTTCTTTGACGCCCACAACTGCGCCAGACTGCGGACATCCTTGGCGGGCACACCTGTTTCGGCCTCTTGCCACTCCGGCGTCTTCGGTACACCGTCCTCTTTGCCGAGGACGTAAGCGCTCCACTCGTCAAAACCCGTCGTATTCGATGCTACGTATTCCTTATCGTAGCTGCCGCTAACCATCCATTCGTGCATGATGGCGATCGCGAGCGCCGAGTCGGAGCCGGGTTTGATCGGCAGCCATTTCCCGCCAAGGAACTGAGCGGAATGGGTCAGATAGGGATCAATATGCACGAACTCGATGCCGAGTTGTTTGGCCCACAGCCGCCGCTCGGTGCCTTCGAATCCGCCATAAACACCACTTGTCGATTCGGGATCGCTCGACCAGAAGACGATTACCTCGGCATGCTGAAGGCAGTCCTCGGTCGTGCCGTAAAAACTCGGTGTGCCCAGGCGCAGGCTGTTGCCGTAATGATGCATGGCCCCCCAGTACCAGCCTTCCCAACTGATCGGACTCGGCTCGACGCGGGTATGGCCGATCAGGTTGCCAAAGCGCAGCATCGCGCTCAGGTAGTAGTTGATGTTCCCCCACTGGTGGTGTGCTCCCGTGGCCATGGCTATGGCCCCGGGGCCGTAGTCCTTCTTCATGCGGCGGATTTCTCCGGCAACGATATCGAGCGCTTCGTCCCAGCTGATGCGTTCATAGCCCGAGATCCCGCGGTTCTGGGGATTGCGTTCGCCATTGGGGTCAAAGTCGACGCGCTTCATCGGATAGAGGAGGCGCTTTTCGGAGTACACGAGCGATTTGAGGGAGAGCGCGTGCGGGCTGACCGTCGCGCGCCGTGCCGGCGAAAGCCGGCGACCTCTTGCCGTGATACTCCAGCTCGGTCCGTCATCCTCTTCGAGATCAATGGGCGTGGTGCGGACGATCTTGTCGTCCTTGACGAAGACGAACACGGGTCCGCCGTTGGTGAGTGTGACGTAACGCGTGGTTCCGTCCTTCATCGGCATGCCCTTGCGCCACGCCGCCGTCTTCATCGTGTTGACGAGTTGGCCGAACCACACGAGCTTCTGGTCGCTTCCGCCCTGCGTGATCTTGAAGTTCTTGAGCGCATCGATCAGGAACGCATGATCGGTGTTCGGCGCGAGCATCTGGCGTGCGGTTGCCACGTCCATGAAGACAAGCTCGGCGTCGGGTTTGGGATGCACACCCCAGCTCCCCGACACGGTACCGTTTCGGAAATGGAGCTGCCTCGCGAGGCTGTTGTCTCTGAGCCGCAGCTGGATGACTCCACTTCCTGTGGCGAGATGTGCGCGCATGGACGGAAACTTGCGTGCCGCAATACGCAGGACGGTCGGCATGAGCCAGAGGATAAGTACAAGGATTTTTCGCTGCATGAGCATGTCACCCCTGAGCAGAACTGCGCTTTGATTGGATGCAACGACTGCCGGTCAGGCATCGGTCGACCGGCCGGCCATCGGTGCTGGTCAGAGACGTCGTTGCCGATAGGTAAAGATTTGCGTGCGCGGATACGTGTTTGCGGGTCACCCCGTCAAAGCCTGTTTCAGGCGGCCACGGCATCGAGCGGCCTCTCGGTTCGCGGCTATGCCCTGCGAAATTGGCGATCTTTCCCATTTTCGGATCTGCCTGTGTCTCCGTGTTTCCGGAACGAACCGCGACATCGGTCCAGGCTGTTCCGAATTGCGCCCTGACGAGCAAATGCTGCGGAGCAGCGCGACGCAGCGGTCGATCACGTTGTATGATCTTACCTGCAACGGATCATTTTCAGGGCGATGATACCGCAAACAATCAACCTATGTCGAATGATGTTATATAGTATAAATGAAGTCAAGGGCTCATATGGTGAGGGGTGCCCTGACTACCGTTTGTTTGTGGCCCGGAGATCTGCCCGGTCTGCCCATACATAGAGGAATGTGAAATGCCCAAGTCGAATCCCAGCGTCGCCGAGGCAACTTTGGATCGCGAGCCGCCAGGCGAGGCAGCCGCGAAGCTGTCGCCCGAACTATTTGATGAGCGTGGCCGAACTGTGCCGTGGATGGCCAGGACGGTGCGCCGGCTCTATGATGCACTGGGCCAGAAAATTCTCGATAGGGAAAACCTTGCCATTGCGTATTGGTATTACCTCCGCGTACTGGCCGAGCGCGGCGAGTTGAATCAGCTTGAATTGAGCAAGCGAGTGGGGATTGCCTCGACGACCGCAGTGCCGGCACTCGACAACCTGGAAAAGCGCGGGCTGGTGCAAAGGGTCCGGGATCCTAAAGACCGAAGAAAGTACTACGTCAGTCTTAAGGACGAGGGTAGGCGCCTGGTCGACGACATAATGCCGGAGATCGCGGACTTGCACTCGACCTCGCTCGACGGAATTTCGGCGCGGGACATGCGGGTGTTCTGGAAGGTCGCGCACCAGATTGAGAAAAATCTGATTCAGATGTCAAAGGACGATGCGGCCTTGGACTGACGGCTTCGAGCGGATCATTACGTTTACAACGTGCGTCGTCGCCATCCAATTGAAGAGGGAAATAGATCAATGAGCCGCAAGCGCATCGCTTCGAGGGCAGGATTGCCGTGACGAGGAGAGGGCAGGGCGCGACCTGACAGGTTCTGCCGCTTCACTCCGGCTGCCTACGTGTTGCCTTGTATGGGTCGAAGGACGTGGCGACCGTATCGGCATCCGAGGCCAACAACATTCCGATTGCTTGCGGTAACCTGAGAAGTTCACATCCCGGGATTGGTATTTCCCGGGACGCGAGTCAGCTGGCACACCTACCTTTCTTTACCCGAATTTTCAGCAAAACGGACCGACTGCCGCCGCCACTTGAAGCAGCGTCTGCGCTGCCCTCGCGCGCTTCGAGCGGATGACAACATCAAAACACGCTGTCACGAGGGCAGAAGACGGGAGAACCACGAAGTCCGTCGTTATTCCAGCGGCGTGACCGTGTTTTCCACATTCAGCAAGGCCTTACCGTAGACCTCTGCCCCAATGGCCGGGAGCACGATTGCATGACGCGCCGCCGTATTCGAATCGCGCCACCAGCGTGTTCACCGCACCGATGATATCCGGAGCGACAACACCGCTATCGAACATCACTTCCCGATATCCGTTCTCATCCGATTGATGCATAAATGCCCACATGTATCCTCCCCTCGTCGCTGTCTTTTAGTCATACGTACATTCCTCGTCAAATTGAATGCCCTCGGGAGGTACTGTGCCGCACATGCACGTGGCCCGAGATCTGTCCAGGGAATTCCCTGGCGCTCTTGACTTGATTTATTCTATAGCACATCATTCGATATAAATCGATAACTTGTGCGATGGACAACCCCGAAATGTTCAATACGGCTTGGGACATTGCGGCACTGCATAAACGTGCGCCGGCCGCGACGATCGAATACCGGGCCTTCGTGGGTAGACCAAACAAATTTCGATGGAAATGCCAGTGGTGCCAGCGCTGCTGGCATAGGCTGGATATTGGAGCGTTGACTCGGGCGATGACAAGAGCCGATGCGTCTTGATCGAATCACCGGCACGCCCAGTGCAGTGCCATATGGACTTTACTTGCCGACGTCGACCAAGCGAAGTGAGAAGCGGCGGAGGCGGTCTTAGAGAGCGAAGGAGGTGGACAAATGAGTGGCAAGCCGCATGATGCAGGCCCCCCCCTGGTGCAACTCTGGAGCCGTGACGGATTCCAGGGGGCGCTGTCAGTGGTGACCCGGCCGACATACGCGCCTGATTATCTTTCCGTGCAGGGACCGCACGCACCGCGGCGAGCCGTCCTTGACCGCTTGACGCCTGATGATCAGGACGACCCTGAGGCTCTTCCGACCACCGTGGCGACTTCCAGGCTCGGCGTCAAACTGCATGTCTCGGCACGGCGCAAACCGATGCCGTACGTGGTGCGCAATGTCGAAGCGGACGAGATTCATTTCATCCAGTCCGGCACGGTCAGGTTCGAAACGGACGTGGGCTGTCTCGTCGCGACGGAAGGGGACTTCGTCTGCATTCCCCGATCCGTCGCGTATCGATATGCACCGACGGGCGATGCCATGCGAAGCATCATCGTCGAGAGTCCTTCGGCCCTGAAGCTCGCGCCGCCCGCGCCAAGTGGCCTGCTCAACGTTGCGCGGGATCTGAAGTTTGCCGATATCGACTCCACCATGCCGGCCGGCGGCCCGACGCGGCTGCTGCTGAAAACTCTCGACACCGAGAACACGGTCTTCACGATGCCGCACGATCCGCTTGCGCTCGGCGTGCGCTTGTCGGAGTCCGTCCCGGTGTGGAAGCTGAATCTGGCCAATATCCAGGTTCACGCCTACCTGCCTGAGGGCGGTCCGCCCAGCCAGTTTCTGTCATCAGGCACGGGCGACCTTCTGATGTTCAACCTCAGCGCGCGTCCCGGCGGGCGTCCACCGGTTCACATCAACGCCGATTTCGACGAGGTGATCTGCTACGTGCGAGGCCCGGGCGCCTGGGGCGGGTGTACGGAACCCGGCACATTGACCTGTGTGCCAAAGGGGGTCATCCACCACGGGCCGTCGGAGGACGTTCCAGAGGGCTATCAGGCCTGGTTGCTGGAAACACGCGCGACGATGCGATGGACACCGAAGGCCATCGCCGCTTCGGAGCTGATGGAGACGGGCCAATACCGGCCGCATCCCGGTGTGGGCAAATGACCGGCGTGACGTTGCGCGTCGATGTACCTGAGGCGTAACAGCCCAGACGCTCGGACATGCGATGCACCACTGAAGGCATCGCCAGCCGTCTTGAGTGAGTGAAGTTAATCCGTTAAGTCTTTATCCCGCTGTTTCCGGGCCGCATCGAGCGGCCCGGACGATGCGCTGTGGCTAACGCGTTGCCCGGGCGCTACGTCAGCGTGCAGGTCAGGTCGGATGGCGTGCCGCGAGCGGGATTCGGTTCGGGCCGTACCTGGCGATAGGCGGCGGCCTGGATACACATGACTCAATGGTTTCGAGGATGCAATGGAGAAACGTTTTCGAGTGGGTATCGTGGGAGTGAGCACGGAGCGCGGTTGGGGTACGACAGCTCATATTCCTGCGTTGCGTGCGCTGTCCGACGTATTCGAGACCGCCGGCGTGGCAAACACGAGTCTCGCGAGCGCAAAGGCGGCCGCTGCTGCCTTCGGCATTCCGCGCGCGTTCGAGAACGTGGCGGAGCTAGTGGCCTCCCCGGATATCGACGTCGTGGCCGTAACGGTCAAAGTTCCCCACCATCGTGAAGTTGTCACAGCGGCTTTGGAGGCGGGCAAGCATGTCTACTGTGAGTGGCCGCTCGGAAACGGCCTTGCAGAAGCGATCGAGCTTGCAGAGCTCGCCAGGCGGGGCAAGGTACGGGCAGTGGTGGGCACCCAGGCCACCGCGTCGCCCGAGGTCGAACTCGTGCGCAAGATCGTGGCTGACGGCTACGTGGGCGACGTGTTGTCGTCGACCTACCTTGGCAGCGGTCCTACCTGGGGTGACGAAGTCACGCGCGGCGACTCCTATGCTATGGATTCGCGCACGGGCGCAACCATGCTGTCGATCATTGGTGGGCATGCACTGGCTGCCGTCCAAAGTGTGCTCGGCCCCGTCGACGAGGTGGAGGGCGTGCTGTCGCAGCGCCGTAAGACCGTGCGCATTGTCGAGACGGGCGACACGATCCCGATGCAAACACACGATCATGTGATGGTCAATGCCGTTTTGAAGTCGGGAGCACCGTTGTCGCTGGAGCTTCGCGGCGGCCTGCCGCGCGGCACGCGGCTGCTGTGGGAGATCAACGGAACGCTGGGCGATCTGCGCATTACCGCGACGAATGACCAGGTTCCCGTCATCAATATCACGCCATTGCGCGTGGAGGCTGGTCGGAGGGGGGAACAGGGTTATAGCGAGGTTGAGGTAGCGAAGTCGCACTACTTCGATTTCGTGGATACCGGCTTTGCGCGAAATGTGGCAGCCATCTATCGGCAGATGGCCGAGGACCTGGTTCAGGGAACCAACATTGCCCCTGATTTCGAAGACGCGGTAGCCCTTCACAAGGTGATTGATGCCATCGAGAGGTCAGATCAGACACGCAAGCGGGTGCGAATCGACTGATCGGCATCCAGGTCGTGAATTCGTTGAGCGGTCGGTAAAGAATGCTTTGTCTGAACTAACAGTGATCTTCGAAAAGAGGATCGATTTTCTTGTTTGAAAGGGATCGATATGCTTACCAACGCACACACACCTGCATTCGAATACTCATTAGAGGTTTATGAGGCAGTGGATTCGATGGATGAGCAGCGGCTAATGCCCTTCCTGACGGAAGGATGTACGTTTGTCTTTGGCAATCAGGATCCTGTCGTCGGGCGCGCACATATCGCCGAGTATTCGAGGCAGTTCATGACACAAATTGCGGCCATCAATCATCGTTTGCTCGATGTCTGGGGATTCGACGATGTCATCGTCTCGAGAATCGAAGTGACCTATACCCGCAACGACAGATCGACGGTGATCGCGCCGGCCGTGACGATCTGGCGCGTACGTGACAGGCAAATCGATGACTACCGGATCTATGCCGACGTGACGTCGCTATTTGTCCACTAGTGGCAGGAAAACGAACATCTGGATCGCGCTCTCGAAAGAAGCGCGATCATCGTTACGGGTGGTGGTGGCGGTATCGGACGGGCTGCGGCAATCGCTTGCCCTGAAAAGAGGTGGCCTCACCTTGCAATGGCATTGAGCGCATAGCCGCCCTGAACGGAACGATTGCGCGCGACGCGAGATGATGTTCGAGGTCCGGGAGGGGCAGTGCCGCTACGTGGTCGTCAACGTGGCGAACTGCCGGGCATCACATTCATAAGTTGTACACACGATATCGACGACAGTCCGAACACTGTCGCCGTCTCGGTCGTCGCCCCCTCGGCGATCGACAGGCACCGATCCCGCGAGCGTGTCCAGTTACGACTTGCGCATTTCCCCCGATCTGCGCGTCGACCTGCGAGTCACACTGCTGGCGGGCTCGTCCGTCTTTGCATTGCACCACGCTCAAGAAGAACCAGGTGATCACGGATTGCAGCGAAGAAGCGTCACGCAGTCAGTTGCGGCATCGCCATTCGCAGTCGCGGCCGCTTTGAGACGACACCCATGTGACATCCGTGGCCCGTGCGATATGGGTAGGGAGATTCCCCAGGGTTCTTGACTTTGTTAATTCCGAAACACATCATTCTATATAAATCGATCTTGTATTGAATGATCGTACTTGAAGTGATGTGCCCGAGAGCACGGATGGAGTGCTTCGCCAGGTCACACCGCGCCCCTCATTCCGCTGTTTATTTTCGAGCTATCGCATTCCGCTGTCGAGGCTATCAATCCGCATTCCTCCGCGCTTCCTGCCGACAAGCTCAAGGAAGTATTTGCACAGTAATTGTTCGAGACGAATCATGAATGACCAGAAAACGCTGCTGCAGGTCGATGGTGTCACCAAGATCTTCCCCGGTGTCCGGGCGCTGGACAACGTGACGTTCTCGGTGGTCGAGGGCGAGGTACACGGTCTCGTTGGCGAGAACGGGGCGGGCAAGTCCACGCTCATGGCCGTCGCGTCCGGCGCCCTCGTTCCGGAGAAAGGGCGCGTCGTGATCGACGGCACGGAAACGCGAGGCGACACGGAGCAGGCACGCCGGTTGGGGTTGGCTATCGTACGGCAGGAACCGGCGCTCATGCCCGACCTGACCGTAGCGGAAAACCTTTATCTCGGCGTGCCTGCCGAGCAGCGTCCGTCCTTGATGGAGGTTGCGCAATGGGCGCGAGGGCTGCTGAAGCAATGGAGCGACGATGTTGCGATCGATGCGAACGAGCGCGTGGTGAGCCTGGGGCCCGAGCAGCGGTTCATCGTCGAAATCGTCAAGGCGCTTGCTGCAAAGCCCAAGGTTCTGGTCCTCGACGAACCGACCGAGCATCTGTTGACGGAAGACGTCGACCGTCTGTTCGAGCGCATCCGCAAGATAACGGCTTCGGGTTGTTCGGTCGTCTATATCTCGCACCGGATCCGCGAGGTGCAGAGAATTGCGCATCGCCTGACGGTTCTTCGTGACGGTCAGGGCCAGGGCACCTATGAGGCCGCGGGTCTCAGCGAACAGGAAATCGTCGAACTGATCGTTGGCGGTGCGCTCGACCGCGAATTTCCGGCCAAGGGTAACAATGACGGCGCAAGCGTCATTCTCGACGTGACGAAGCTGCGTGGTGCCGGCTTTACCGACATATCGGTTCGGGTCAGGAAAGGCGAGATTGTCGGCCTCGCGGGGATCGACGGCAACGGCCAGCGAGAGTTCATGCGGGCCCTCGCGGGACAGACGCGAAGCCGCGGCAGCGTCACGGTGGCCGACATTCCCGCGAAGCTCCACAACTCGCAGGCTGCCGCCGGTTCGGGCATCCGTTATCTGCCGGGCGACCGTCATCGCGAGGGCATTTTCGGCGAATTGTCGGTGCGCGAAAATTTTTCGATCCGCAGTCTCCCATTCGATTCCATCAAGGGGTGGGTGAGCCAGCGCAGCGAAGCAAGGCGCGCCAGGGACGCCGTGACGCGATTCGCTGTCAAGACGCCGTCCATCGACACGCCTGTTCGTAGCCTGTCGGGCGGTAACCAGCAAAAGCTTGTGCTGGCGAGTGTGCTCGCCAGTCGTCCCAAGGTGCTGCTGGTCGACGAGCCGACCCAGGGTGTGGACATTGGCGCACGGATGGAAATCTACAAGGTGCTTCGCGAGGCCGCAGCTGCAGGCACCGCCGTGATTGTCGTTTCGTCGGATGCGCACGAGGTGGCGGGACTCTGTGACCGCGTGCTCATCTTCTCGCGCGGCCATGTCGTCAAGGAACTGGGCGAGAACGCCGTCAGTGAGAACAACATCACGTCTGCCGTCCTGACCGCAACGACTGAGCGGGAGAAGGGCGCTTCCCGGACCTCCGGGCTCTGGAAGTGGGCTGCTGGGGATTGGGCGCCGCTCGTGATGCTTGCCGTTGCAGTCTGTGCGCTCGGCCTGTATGCGGCGCACGTCAATCCGGCCTACCTTTCTGCGCGAAACTTGAGCGGCATGCTGGCGCTCGTTGCGACACTGGCCATCGTCGCATACGGTCAGCAGATGCTCATGCTGGTCGGCGGGATCGATCTTTCGGTCGGGCCGCTCATGGGGCTGATCGTCGTCATACAGTCGTTCTTCCTGAATGATGGCGCCTCGTTGGGTCATCAGCTCTCTGGATGGGGAATCGTGTTGCTCGTTGCTCTCGCCGTCGGACTCGTGAACTGGATGCTGGTCGGCCCGTTCCGGTTGCATCCGATGGTGGCGACGCTCGCGACGTACATGGCGCTTCAAGCGGTGTCACTGCTCCTGCGCCCGGTTCCGGGTGGCCTGATCGCGGATTCCATTGTGGAGTCGATCGGTGCCCAGATCGGCGTCATGCCCATTGTCGCGATCGTGGCAATCGTGATTGCCGTGGTGCTCGAAATCGCGTTGTTCAAGTCGAGGGCCGGTCTCACGCTGCGCGGCGTGGGCTCCCGCGTCGAAGCGGCGCGCATGTCCGGCGCCCGCCCGCAACTGACGTCGCTCGCCGCGTACATGGGATGTTCGTTCCTTGCGGGCGTCGCTGCCGTGCCCATGATGGCGCAGGTCGGCTCTGGCGACCCCAGCGCCGGCATCACCTACACGCTCGGAAGCGTCGCAGCGGTGGTGATCGGCGGCGCAAGCCTGTTTGGCGGACGCGGTTCCTTCGTCGGTTCGCTGCTGGGTGCGCTCCTCATCATTCAGGTGAATGTCGTCACCTCATTTCTCGATATCGGGGACTCGTGGCAGTCGTACCTCCTTGGCGGAATGATCCTCACGTCAGTCGCGCTCTATTCCAAGAGCAGAGAAATGGTGGTGGCGAAATGAAAAACGCAATGCACAATCAGGCGGAAGTCATGTCAGATTTTCTTGAGCCCTCCAAGTCGAAATCAAAAGCAAAGCCGGCACGGCTACCCGCGGTTGATGAATTCTCATGGATCTGGGTCGGGCTGATCCTGCTCTTCGTGTGCAGTTCCATCGTCGCCCCGGGCACGATGACGCGAGGCTCGATCCTGGCCATGCTTCCTTTCGCCGGCATTCTCGCGATCGTCGCGACGGGCCAAACGCTGGTCATCCAGCAGCGTGGGCTGGACATGTCGGCAATCGGTATGGTTTCGATCGCCGGCATCGTCATGGCCAGAACGGGATTCGCATTCAATTCCATCGTCCTTGCCGTCATTTTTACTGTTTGCGTCGGCGGGATCGTCGGAATCATCAATGGTGCGCTCATTTCCAGGGTCGCGATTACGCCGCTGGTGGCGACGCTTGCCGTCAACGCGCTGCTGATAGGTTGCGCACGCTCGTTGACCGGTAACGTTCCGGTTGACGTCCCGACCGTCATGCAAACCATTTCGCACGCCCAGTTTCTTGGGCTCCCGTCCAACGTCTGGTTCGCCTTCGCGTTCGTGACGACCGCGTGGATCATTACCCGCAAGACCACAGTAGGGCGCAGGTTCGTCGCCGTGGGGGTGAACCCGCGTGCGGCCGAAGCCGCAGGCGTCAACGTGCTGAGGTACAGGATTGGGGCGTACCTTGCCTCCGCCGTTTGCTTTTCCGCGGCGGGCATGCTGCTCGCCGGATTCATCGGAAGCGCGTCGCAGACTTCGGGTAACGACTATCTCCTGCCGGCGATCGCGGCCGTGGTGGTCGGAGGCACGCCCTTCACGGGCGGCAGAGGCAGTGTCGTCGCGAGTGCCGTGGCTGCACTGTTCATGGCGCAGCTCGGTCAGCTCGTGCTGGCGCTTGGCGCAGGCCCCGCTGTTCAGCTTCTCGTTCAGGCCTGCGCAATTCTGCTCGCAACCACCGTCCGCCATCTGCCATCGGCGGTAAGAACGTTTCGCAAAAGCGCATAGTGGAAAGTAGTAGCGGGTGTCTGCGCCATTCTCTTCCGGGCGCCCGTAGTCGCTCGAAAAGCGGGCGTTTCGGGGTTGGGACGTGGGAGCGAGGAGCCGGTTAGCGACCGACCTGCCTCTGCAAGCCGATTGCAGCGACCCGAAAGAGGTCGTCAAGCGATCTTTGGAGACTCTTTTTTAAAGTAAGGATAACGAAATGAGAAAGATAGTTTCTTGCATAGCCCTGATGGCATGCGGCGTCTGCAATAGTTACGCGCAGAGTACCGTGACGCTGTATGGACGAGTCGCCGCTGGGCTTGATTTTGTTACCAACGTTGCGACGCCAGACGGTCAGTCGAAAAACAACTTCAGGTTTGGCAGCAATCAGTATGGATACAGCTGGTTCGGTCTGAAGGGCGATGAGGACCTCGGAGGGGGCCTGCACGCTGTCTTTAAACTCGAAAGTCTTTTCACTTCCGGAACGGGTCAAACGCCACCGAACACGATCTTTACCCGCGACGCGTATGTGGGTTTGGCCGACGATAAATACGGAAGTATCTGGTTCGGGGAGGCCATGAGCCTGACCGACGAAACCGGTTGGTACCTTGACCCGCTGGGGGAGCAGGTGGGAGTAGGTGTTGGCAACTTCGCATTCGGGCGAGCGTGGGGACCGCGATCAAACGTCGTCACATATAATTCACCTACCTGGGCGGGTTTCTCCTTCCGCGTGCAGAACGGATTTGGCAACAAGGCTGGCAACTTCCGCGGCGATCGCCAGTTCAGTGTAAGCGCCCAGTACACACTCACCAACTTCGCCGCGTACGGCGTGTATGAAGAAATCCGCGACGCCAACGGGCGTTTTTCAGACCTGTACGCCGCGTCACGGGAATACATGGCCGGTGTCACCTACCAGTTGGGCCCAGTCAAGCTCTACACGGGCTATCAGCAACTGGTCTCATCCGGACAGGACACGGTCGCCACTGCGTTTAACCCGTTCGCCGCCACACGCAGCCAGCAGGCGTGGCTCGGCGCCTCGTATCAGGCTACCGCTGCCCTCGCTTTTCAGGCCGCCTGGTATTACGGTAACGTCAATCATGGCGGTGGACAGGGCAATCTCGGCGCACTCGCCACCACCTATAACCTCTCAAAGCGGACATTCCTCTACCTGACCGTCGGGGCGATGTTCAACGGCAAGAGTTCCGCGTTCCCGGTTGAAGCGACCGACTCCCCACCGCTGCCGGGCCACAACCAGCAAGGTGGCTACCTGGGCATCATGCACTACTTCTGAGTGCAACTGATGACCTTGACGCGCGACCGGCGGTCAATCGGCGCGACGTTCGCGTGGTCACGATCCGGGGCGCCGACATGGTCTGTCATGTGGCGGCGTCCCCGGTCGATCAATCCACGCGGGTGGCGGTTCACGAACCGCTAACCGACTGCAGTCTCTCCATAAGAAACATGCCGATGGCATCGAGAGCCTGTGCCGAGGCTTTCAACGTTCCGATACTGCCGTGGAATCCGTGCGGCATGCCCAACCAGACGTCAACTCGCGCGTCGACGCCTGCGGCGACCGCACGCTGGACATACAGGCGCGGTCAGTTCCCATACCCAGATCGATTGATCGTCCTGCCGATCATAACCGCTGCTCGCCACTGCAACTGATATGACAGAAAGCGTTGTCCATCCTCTGTATTGATCTTGTCGATCCACTTGGATTTGCGTGTCCCAGTCGCGCCCGCCACCCACTCCTGAAGGTAGTCGAGCGAGAACGTGACGGCTTTGGGATGGGGATTGGTGAAAGAGTCGCGACGCTTCTCCAGGACTATCGCTCGCGTTCGTTCATGAAGACCTGCCGGGCAGGGCACCGGCGAGCTGCGCCATGGTGACGACCGCAGCCTGCTTCGCGATGACAATGTCGAGCAGCATCGCATGCACCTCTGCATCTGGGTCGGCGCAGCACTCGCGGACGACGACCAACCGATAATCCAGATCGCCGGCGTGGCGAACGGTCGACAGCACGACGCCGCTGGTGTGGACACCGGCGAGCACCAGCGTGTCGATGCCGCTGGCGCGCAGCAGTGTCTCCAGGTCGGTGCCAACGAACGGGCTGATGCGGTGCTTGACCACTATCGGTTCCCCCTCTCCTGCCGCTGCGGCCGGATGGATCGCGGCGCCTTCGCTCCCGGCCACCAACATTCCGTTCGCCTTCAGCGCGCTGAAGAGGGGGTTACGGGGGCTGACCTCGGGATGACCCGGCCGGAATGCGACAACGACATGAATCACCATCATGCCCGCGTCTCGTGCCGTGGCGATCAGCTCAGGCACGCACGCGATCGCATCGGCGGACTGCGCAGCCGTCATGAACCTGGTGAGGGTATCGACCTGATAATCCATCACCAGCAGCGCTGCGCTCCGGGGATCAATGTGCGAAAGCTCAGGCATGGGTTTCTCCTTGCAGATGATGGGTCTTCTTACGATGTGCCGCTGACATGATCGCTGAGCATCTTCAGGTTGGGTTTGTTGCAAGGCGTTTCTTAACGACCTGGACCAGCTTGAATCTGGACTCTCCGGTCCGATCATACCAACGCGGATACTTCAATGTGCTATTGAACAAATTTCACTACGATGATGGACGCTCGAAACAGGTAATAACGCCACTGAACGAGCGTTGCGGTTCGTGGCCCTCGGGCGCAAAGCTTTCTGAACTTCGACCGTCGCCAGGCGGCAGTACACGACCCATTGCAAAGTCGAGCCACTGTCGCTATCGATCCGCTGCAAAGGCGGGACAGGTATGCCTCGCCTCAGCGCGCAACGACGAACGATGTGTGCATGCCCATCTCATAGTGCCCCGGCCGGTTGCAAATCAGCACGTAGCGTCCTGGCGCAAGCTTCAATGACAGGCGCCTGGTCGAACCCTGCGCCAGGTCCTCCACCTCGCCCATTTTCTTGAACCGGCTTTCCGTGACCTGGTCTTTGTGGACGGGCAGATGCGCGTCGTCCATGTCTGTTCTCAGCACCACGAACTCATGTTCGGTATTGCCGCTCGCTGCGTTGTTCACCTCGAACGTGACGTGCCCGGCATTCGCTGTGCCGGGATCGAGTTGAATCGCGTTGTCCGTGAGCTTGACATGGATCGTCTCGTCCGCAAGACCGCCCAGCGGCGCAACGCCGAGCGCAACCACCGCCAGCACGAACGCAGTATGGTTTCTGTCGATCATGATGTTTCTCCTCGAAAGGGCCGCGTTGCCGCAAGACGCGTCGAACCACGGCGCCGGATTCGCCGGCCCCGAAGGCTCGTGGATCAACTGTTCTCTCGATGACCGTCGCGCATCAGCAGGCATGGGTAGGGACCCTCGTCATCGTCGTGGCCGCTGGAGACCACTTTTCGCGGCGCACATAGCTTCGCCTTCACGCAACGGCGCAAGCAGGCTTGCACGCATTGCGCGCGTGAATTCATCGCGGATGAAGGACCCGTGCTCGCCAGTGCTGGCGAACCTCGCTGGTAGAACGTGAGTGGGCTTCGAAATATTCCGCCCGATGTCGCGCGGGAAGCCGCTTTCTGGCGCGCGCCGTGCTGGCGAACACAAACGATTCGAGTGGCTTCCCGGTTCACCGATGTGCTACCTGGTTCTCCAACGCGCAACTTTCCCGTCGCGCCGCGTGGCCATCATTCGACGTGACGCAGCTCGCAGCGACGAATCTTTTCGACCTTCGATTTCGGAAGCGCATCGTGGCTATCGCAACAGCATGTTCGTCAAGCGCATTTGCAAGAGGCGCCGTGCTTGCGCAGCCCATCGTGATCTTGTTGAACCAGCCGCTGTCGACCCTGTCGCGCCATACGACCGGGTGGCAAGTGGAATGTTTTTGAAGGACAGCGGGAATATTTGAAGGACAGCGGTCGTTTAGCCTCCTTGGGCGCCAACTCTCGGAGCAATTTCTCACCAGTCAGACTAAGGAGGGTAGTCATGTCGCAGGTCTCTTGGGGTCTCAAAGCGGTGGCCGTGATCGTCCTCGCCGCCGGTTTCACAATCGGGCATGCCGCTGACGATGATGCTTACGTCGTCACGCCATTAGTGTCCAACCTGGCAGGCGGTGCCCCGAAGGTCGACGGGGTACTGCAGAACGCCTGGGGTATTGCCTTTAGTCCGGCAGCAAGTCCATTCTGGATCAACGACAATGCCACAGGCTGCTCCACGCTGTATGACGGCGTGGGGGCAAAGGTGGTGGCGTTGCAGGTCTCCATCCCGCTGCCAGGCAATGTCATACCGGCCAGTGCCTGTCATCCCGTCTTTCCCAACAATCCACCGAATCCCACGCCTGCGGCGCCGACCGGAATCGTGTGGAATCCCTCACCGGCGTTTCTCGTGCCAGGTACCAAAATCCAGGCCGCATTCATCTTCGCGACCGAGGACGGCACGATTTCCGCCTGGGCCGGCGGGTTGAATCCGGCGAACAACGCCGTGATCGCGGTCGATAACTCGTCCTTTCCATCCGCCGCCAGCGGGGCCGTCTACAAGGGTCTCGTCTTCGGCGTAAACGAGAACGGAGGATTCCTGTTTGCGACGAACTTTCGCTCGGGTCACATCGATGTATTCGGGCCAGGCGGCGGTACGAACGACTTGTTTACGCCCGCGACGACGGACGGCGGCTTCACCGACCCGGACATCCCGGTTGGCTACGCGCCGTTTGGTATCGCGAACATCGATGGCGACCTTTTCGTCACCTATGCCCAGCAGAACGGTCAGAAGCACGACGATGTTGCAGGCCGCGGTCATGGATTCGTCGATGTATTCGATACAGACGGCCACCTGCTGCGCCGCTTCGCCAGCCGAGGGGCACTCGACTCGCCCTGGGGAATCACGCGCGCATCGTTTGCATTCGGCCGCTTCAGCGGCAAGATCCTGATTGGCAACTTCGGCGACGGCCGAATCAATGTCTTCAACGATGACGGCACGTTCGTCGATCAGTTGGAGAATCCGTACGGCAATCCGCTGGCTATCGACGGGCTGTGGACTCTGACACTCGGTGGCGGCCGCAACTCGAGCCCGGACACGCTGTACTTCTCGGCAGGTCCTAACAAAGAGACCAATGGACTGTTCGGTACCATCGCTCCATTGAGTGCCTCCAGGGCGCGAGCATCCGCTCAGCAACGGCAATAGCCGGCAGTCGCACGTGGCTCCCTGCGCCACTTCCTGGCGGTGACCTCGTCACCGCCATCAAACCACAAAGCAGACGCCCATTAGCCGCGTCCACCCCCTGGATATCGAACGGCCCATAAAGCAACATTCGTTGTCGTGAATCGAATGCCCTCTTGCGGCACGGAACCGCCGCCTGAGCGTCGGAAGAAACTTCCAGGCTCGGTCGCAGCCGTCACGTGACGGAGACAACAAACATCGATCGACAACCTGATTGAGACCGGCTGACATGCGCCCAACGTTGGCAATCCACTAGACCAACAATTTCATGACGGCATCGATGAGATCGCCCCTCAGATCAGCCGCTCCTGTCATCAGGCCGGTGACGTACGCGCCGTTGATGAGCAGCGCGATCTGAGACGCGGTACGGTCGGGATCACTGGCGCCAAGCCTGGCCACTATGGTCGCGAGCCTTGCCCGCATTTCCTCCTTGTTGTTCCGGGCGATGACCCGGCCAGGATGGTTGTCGTCAGGAAACTCCGTCACCAGGTTCAGGAATGGACAGCCGCGATAGTCGGGGTGCCCGATCCGCTTCGCGATGCCGGATAGCAGCGCGTCCAGCAAGGCGCGCGGATCATCTGCGTGCTGTTCTTCCGTGCGATTCCACCACGCCCAGAACAACCGATCCTGTTCGACAGCGACGGTGGCGATCAAGGCGTCCTTGGATTCAAACAGGCGATAGAGGCTCGTCTTCGACACGCCGGATCGCTCGACGACCGTGTCAACGCCGATGGCGCGGATGCCCTCGCGGTAAAACAATTCGCTTGCCGTCGCGAGGATGCGCTCGCGCGCGCTCACTTCGCCCTTCGGCGGGGCTCCCCGGCGGGGTCGGGCTCTTGCCTCCATCACTGCATGTTCCTCTCATTCCGATTTCTCGCTTGACAAAGTAACAGACCTGTTCGTAATATTCAAGCTACTTACAGGTTAGTCACTTTATGGAGAGTAGCCATGCAGGTGATAGAAGCAGAGACCTTCTCAGGCTGGCGCAGGACATCGTCGATGGCGAAGCCATTGCGCAAGGCTGGGACTGAATCATGAATCAGTTGAGCGAGCGCTATCTGGAAGATTTCGCAGTGGGGCAGATGTTCGGTTCAGGGCGGCTGCGCATCGACAAAGAACGGGTCCTCGCTTTCGCTGCTGAATTCGATCCACAGCCCTTCCACCTCGATGAGGCGGCGGCGCGCGGTTCGATTTTCGGTGGACTGGCCGCCAGCGGCTGGCACACAGCCGCCGTGACGATGCGGCTGCTGACAGAGAGCGAACTGAAGCCGGCCGGCGGCATCATCGGCGCTGGCCTCGACGAGTGCCGCTGGCCCCGGCCGGTGCGTCCCGACGACGAGTTGCGCATCGAGTGCGAGGTGCTCGAGGTGCGCCCGTCAAAGTCCCGTCCGGAGCAGGGCCTGATCAAACTCCGAACGACCACCCTGAACCAGGACGGCGAGGCCGTGCTGGTGCACGTCGTGAACCTCGTCGTGCTGCGCCGGAATCAACATTCGCGTTGATACCGCGAAGCGGGACGAATCTGGCGTGAACGAGCCAGGGAAGTGTCGCATTCGAAACCAGCTTCTCGTGTTCGCGGCAACGAATCCGACCGTGTCGCCACAAGCGACAACCGCCTTGGGATAGGGGTGAATATGGACATCGGTTTCATCGGTTTAGGTGTCATGGGACAGCCCATGGCGCCCGTCTCGGGCTCGCGCAAGCCCGCCGAGGCTGGCCAGCTCGTGGCGATGCTGGCGGGCGAAGACGCGGCCGTCGAAAGCGTGCGCCCTCTGCTCGAGCCAATGTGCCATCAGACGATTGTGTGCGGCCCGGTTCCGAGCGGGCTTCTCATGAAGCTCGCGGTGAACCTGTTTCTGATGACCACGGTCACCGGCCTTGCGGAAGCGGCGCATTTTGCCGAGCGGCATGGTCTGGACATGCAGCAGTTCCGCGCCATCGTGGACGCCGGTCAGATGGCGAGCGACATCTCACGCGTGAAAATGCTCAAGCTGGTGATGCGTGACTTCGATGTCCAGGGGTCGATCACCAATGTGCTGAAGGTCAATCGATTGATTGCGGAAGCGGCCAGGGAAGCCGGGGTCGCGTCGCCGCTATTGGATGTCTGCCATGCGCTATTCGGTGAGACGCTGGCGTTGGGGCACGGACAGTCCGACATCGCAGCCGTCGTCCAGGCACTCGAGGCAAGAACCGATTCCGGCAAATGAGGTCAATGGAGCAATCGCTATGGATAAGTTGCAGGGAAAGGTGGCCGTCATCACTGGCGGCTCGTCGGGGATAGGCTTCGCCGCGGCGAAGCTCTTCGTCGCCGAGGGCGCCTACGTCTTCATCACCGGCCGTCGCCAGAAGGAGCTCGATGAAGCCGTGAGGGCCATCGGAGACAATGTGACCGGCATCCAGGGAGACGTCGCCAATCTGGCTGATCTTGATCGTCTCTATGAGAACGTCAACGCGACAGGGCGAAGAATCGACATCGTCTTCGCCAACGCCGGCATCGCTGAGTTCGCCGCCTTGGGCAACATCACTGAAGCCCATTTCGACAAACTGTTCAGTACCAACGTGAAGGGAATGCTCTTCACCGTCCAAAAGGCACTGCCGCTCTTGAATGATGGCGGGTCGATCATTCTCACGGGTTCCGTCGCGAGCGCCAAAGGGACACCCGCCTTCTGGGTATACGGCGCGACCAAAGCGGCTATCCGCAATTTCGTGCGAGGATGGACCGTGGAGCTGAAGGACCGTCGCATCCGTTCAAACGTCCTTAGCCCGGGCCCCATCGATACACCGGCCATTGATCAGCAGCCTCCAGACGCGATAGCGAGAATCTTGTCTACCATCCCGATGGGACGCATGGGGGAAGCCGACGAAGTTGCCAAAGCTGCCCTGTTTCTCGCTTCGGATGACTCGAGTTTCGTCACGGGCATCGAACTCTTCGTGGATGGCGGCAGAGCGCAGATATGAGCGTCGATTGATTCGTTTGGCTGACATTCCGCAACCCGATGCCGTGTAAGGCATGCCCGGGCGCTGTACCTGCCTGGGCGTCCATCAAAGAGGAGTTTCATCATGAAAGGTGTTGTGCTCACCGCATATGGCGACCCGGCAACGGGACTTGAATTCCGTGAATTGCCAGAACCCGCCAGTCCGGGCGCGGGCCAGGTGCTGGTCGGGGTCGAGTACGCCCCAGTCAACTTCAGCGACATTCTCGTCGCGCGGGGCTTGTATCCGCTGCATCCCGAGTTGCCATCGGTGATCGGCAACGAGGGTGCGGGGCGTGTGCTGGAGATTGGTGCCGGAGTCAGCAACGTCAGGGTCGGCGATCGCGTGACTCTTCCGATGGGCAGCTTTACCTGGCGCGAGCGGATGGTCGTCAACGCGGACGGCCTGGTCGCGCTTCCTGCCGGTGCTGACCCTCGGCAGTTGGCAATGCTTACCATCAACCCGCCCACCGCGCATCTGCTGCTCGAGACGTACGTACAGTTACAGTCGGATGACTGGATTGTAATCAACGCAGCCAACTCGGCCATAGCACGCTGGATAATCAGTTTCGCCAGGCGAAAAGGTGTCAGGACGCTCGGACTGGTGCGCCGGGCCGAGGCAATGAGTGCCGCGCGAGAAGCGGGATGCGAGCTGGTCTTGCTGGACGACGATAACGCGCCCGCAAAGATCGCCGGGGCGCTGGGCGAAAAGCGCCTGCAGCTTGCGCTGGATGCTGTCAGCGGCGAGGCAACCAGCCGCCTGGCCAGGCTGCTGGGGCCTCGCGGTACCCTCGTGTCGTACGCTGCCGAGAGCTTTGCGACGATGACGATTAGCCCGTTCGATGTCATCTTCAATGACTTGACCGTTCGTGGCTTTTCTCTCGGTAATCCGGACTTTGCTGCACAGATTCCCGGCGCAATCATGCAGGCGGCAGAGATGGTGGCCTCGGGCGAAGTCGCGATTCCAGTGGCCGAAACATATCGGCTTGAGGAAATCGGCGCCGCAATCTCCCATCAGGCACGAGGAGGAAAAGTTCTTCTGAAAGTTGGGGACCAGGTGCAGCGTGCGAGGCCCTGACCGCTACCGAAAGACCGAACGTGTTGATGTCGCCTTAGCCCCTCACGAACACGGCGCCGTTGTACATCGTCGGGTCGATCGGCTCGCCTGGATTCGACGCGGAAATGTGAACATACCCTGTCAAATCTGCGCTCTGCGTGCTCTCGTCGTTTTGATGATCGGCCACAGAGAGGGGGACAGTCTAACGCCGTCGCATTTGGCCGGCCTCTCCACCGGACCCGCGCATGCCGCCGAAGCCGCGCTGCATCCCACCGACTCCGTGTATGCCTCCTGGGGGAAATGGTGCGCGGCGGAAGCCCGTCACGACGTGAACACTGAAATGGTTGTGATCGAGTTGACGGAATTTATTAAAGCGGTGAAAGCGGTGGAAATTGTCGACAAAAATGAAGCTCATGCCAGAGCTGATAAACAGCGGTGGTCCCCACCACCACGGATCAGAGTACGGGTAAGTCGCTACCGGATACCACATCACGTTGCCATCTGGGCTCTGCACGAACTGCCATGTCCCGTCAGGCTGCAGGCACGCACGTCCGACGACCTGCTGTGCCGTGCCGTCGATTTCCGCCTGCCCCACCACCGCGCGGCAATTGCCATAGTTGCCCGGCACATCTGAATCATCATATGTTTGCGCGAGGGCAGGCGCAGAAGCGCCTAGACAGAAGAGCAACGTCCCGATCCGAAATAACCTGTTCATGATGGGGTTCCGCGTGGATCCCCGACGTTTCGACGCGCGGCGTCACCGGCGTCGCCCAGCACATCGGTGTGCTTGCGCAACTTCGCGCCCCGGCGGGACAAGGCTTCCCGCCGGGGACATGGTTGCCTGCTGGTTAAACGACCGGATGCGCCGGTTTATTCCAGGGCCATATGTCGCGACGTCGCATCCCGCCGTCGTGCGAACCGACCGGCGGTCAATTGTCGAAACGGCACTGTGCATCATCAGCCTGTCATCTTGCCGCCTTAAGATGTTTTCCCCGTGCCCCTGGTCGCGGCCTCATTGTTACTGGGAGACGAACATGCTAAGTCCACACGAATTTGCCACCCTCATGCTGGTCCGCAGTGCACCGGACCAGATCGATATGAATCGCACCGAAGTCGACACGCTGCTGGAGCGCCAGCTCCTTCTGCTGGAGCAGATCGCTGGAGGGCATCAACGGCCTTCGCTGACACCAAGCGGCCACTCGTTACTGGAAGCCGCCAGCCGTCTCCCACGGGCGCATTCGCGATCACTGGCGGATTGTGAGTGGGGCGGCGACGAACCGTTTTAATTGCAAGACGTACGCCACAAGGTGGGTCCGGGTCCGGCGTCGGCCTGGCCATGGCGACAGAGACGCATTTAAATACGTAGCGCAGCCGGGAAGGGCCGGTGCACCCCGTGAACACCTGCATCGTCTGGGAGATTAACGGGACTGATCCCGTACGTCCGAAATTAAAAAACCGGGACCCATCTGGCTTAGCTCCAATCCCGCACCAAACGAGTCAACGATTCATGTGTACCGTGGTGGTGGCGTCCATCACGCCGAAAATGAATGGCAAAGGTTTCAAAGTGGACGGGGTTCGTTCGTTCTCTATAGATGGGGGCACCACGCGGTTTTCGGCTGGTGGCTGCTTGCATTGCATACGACCCTTTGCAGGGGCCGACATGCCCGGGGGCCGGGATGGCGTTCGACGCATGCCAGACGCTGCTCACGTGCGTTGACCCGGCGTGGGCTCGGCAAGCAGTGGCCGGACTTGATTAACCTGGCGGTCCGGTCGAACAGTGCGGCCTGCACGTTCATAAGGAACCCGATATGTTGACTCACATCCATATCCGCTTCGCTTTGAACCAGAAGGACGACAACGCTGCAATCCTCGCGGAGTTGAAGTCGGCCCTGAAGCTGGTCAAGAACGGCCCCATCTTCATCATCGGAAGCTGGCAGACGGGCGACTTTGGCCACGTCTATGCCGCAGCGGTGCGCCATTTCTCCATCGATGCGGTGACGCCGTTCTCCATCCTCGTCCTGCAAGCGGAAGGTTTCGGTGTGGGCGGGCTGCTCAAAGACATCGAGTTCAGCGTTCGCTCCGTCAGCGAGCGGCAGAACGGCACTTTCACGCTGCTGCACACTGACGCGATCAGCAAAAACCGCGCGATCGCCGCGATGACGGAGCTGATGAAGACGGTCGAGAACGCGCGCGAACCCTTCGACGCAACCTTCTGGGCAAAGACCGCCGTCCAAAGCATGACCCAGGGACAGCCGCTGACACCGGTCTGGGCAGACCTGGTGCGCGGGGGCTCATCGACTCATTACGATGCCTACACTGCGATATGCACTTCGTTCATGCAGGAATATATCGAGAGGTTCGGAATTTCGAAAGGTCGCGAAAAATTTGTCTGCCTGTGGGGCCGCACGTCCGGAATGCCAAAGCCGGGACGGCTACTGGGCGGTGCCAATCCTCAGTACGACTCATCCGAATCTGGCAACCAGCAGCTTTGTCTGAACCTCAAGTTCAAGATTCCATCAATCAAGGCCATTCTTATCGTTGGTGATGGATTCAATCACGAAACCAGGCAATTGAAACATGTGTTCAATCTCGGTGAATTCTGGAAGCGCCAGAGCAGCATCATGGGACGATTCCAGGAGAACGGTTTTTTCGACTATATGACGGCATTCTATGACTGTGATGTCGTCCACCTCGGCATGAAAAGCGGAGGTATGGATGTATTGGGGATCTGGGGCCAGAAAGTCGTTTTCATCGATTCCCTGAGATCGCCGGAGGTCACCAAGGCACGTGTCGGGGCCTGGACGACCAAGAACCTGCTGCCCGTTCCGATTAGCGAGATGCCGACATCAATGGGCAAAGCCATCGAAATAGCCCGAGCCAAAAATCCAAAATCCTTTAAGACCACGTTTTCAAGAGAAAAAGACGTTCAAGCCATGGAAAAAATAGCCCATGAGGAGAAGCTGGATGATTTGTTCAACAATGAAGATCTCGGCAAAATCGCATCAGCGGTAAGTCAAATGTTCGGTTAACTCGTGCAAGCGGCCTTCGCGCGCCGATCCTGCCCGTCACGTCGTCCGCCTTCGCAGACGTTCGCGACTCGCCCATCACCCGAGTTGCGAATACCAGCTTCATGGTTCGCGAGAGCCTCGTCTAGCCCCGAGAGAACGTGACCTCGTATGTGCAGCGCTTCCCGTCCATAGGGTCGACGGTCTCCGGCGTGGTGTAGATGAGTCGGTCGCCTCGAAACGCCAGGAAACGCACCTGCCGCGTGCCGGTCCAAAGCTCATTCCAACTACCGTCGAGAATGTGGATAACGCGATCGGATTCGACTACATACGTTCCGACGTAGGCGAACATCGGCTCAACGAGGCGAGATGACGATCGCCGCGCGGCGGTTCTGGGCCCGGCCGGTGGCCGTGCGATTGTCGCCCACCGGGTCGAGCTTGCCTCTCCCGATGATGTCGACGCTACCGGCAGGAAGCCCGGTGTCGACCAGTTCGTTCGCCACGGTCTCGGCACGGCGCTTCGACAACCGGACGTTGTAGGCCTCCGTGCCCACCCAGTCGGTGTACCCGTAGACGCGCACGCTGGTAAGCCCCACCGACACGAGCGTGTGGCCGATATGCTCGACGGTCCGGCGAACGTCAGGCTTGAGATCGTAGCGGTCGAAGTCGAACAGGATCGGTTCGCTCGAGCCGAACTCGAAGCCCTGCTCGGTCTCGTCGAATCCTTCCGACCTGAGCGCCTCGACCTGCGTATGGGTCAGACCGCGGTAAAGCGGCGGCGTATGGCAGCCCCCGAGCAGCATACACAAGAGCAGTGCGCTCCCAATGCCCACCCGCGAAATGCCTGCTGGAAACCAGTGTCTCATCATCGCATCCCCCTCGAGTGCGCCCGCCCTGCGCGCGCGCTGTTTCGCACCCTTGCGACGGCCCGGATGCTACGTCAGGTTCTGGCGTCACGCCTGTCCGGCGACGCTTTCGGCAAACTGCCACGAGCCCGGCCGCGCGCGCTTGGCCCGGTACATCGCGGCATCGGCGACGCGCATCAAACCGATTGCGTCGGTCGCATGATCGGGATACACCGCAACGCCGATGCTCATCGTGATGGCCACCGTACGGCCATCGGGCAAGGCGATTGTCGGCGCCATGGTGGCCAGTACGCCCTCGGCGATACGGCCGGCGCTGGCCACTTCGCGCATTGGCGCCAGCATCGCGGCGAACTCGTCGCCGCCCAGGCGCGCGACCAGATCGGCCTCGGGCAACTGCGTGCGCACCCGCGCAGCGATGCCGATCAGCACTGCGTCGCCTGCTTCATGGCCGAGACAGTCATTGACCTCCTTGAAACGGTCACAGTCGAGATATAACACGGCAACCCGCTGACCCGTCTGCGCGGCCCCGAAGAGGGCGCGCTCGAGGCGCGACTCGAACTGTACACGGTTGGGCAGGCCCGTCAGGGCGTCGTGGTTGGCCTGGTATTCGAGCGAGGCATTTTCTTCGCGCAGGGTGTTTTGCCATTCTTCGAGTTCATCGAGCAAGGCGTTGAAGTCGTCGCCGAGCTGGTTCAGTTCCGCGATCGCTACAGGCTCGACCCGCTGCTCGAACGCGCGCTCGCGCCGCACCGCGTGGGCGACGCCGGCCAGCGCGCGCAGCGGCGCGATGATGTTGCGCAGCAGGCGCTGCGAGCTCACATAGGCGCCGAGCACGCTGATGGCGAGGCCGGCCAGGATCCCGCCGATGCCACCGAGCAGGAAGCCGAAGAACTGGCGCCCCTGTCCGCGCACTTCGACCCGACCGACGACGATGCCGTCATGCAGCACCAACGTGGTCACGGGTCCCGGCAGCGCAATGCCGGCGACCTTCCGCTCGAGTCTGGCGATCGCGCTGTCGACGGGCAACTGCCACGCCGCGAACGGCAGGCCCTTGCCATCAGTGACGATGACCTCGGCCACATCCTCTTTGTTGGCGATCAGCCCGATCGCCTCGGCCGCCGCGATGCGGTCGCCGAACACCAGCGCCGCCTCGACCGTATAGCCGAGCGAGCGGGCCAGCAGGTTCAGATTATTGCCGGCATAGGCACGTAGCGCGATCACCGCGACTACGATCAGTGACACGGCGGCCATCGCGACGGCGACGAACGCCAGGCGCAGGTGCGCGCGGCGCAACACGCTTTGCAGCGTCGGGCGCGGAGGTGAAACGGGGGGCGCGGGCTGTCTCATGGCGTCAGTGGTCGCCGGGCGAGCTTGAGCACATTCGGCTGAACCCGTACGCCGCTGCGCGCCACGGCGTCGAGATTGATGTCGAACGTGATGGGTTCGTCATCGACATTGAGGCAGAACATGCTGCCGGTCGTGCAGGACGGGTTGTGTTCCGCGATGGTCAGGACCGGGTGGCCGGCCACGGCGGCTCTGACCTGCTGCCACTCATCGTCGCTCAGGTTGCCGGAATAGACGACGTCGCAGGCTGCACCGATGGCGGGATCGTCAAAGCCGATGCGCTGCGCGTCGAGCGGCGTCGAGCCAGCCTGCAGCGTGTCGACCAGGCCATGCGCGTAGTCAGGCCGGCCCGTCACGCACAGGCGCAGGCGCGCGGGCGGCGTCGGCCAGTGCGTGAAACTGATGATGCCCAGCACGACCTGACGCACGGCGGCGTCGCGCGGCGAAATGGTGGGATCGGCGCGGCTTGTGGTGTTGGCGGGCGCCTCGCTGGCTGGACCGGCTGCATTGGCGGGTGTCCCGGGGTGCGCGGCCGGTGCCGTAGCCAGCGCGCAAGCCACTGCGAGCAAGGCGTGACGAAGCAACGCGGCCCAGCCACGCCGACCGAACATCGTCTGCGCCGCGATCGTCGCCGCGCCCCCTGGCGTCATTGCGGCCGCACGAGGGGCAGCCGCCCAGCACACTCTCGCATGCATGATGAAAACACTCGTTGGCGTCGATCCTGGCGCTGCCTCCTGCCTGCCGTCATTCGCAAGCGCACGGAACGGTAATCTTACGCACAAAGTCGCGCGATCAACCAGTGGGAAACACCCGCCAGCACTTTGGGGAGAAGGTTGACGGCCTTCCCGATCACACAGGATTCACGCCGCAACGAATCGAGGTCCACGCCCGGTGATCAGCCGAATTTCGGCATATTGGTCAGCCTTGCATCGGCGACAACAGTGGCGACGGCTTGAGGTCCGACACGCTGCCTGTTGCTACCCACCTTGAAAGCAGGCTGGCGGGTCGAATCAGCGATCGAAGCGTACGGGTCATCAGATTGTTCGGCACGCCTCCGCGCACATCCGGCACGCATCGCTGCATGCACCGCAGTGCTCGGGTGCATGACCTGCGCATTCGTCCGCACACTCGTCGCAGATCCGCGCGCAAAGCGCACAAAACTCAGGGGCGAAACGGCTCTGCCGCGCCAGCGCGGCCGACGTAAGCCGGCATAGTGACGCGCAATCGATGTTGAGCCGAATGCATTTTGCCAAGGCCGCGACGCCGGGCTCTTCAAGGCATGCGGATGCGCAGCGGGCGCAGGCGGCGGCACACGCGTCGCATGCATCGATACACGGTTGATAGGCTTCGGGGTTCATTGTATCGAGCTCCAAATACGAGAAAGGTGGGCAGGCTTCGCACAGGCAGGCGCCCGCTTTTCGCCGGTGTACACGATCGCACGGCACGGCGCCCGCTTCCCGTTTGATGGACGAGAACTGCCGAGCCGGGCGGTACGGGGTGCATGTGTCGTACGGATTCGGCCAACGCTCTGCGTGGCAATGGACCCGCAGCCGACGGCATGCATCAGAATTTGCCCCGTGGTGCCAGTCCGGGCATACGGGTGCGCAGCGGCAGGCCATTACGCGCATATACGTGTAGACGAGTGTAGTCCACCGCAAGTAACGTCGGCGACGTCATCGTGTTGACTTGCCCACCCCCCGCATGGCCCCGCCTTCGGCCAGATTGTTGAGCCAATCTCGTACGCGCGCATCCGGACGGCGTCCCGGGGTAGTCGTACTTTTCGTGCGAAAACTGGCGATTACCGTGAGTCAGTGTCCGGTTCGCAAGCCCAGCGTCGACTACGGCGATTCCAGCAAGGGTTTTTAGGGTAAACGCTGAATAACAAAGTCCGCAGTTACGCCAGGTGTTTCTGACGGAATTCCTGTAGCGTCGCGCGCAATTTGACACAGTTTAGCGACTGATCAGAGAGAAGGTGAGTCGGGTCAGGTGGGAGATATCAGCGTCATATTGACGGCTTTGACTGCCCGATTGCAGGCAACCCACGCTTTCGCCTGGGCGGTCTCGATGCCGGTCGCCTGGTATCGATCCGAACCAGGTTGCGGCTGCCGCATCTGGCGGCATACGGGGCGCTGTCGGCTGCCGCTATTGACGCATCGGCGGTAGTGCCATGCAGCGCAAAGTCCCAATAGTTGAGGCTCCTGGACCACAACAGGACTACACTGGGGATGGGACAAATCCCGGAGTAGCGCCATGAGAAACATAGACCCTCGAAGCACCTTTCGCGGTCTTCCCTTGCCTCCGGAGCAAGACGCAGAAGTCAGACACTACATAAAGAGGCAAAAGCAGCGAGGCCTGCCCTGGGACACGCCTGAACTGGCGGCCATGCTTCGTGACATGCTGGAGCCACCGGGCAACGACGACGGTGAACCCAGTGCCACGGTCGACGAAGCGATAGCGGCCACAGAGCGCGCGTCGGCTTCCATAGACGAGGCCATGGACCCCATTGAGGCCAGCGAGGAGCGCAATGCCGCCATGGAAGCCGAGGGGATGAGGGGACCCAGGCGTTGAATTCCTGACGGGGCCTGCAACGGGCACGGAGATTCGCCTGGCGCGTCCAGATCGTAACGTGAGCCATTCAGGGACACCGTTCCCTTCGACGTGGACGCAGCCGACGACCAGCACGACGGCCGTGCGACAGAACAGTCAGGGCCTCGCGCTCCGAACCCGAACAGGTCACGTCCATGACCGCTCAAGGAAGACGCCTGGCAAGGCGTAGGGGCGAATTCCGCCGCTACGCGATCATCTCCTGATTCCTGCTCAAACTCCGCACATTCTTTTTCCTCGCCGACAGGCAGGCGCGATTTCCCGGCCTTTAACCTGAGTGCTGAAATGCGCATGCCAACCACGTTATTAAAACGTGGCGGAGCGTCTCCTCGGCACGGCACACAGGTTGAAAACACATCGGTCCGGGATCGTCTTAGGTAAGTAGCGCGCTCGCAATTCAGCGCGGAGTTTGAAGAACTGCCCGTGCTTATCCACAAGGCAGGTTGGACCACAATCGCTGAGGGGGCGCTGGTTGCTGCGATGCTCGCCACCCTGTCAGGATCAACGCAGGCGCGAGCGCTAACAATGGCGACTCGTTTCGATGGTTTGGTGCCGGCACATGGAGAAGGGTCCCAATTCCTTCAATAACACAACTAAATAAGCATAACGAACCATATGAATTGAGCGTTCATTGGTTCACTTCGCATGGGTCAGGAAGATTCTTACATGTGCGGGGGGAGGTAACCCAGGCATGATGCATTGGAACTGGAGGTGCCGAAATGACTGAAACCCATGTCGAGTTACCCGGCAGTCGTCGCCCGTCGAAGAGCGACGCGCGGCGAATGCGCGATGTCGACCCGCACGCGCACATCGAAGTCACTATCACGTTGAAGGCTCCGGCATTGCCGGATGTTACGGCGGCGTCGGGACCGGCATTGACTCCGGAGGAATTCGCACAACGTTATGGTGCGGCATCCGGGGATGTTCACGCGGTTGAGACAGTGCTGCGAGGATACGGACTGACGACAGAGGAACTGGCCCCGGACCGCCGCAGCCTCAGGATGAGCGGAACAGCAGCTGCAATGGAGGCAGCATTCCATCCGGGCCTCGGGATTTATCACAACGCCGAGCAGGGCGAATTTCGCGGCCGCGAGGGAACGCTGAAGGTACCCGCGGAGCTAGCCGGGATCGTGACCGGTGTGTTTGGTTTGGACCAGCGCCGGGTGGCGCGTCGTCGATCTGCGCAACAGGCGGAGTCCATCGGAAAGCCACTCACGCCAGCGGAGCTGGAAGTTCTATACAACTTTCCGCCGGGCGATTGCGCTGGCCAGAGCGTTGCCATCGCGGAATTCGGTGCTCCGCTTCAGTCGGGTTCCTTTCTCGCACCGGCCTATCTTCCTGACGATGTCAGTGCATTCTGCGCTGCGCAGGGCAGGGCGCTACCGAACATCGAGATCGTATCTGTCGACCTTGCGCCGCTGACTGCCGCGCAACTTCACAGCCTGCCAGCGAACGTGGGCAACGAAGTGTTGGACGAGACGGGCGAAGTCATGATGGACGTGGAAATTGTCGCGGCGTTGTGCACAAATGCGACCGTCTACGTCTACTTTGCCAGCTTCGATCAGAAAGGCTGGGTTGATCTGTTAACCCAGGTGGCGTCAGGTCAGCCTGCCACGCCGGTGAGCCTCTCGATCAGCTATGGCCTTGCCGAGGACTCGCCGGACTGGTCCGCAGCGGCCCTCAAGGCAATCAACAATGGACTGCAGGCGGCAGCTCTGCAGGGCATTACGGTGTGCGTCTCGGCCGGAGACGATGGCTCGGGGGCAGACATGAGCGGGACCCAGGCCCACGTGGAATTCCCGGCATCGAGTCCCTATGTGCTCGGCATTGGGGGCACGATGCTGACTGGCAGCGCCGCTTCAGAAGTTGTGTGGTGGGAGTCACCGGGAAGGCGAACCACGAAAGGGGGAGGCGCGACTGGTGGCGGCGTCAGCACCTTGTTTGCGCGGCCTGCATGGCAGAGCGTGAGCGTTTCTTCGCTCAACCGGGGTGGTATCGACGGCCGCGTCGTGCCAGATGTCGCGGCACTCGCCGGCCCTCCGCTCTACGATCTGATTCTCGACGGACAATCGTCGCCAAACGGTGGGACGAGCGCCTCGGCGCCCCTGTGGGCTTCGTTGATTGCCCGGGTCAATGCTGCGCTGCCCGCCGGCAAACGACAGCGTTTCATCACCCCTATGCTGTATGCGCAAGACGCCGATGGCCAGCCACAAGGGCAGGCAGTGTGCCGGGACATTACCAGCGGCCAGAACGCTTCTCATCCAAGACCTGGCAAGGGATATTCAGCCGGCCCAGGATATGACGCAGTGACGGGTTGGGGCGTACCGGACGGCAAAGCCTTGCTCGCTGCATTGACAAGGGCTTAGGGCCTGTTCACGCTAATAACGGGCTTGCGCTGGCCGCCAGAAGGGCCGAGCGCAAGGATTGGGACGAAGCGAATACTGGATGTATTCGCGAGGAGCATGACGCGGCGATCGGCCCTTCTGGCGGCCAGCCCCGCGAAGGTTTTTTTAATCAGGGGAACGTGCCTTTCCGCCCGCATTGCGGCGTCGGGCGTCGCTTGTTTGGCTCGGCCAAACGGCGCTCCTTCCTCCTTGCACTGCGGGCGGAAAGGCACGTTCGCAAGCCCGTTATTAGCGTGAACAGGCCCTAGGGCAGTGGGCTGGTTTTCGCGCATGTCCTGACGGTTTTTCACGCGGTGGCGTGATCTGATGCGCCTCGGTCCTGCCGTCGACACGGCGGATCAAATGAAGGCGATGTGAACCCATGACGCGACCTGGCTTCATCGGTTCAGAACTCTGCGAGGTAACGACAAATGTCAACAGCTGCAACTGCTATTCAACCCGACCAGCCCTATGCCGATCCCATTGCCTACGGCAACGGTCCCAACGATTCGATCACCGATAGCACGGAGCAGGCGGCGATCACACACCATCAGATCGTCCTGAGCGGGAAGGCGATCGACTACACAGCGACGGCCGGCCATCTTGTCACGCGCGATCCGAGTAGTGCGCAACCCGCGGCCAAGATCTTCTACGTGGCGTTCACGGCTGACGGCGCCGACCACAACACCCGGCCGGTCACGTTCTTCTATAACGGCGGACCCGGTTCGTCGTCGGTTTTTCTCCTGCTGGGCTCGTTCGCGCCGCAACGCATCAAGACGGAGATGCCGAAATTCACGCCGGCTGCGCCCTACACGATGGAGCCTAACCCGGACAGTCTGCTGGACAGAAGCGACCTCGTGTTCATTAACCCGGTCGGCACCGGTTATTCCGCCGCGATCGCACCGAACAGGAACAAGGATTTCTGGGGCGTCGACGAAGACGCAGGCTCGTTGCGGCAATTCATCGAGCGTTTCCTGACCGTATACGATCGCTGGAATTCGCCCAAATTCCTGTTCGGGGAATCGTACGGCACCGCCCGCTCGTGCGTGCTCGCCTGGTTGCTGCATGAAGCCGGCATCGACCTGAACGGCGTCACGCTGCAGTCGTCGATTCTCGACTATTCACAGGCCGGAAATCCCATCGGGCTGTTGCCAACCTGTGCCGCCGACGCCTGGTATCACCAGAAGATCAACGTCACGCCGGCCCCTGCCAACCTGCCGTCGTATACGCAGACCGTGATTCCGTTTGCGCTGACACCGTACGCGGCTGCCCTGGCGGCGTTTCCGAATCCCGATGCTGCGACTGTGCAGAAGCTCAGCGATTTCATCGGTATCCCTCCGGTGGTGCTCGATAGCTGGAGCCTGAATGTGGCAGCACCCAATGCGATCGGCAATACGGCATTCCTTACGACCCTGTTGCAGGCGCAAGGTCTTGAGCTTGGAGCTTATGACGGCCGGGTCACCGGCGTAGGGACGGGCATCGCTGCCGTGATCAATCCAAATTCGGGCGGCAACGACCCAACGATGACCGCGGTCAGCGGCGTGTACACAGCCATGTGGAACACCTATCTCAACGACACACTCAAGTTCACGTCGGTGTCGCCCTTCACGGACTTGAACGATCAGGCGTTTGCAAACTGGGACTTTGGTCACATCGACCCGACGGGTGCCCAGAAGGGGAAGGACGTGAACGGCAACATCGTGCTGTACACCGCTGGCGATCTCGCGGCGACGATGGCGCTGAACGTCGATCTGAAGGTTCTGTCGGCGAATGGTTATTACGATGCGGTCACGCCTTTCTATCAGACTACGATGGACTTGCAGAACATGCCGCTGCAGGACGCTACGGTGCGCAAGAATCTGACCGTCAAATATTACCCGTCGGGTCATATGATCTACCTCGACGGCGATTCGCGCACCGCGCTGAAATCCGACCTTGCGTCGCTTTACGACAGCACGACATCCGACCAGGCGGCCATGGCTCGGGTGCGCGTCCTGCAGGCGAAGAAAAGGCCGGCCACGGGATCCAGGACGTAGCAGATACTGCTCGTGGCGAAGCCGGAGGGACGCTCCGGCTTTGCCACAGGTGGCGCCGCCTGGCAGAACACGGATCGCAGCGAACGCCGGGAAGTGTTTTCGACCGTGTCTGGCAGCTCAACCATGCGCCGGGCGCGACGGGCGGCCAGGCACTTCCGGTCGCCAACCTGCCTCAGAGACTTCTGTTTGGCGATGAGAGTGTTTGAGCGTCTTTCGCACCCCGAGCCACGCGAACCGCACCCGTCCGGTGACAGTGTTATCGCGCCGCCGCAGAGGCGTTTTGCGCGAGGATGGTCGCGAATACTTCCGTCAGTGACGTCGTTCCGAAACGTCGTTCGGTGGCGTTCGTTTCGACGTCGATATGGCCCGCGTTGTGCGAGTCGTAGAGGTCCGTAATCAGTCGCGCGTGAAGCTCGCTCAAGCCCGTGCGCAGCAGCGTCGATGTCCACCGATCGCGCGGCAATTCATGCGCGACGATCTCCCGGCCTGCCGCTTCGCCAAGCGAGCGTGCCACATCGAGGGCGCAAGGCCGCCCGGGTCCTTCAATGCTGACGACGCGCACTTCCGAATCCGGCGCGCCTTCGAGCAGCAGCGCCGCGCACGCGTCGCCGACGTTATGCGCCGACACCGTCGGGAATTGTTTGGTCAGCGGGTGGTGAAAACTCGGCAGCACGCCTGTCGAGAGCGCAACCGGGAACACGCGCGCCCAGTTCTGCATGTGCTCGGCCGAGCGGAGCAGCGTCAGATGCGGCACGGCGCGTTTCAGCCGTTCCTCGAGATAATGGAAGAGTTGCGTGATGCCGGTACCGGCGTCGAGTTCAGCTCCGTAATCCGATATCGCAAGCACGTGCCGGGGCGGATTTGCACTCAACGCGTCGGCAGCAACGTCGATCATGTCACGCATCCCGCGTTCGGGATCCGGATGAGCCGACGGCACGGGGCACAGCATCTGTACTGCCTGCGCGCCCTGGATGGCTCTCGCGACGGAGTCGCGATCCAGCAGGTCCGCAACCACCACTTCACATCCCGACGCGGCGAACGTTCGACCCTGGTCCACAGTCCGCACGACTGCGCGCACGGACTGGCCCGCATCGCGAAGACGTTTTACGGCGACTTGTCCTGCCTTACCGGATGCTCCGAATATGACGTACATGAACCGCTCCTTGTCTGGTGGCTTGAGGGCATCATAGGAGCGTGTTGCAGGCGAGACGCGCGGGTGCGGATCAATTTGAGCAGATTCGGATGATTTTCATCTCGGCGATGTGACGCGACATCGGGGGCAAGCAGACTGGCCTGAAACGCATCACAATGCACGCACAAAGAGTGGACTTCCGGAAAGGAGATGTCATGCAACTCGCGACGCCGCATCTCACGTCGAATCTCACACCGCAAGCGGGTCGCACAGTCAGCCTGCGTTCCAGCGCGGCGCTCGGCTGGCAGGGTTTCGGCGTCGAAATGGTGGGCATTCCGGCGGGCGAGCACCGGATTCCTGCGACCACGCATCACAGGATAGGCGTACACGTCGGTACGCCCGTCAAGGCACGATGCCTGTGCAATGGGCGCCGGGTCGCCCGCATTCAGGCGCAGGGCGACGCCGACGTCATCCCCGCTGGCCTTGACGGCGTATGGACCGACGAGTCGGACTGCACGATTCTGCGCATCTGGATCAGCGATGAATTCGCACGCACGACCGCCGGGCAACTGGGCCTGAATCCTGAGCGTGCGCACATCAGGCCACAGTTCCAGCTTCGTGACCGGCGTCTGCAGCATCTCGCCTGGGCGCTGCGCGCCGAACTCGAAGCCGAGGAAGCATCGGATGCGCTCTATGCGGAGAGTCTGTGCACGGCAGTGGTCGTGAGGCTGCTGGAAGGGGCGCCCGAACCCGACAACCGCCGGCGCTCGCTCGCCCCCAACGCGGCGGCGCGTGTCATCGACTTCATCGAAAGCAATCTCGACAAACGCCTGACGCTCGCCGAACTGGCTGCGCTGGTCGACCTCAGCGTGCCGCACTTCAAGGTGTTGTTTCGCGAGACGCTCGGCATGCCGGTCCATCAGTACGTGATCCACCGCAGGGTCGAGCGCGCGAAAGCCCTGTTATTGCAGGGCCGTTTGAGCGTGACGCAGATCGCGCTTGAAGCGGGCTTTGCGCATCAGAGTCACATGGCGCACTGGGTGCAGCGGCTGCTCGGCGCAACGCCGCGCGAGATAGCGAAAAAGCGACGCGATGGCCTCGATGACGATCGGATCCTCCCGGCAGGCAAGGATTAGTCAACGGGGCAAGCAGGCGTTTGCCTTAAAGCGCTACGCGCGCTTCCTCTCCGCTCAGCTTTTGACGCGCTCGGAGCGAGGATCGTAGGGCGCCTTCAGATGAACGGTAGCCGGCAGCAGTTCACCAGCGACGTCGATTGCGTATCTGCCGCCTGTCAGATAGTCCACATCGGCGGCGCCGTCCGGATTATTGATGTAGCCCATCGCAACAGGACAGCCCAATGTATGGCCGAATGCGGCCGAACTGACGAAGCCCACGGGCACGCCATTGCGCAGGATCGCTTCGCCGCCCCAGAGCATCCGGTCGCTGGCGCCGTCGGCGGTCAGGATCGCCATGCGGCGGCGAACCGGCTCGTCGCGCAGAGTCAGCAGCGCGTCTCGGCCGCGGAACGGCATGTCCGTCTTCAGCTTGCAGGCGAATTCGAGCCCGGCTTCGAAGGGATTGACGTCCGGCGTGAGTTCGCGGCCCCACGCGCGATAACCTTTTTCGATGCGCAGGGAGTCGATCGCGTAGTAGCCTGCGTTGACGAGGCCGAAGGATTCGCCGGCAGCGTGCAGCGTTTCATACACACCGACCGCGAATTCGACGGGCACGTACAGCTCCCAGCCGAGCTCGCCAACGTATGTCAAACGCGTCGCGCGCACCGTCGCATAGCCGATGTCGACTTCGCGGCTTTGACCGAAGGCGAACGCCTCGTTGCTCCAGTCGGCTTTCGACACACTCTGCAGCAAGGCCCTTGAACGCGGCCCCATGACAGCCAGCACCGCATGCTGACCGGTGATGTCGACGAGCGTGCAGTGTTTGTCGACGGGGATCAGCTTTTCGATGGTGTCGAAATCGCGCGTGGTTTGCGCCGAGCCGGTGACGATCAGATATTGATCGTCGGAGAGTCGGCATAGCGTGAAGTCGGATTCATAGCCGCCCCGCCCGTTGAACATGCCGGTGTAGACAGTCGTGCCCGGCGGCACCGCCACGTCGTTGGCGACGATGCCTTGCAGGACCGCCTCCGCGTCGCGTCCTTTCACGAGGAATATGGAGAACGACGTCATGTCGAAGAGCGCCACGCTTTCGCGACACGCGCGATGCTCGGCACCGCTCCAGGGCAGCCAGTTCTGCTGGCCGAATGCGTAGTCGACGCGCGCCTCGGCAGGCGAGGGCGCGAAGAAATTTGCGCGCTCCCAGCCCATCTTGCTGCCGAAGCATGCGCCGTCGTCCTTCAGTTGCGAATAGAGGGGCGAGCGCCGGAACGGCCGGGCGGTGTCCAGCTCGCGATTCGGCCATGGCATGGCGTAGTGCAAGCCGAGCGTTTCCTTGACGCGATCGTGCAGCCAGGTGTCGTTGCCATTGAAACGCGCGAAGCGGCGGATATCGACGGGCCACAGGTCCATCGTCGGCTCTCCGGCGACGATCCATTCGGCAAGCGCCATGCCTGCGCCGCCGGCCGACGCGATGCCCATCGAATTGAAGCCGGCGCCGACAAAAAAGTGACGCAGTTCGGGGGCTTCACCGAGTATGAAATTGTTGTCGGGCGTGAACGACTCCGGCCCGTTGTAGAACTGCCTGACCTGCGCGGTCTCGAGCGCGGGCACCCGTTGCAGCGCGTTCTCCATCAGGATCTGGAATTGATCCCAGTCGTCGGGTAGCAGCTGGAATTCAAAGTTTTCCGGAATGCCGTCCATTCCCCACGGCTTCGCATTCGGCTCGAAACCGCCCATCACGAGCCCGCCCACTTCTTCCTTGAAGTAGATGTATCCATCGGGGTCGCGCATCACCGGCAGGTCGGGATGTACGCCTGCAATCCGCTCAGTCACGATGTAGTAGTGCTCGGCGGAATGCAGCGGCACCGTGACGCCGCACAGGCGGCCGATCGCTTTCGCCCACTGGCCCGCGCAGTTGACGACGATTTCCGCATCGATCGCGCCCTCGTCGCCGTCCTTGTTGCGCCATGCGAGGCCGCTGACTTCGCGGCCACCGGCGGCAGCCTGTCTGGTGTGGACAGCGGTCACGCGCGTGTTCTCGACGATGTGCGCACCGTGCGTTCTTGCGCCGCGTGCCAGCGCCTGGGTCAGGTCGGTCGGGTTGGCCTTGCCGTCGCCGGGGAGCCATACGGCGCCGAGCAGGTCGTCCGTGCGCATGACCGGCCACAACTCGCCGGCTTCGATCGGGCCGATCACGTCGCACGCGACGCCGTACGCACGCGCAACAGCCGCGGTGCGTTTCAACTGGGTCATACGCTCGGCCGTGCGCGCGACCGACAGTGATCCACACTGTTTCCAGCCCGTGGCGAGGCCGGTGTCGGCTTCGAGTTCGGCATAGAGCGCGGTCGAGTAGCGGATCAGCTTTGTCATGCTCTCCTGCGCGCGCAGCTGGCCGACGAGACCGGCCGCGTGCCAGGTCGTGCCGCACGACAGTTGCCCCTGCTCGAGCAGCACGACGTCGGTCCAGCCCATACGGGTCAGGTGATACGCCACCGAACAGCCGACGATGCCGCCACCGACGATCACCACGCGCGCATGCCCAGGAATATTCGTGGACTTATGTTGATCCATGTCTTAAATACGTTGAAGCATATGGAAATGTGTGTAGATTGCAACCAACCGACACAAAATGCAACATCGGCGCGAGAAATAGAGGATGCGGGGGCCAGGATTACGCTAGCCGGGAGCAGGCACTGCAAGGCGGAGCAAGCTGCTCCGATCGCTGATCAAGGGTAGCCGTAAGCCGGTAAAAACCTTGAGAGTCGGGCGCGAGAGCGCGAAAAATCATCTCGATCGCCTGTCGATCAACACAGTGCCACACCACGAACGTTGATTTGAGTGGATTTACGTTGAATTGTGTTTCCAGAGACCTTGCGCCTTTGCTAGACTGCCTCAGACCCCATAATTCCGGACTTTGCCACTATGTTCTCCACGCAACGGCAGGCTGAAATCATGCGCATCGTGCGGGAAAAACAGACCTGCACGATCAATGAGCTGGCCGACATCTTTGCGGTGTCCGACGAAACCATTCGTCGCACCATCAAGCCGCTGATCGGCGACGGTCTGCTGGTGAAGGTCCACGGCGGCATCATGCTGCCGGATCATCTCGACGAGCCGCCATTCCAGCGCCGGATGCAGGAAAACCGCGAGGGCAAGCAGATGATCGCGGCGCGCGTCGGCGAGATGGTGCAGGACGGAGACTCGCTGATCCTCGACGGCGGCACGACTTGCGTTCATATCGCGCAGGCGCTGTGTGCGCGCTCCCGCCTGACGGTCGTGACGAACTCCGCCGAGATCGCCCGCACGCTCGCGCCGCGCAACGAGAACCGCGTGTTCATGACAGGCGGCGAACTGCGTCCCGACGACGCGTCGGCCTTTGGGGAAAACGTGCTCACGTTCATCCGGCAGTTTCACGTTCGATACGCGATCCTCTCCGTAACAGCCATCGACAACCAGGGGCGTTTCATGGATTCGCTGCCGTGGGACGCTGCTTTCGCGCAGGCTGCTTTCGCGCAGGCCGAAGAGCGCGTGATAGCCGCCGATCACAACAAGTTCGGTCACAGCGCGCTAGTGCGCGCCTTCAATGCCGACGAGATCGACCAGTTGATCACGGACGCGCCGCCGCCCCCGGCGCCTGCTCAGGTGTTTGCGGCGGCAGGCCTGAAAGTGAGCGTCGGTGCGCCGGCGCAAGCCGGATCGCGTGAGCCGGTGGGCGTGACAGCCTGAAATCTGGCCAACACCGTCGCCCGAGCCGCGCTGCACATTCCCGGGAGCGCAAATAAACATTGCACGCTGTGCGAGGCTTTCCACCTTGATTGGTTTTCACATTGATTAACGATTTTGACGTCCTCGCTTTACGATTTCTGACGGTACTTTCTGATAGATGATCAAAAGATAATCACTGAGGCTTTGATAACCAGCGCGATCCACCCAGCTTGGGCCGGCGGAGCAATCGCCTGTCTGGCGGGGCTGGAGAACTGTGCAAAACCCCATCGCCCGGCTAGCTTGTTCAGATCGCCATTTGACAATTCTTAAACGATTTAATCTCGCACCCTCCTTATACTCTGGCGCACGATTGTCAATTTTCGTGAGAAAGTCGGACATCGATGGCGTCGAGACCGGCGGGCGCTGGAGCAGCGCGTATCGACCACCCGCACAGCCACGGTTGGCGCTTTTGAGAAACTGAATGCGTGGGCGCTGACGCAGCCCGACTACGCTCCGGCGGCGTGGAACCACGTGCAAATCCATCTGGACGCGGCACTCTCGCGTCGACAGGCCGCGCAGGGTAGCGAAGAAGGGCAGGAAAGGCGTGGCGATGATGCCGCAAGAACAGGCGGCGATCGCTTCGCTGGCCAGCCGGGAAATGGACGGCGCCAAAAGACGGGGTAAAACAGCGGCCGTGTGATCGAATCCAGCCTGTCGGCCATGACTAAGGGGATCAGATTACAGATCGACTTCATTTCCGGTCGGGTAGCGCTTTTCGATTATGATCAAATGCCCGTCCGGAAGTGTGCGTATCCGCCCTTAGAGCGGACTGTTTGCTGCGATATATCCATGGGAACTGCGTGCTTTATGCCGTTGCCAATCGGGTACTGGATGATTGAATAGATAGCGTGGCCAGCCAGTTACGAAAATGAGTTTGCGTTGCGGGGGTTTATGAGAATTGCTGTCCTGGATGACGATCAGGCCCAAACCGATTTTATCTGTCAGACATTATCGGGAGCAGGGCATATCTGCCACGCGTTTTCCTCAGGCCGCGAACTGGTGCGGCAGTTGAGGCGGCAGACGTTCGATCTGCTCGTGCTCGACTGGAACGTGCCGGACATGTCGGGCGAGGAAGTCTTGCGCTGGGTCCGGCAGAGCCTTTCCGAGCGACTTCCGATCCTGTTCATGACGAGCCGCAGCCGCGAAACGGATATCACGTCGATACTCAACCTTGGAGCCGACGACTACGTCGTCAAGCCGGTCGCCGGCAGCGTCCTGCTCGCGCGCATCGGTTCGCTGCTGCGCCGCGCCTATCAGTTCAGTGCGTCCTCCACGCGCGAAGTCTATGGAGACTACGACTTCGATCTGAGTGCGAAGCAGGTGCTCCTGAAGGGCAACGCCGTTGCGCTGACACAAAAGGAATTCCAACTTGCGCTGCTGCTGTTCCAGCATCTGAGCCGACCGCTGTCGCGCACTCACATTCTCGATGTGATCTGGAAGCAGGTCACCGAAATCCCGTCACGTACCATGGACACGCACGTGTCGATGCTACGCGCCAAGCTCAATCTGCGTCCGGAACATGGTTATCGGCTGACGCCGATATACGGCTATGGCTATCGCCTTGAACGGGTGGAAAGCACCGGGACGCCCGAGCGGGGTGACGCATGACGGGTGCCGGTGTGGCGGTAACGCGCACGCCGGCGCCAGTGCCCATGCGAAAAGCGCGCCGCACGGTGTCGTTGCTGGCGCCGTGTCTTGCCGCGGCGTTCGGCGCTTTGTGGACCTCAGCGTCGTTCGCGCAGACGCACCCGGCGCGTACCTCCAATGCCATGGCGCCGTACATCGCAAAGCGCGGCGACACGCTCTACGACATCGCAGGGCGCTATCTGCGCGATCCCTCGGACTGGGTGACCTTGAGCCGGCTGAACCATGTGCCCACGCCGCGCCGTTTGCAGCCTGGTGTGAAATTGCTGCTGCCCGTTGAACTGCTGAGGCGGGATCATCTGACGGCGCGCGTCGTCGCGACCAGCGGTCCCGTCGAACACGCGTTCCGCGATGGCCCATTCACGCCAGTCAGCGTCGACACGATGCTGACAGAAGGCGACCGCGTACGCACTGGTCATAACGGATTTGTCACGCTGGAACTGGCAGACGGCTCGCACATCGGCGTGCCGCAGGACAGCACGATCGGCATTGACACGCTGCGCCAGACCGCTCTCACCGGCGCAACCGACCGGGTGTTCGATCTGCGCGAGGGCGAAGTCCGCACCGAAGTGACGCACGCCACGAAGAAGGACGACCGCTTTCAGATCCGTTCGCCGTCAGTGGTGGCGGGCGTGCGAGGCACGAGCTTTCGCGTGCGTTACGATCGCGACGGGGCGTCGACGACAACCGTCGAAGTGCTCGACGGGGCGGTCGGCGTCGACGCTGCAAGCCGGGCTCCACGCGCGCCTGGGGTGCCGCTTCAGGCTTCGGCGCAACTCGTGACGGCGCACCATGGCAACGTGACCCGGGACTCGGGCGCAATCGGTGCTCCCGTCCCGCTGCTGCCCACGCCGGCGCTCGTCGATCCGGCGAAGCTTCAGGCCGCGAGAGAAGTCGCCTTCGACATCGTCCCGCAGCCGGAGGCGCACGCCTGGCGCGTGCAGATTGCGCGCGATGCGGGCCTGCTTGCGTTGATTCGCGAAACGCGCGTGACAGAGCCGCATGCGTCGTTTGGCGATCTGCCCGACGGCAGCTATTTCGTCAGCCTGTCCGCCATCGACAGTCACGAGCTCGAAGGCCTGCCGCAGGTGTACGCTTTCGAGCGGCGCCAGTTCGGACTGGCCGCTTCGGCCGCGCCGCGCACCGGCACCCGCGACTACGAATTCCGCTGGTTCGTGAGCCGTCAGGCCGACTCGACGCGGTTTCGCTTCGTGCTGGCGGACACCGCCGATCTGAGCCACCCGCTCATTGACCGGACCGATCTCGAGGGCGGCGAACTGGTCGTGAAAGATCTGCCGCGCGGCGTCTATTACTGGACCGTGATCGCCGAGCAGTTCGACAATGGCAAGTTCTACGAGACGGGCAGCGCGGTCCGGTCGTTCACGCTGGCCTACTGATCCATACAGGCAACGGCCAGCGCATGACTTTCGACCCACGCGCGCGACTCGGACGGCCAGTCGGTCGGCGCTTTTTCTTCGAGTGGCTGGCGGTCGGCTGTCTGGGCGTCGTGGTCATCCTGCTCGCGGCACTCTGGCGGCTGACGTCCGGCGTCGATCATCTCGTCTATGACCGCTTTCTTAGTGTCAGGCCGGTGCCGGTGTCGCCGGATATCGTCGTCATCGAAATCGACAACGCGAGCATCGCCCAGCTTGGACGCTGGCCGTGGCCGCGCAGCGTGCACGCGCATCTGCTCGACCAGCTCGCGAAGGTGCAACCAGCCGCCGTGGTCTACGACGTGCTGTTCACCGAACCCGCAGAGGACGACGCTCAACTCGCGCAGTCGCTCGGCGCGCATCCCACGTACCTGCCTATCCTGCTCAGCCCGGAAGGCGCCAACGGCGAGCGCGTCGCGGTCACGCCGGTCACGGCGCTCGCGCAGGCCGCGGCGGCGCTTGGCCACATCAACCTGGAAGTCGACGGCGACGGCATCGTACGCAGTGTCGCGCTCTTTGAGGGCGATGCGCACTCACGCTGGCCGCAACTGATGGTGCCCGTTTACCGGGCAGTGCGCGACGGCAAGCTCAGGCTCGCGGGCGGAAACGAGCGCTTGCGCGGCTTGCCCGATCATGCCGCGGGCGGCCACGACGGTGGTGAAGCGCGCTTCCTGATCCCGTTCAGCCCGCGCGCGGAAACCTACGCGAAGGTCTCGTTTGCCAGCGTGCTTGCCGGCGACGTGCCCGCGGAGATGCTGCGCGACCGGATCGTCCTGATCGGCGTGACCGCGTCGGGTCTTTATGACCGCTTCTCGACCCCGGTCTCAGGGGAGCTCGGACCGATGCCGGGCGTCTACATCCACGCGAACGTGCTCGATACGCTGCTGAACGGGCGCGCTATCCTGCCGGCCCACGCGTGGCTGCTTTTCGCAGTGTCGCTGCTTCCGCTTGGCGTGCTGCTCGGTGGGTTCCTGGTGCTGTCGCCGCGTCGCTCGCTGCTGCTCACAATGGGACTCTGTGCCGCGATGGCGGGCGGCAGCCTGGCGCTGTTGTACGGCGCGCGACTGTGGATGTCGCCGGTGCCCGCCATCTTCGGCCTCGTCGCCGTGTATCCGATCTGGAACTGGCGTCGCCTCGAGATGACGATGGCCTATCTGCGCAAGGAGTTGCAGAGCCTCGCCGACGAACCCCATCTGCTGCCTGAAGCGCCACAAGAGCGCAATGAATTCGCCGGCGATGTACTCGAGCAGCATATGGCGCTGATGGCGCAGGCGGCTCAGCGCGTGCAGGACATGAAGCGCTTTGTCTGGGACAGCCTCGATAGCGTGCCGGAACCGATTCTCGTCAGCGATCTGCGCGGCGTCATACTGATCGCGAACCACGCGGCAAAGTCCCATTTTGCACAGCTCGCCGCCCCCGCACCGGAGGGGCGCGCGATGCGGGATGCGCTCGGCGACCTCACTTTCGTGAAAACCGTCGATTCGCACGCGGACACCGACGCGTTCGCCCGCGGCCACTGGCCCGCGCCCCTCGATCCGACGCGACGCGACTATGCGGACATGATGGAGGAGGGCATCGAGGTGCGCGACCGCGACGGGCGCGACCATCTGTTGCGCTATGCAAGGTGCACCAACGCACAGGGCGAGGTGACGGGCTGGATTGCCGGGCTGGTCGACGTGACGGCGTTGCACGCGGCCGAACGTCAGCGCGAAGACGCGTTGCGTCTGCTTTCGCATGACATGCGTTCGCCACAGGCCTCGATTCTTGCGCTCGTCGAGATCGAGCGGGCGCGTATCGAGTCGGAGCATACGCGCGAGCTGCTGGATCGCGTCGAACGTTACGCGCAGCGCGCGTTGACGCTCGCCGACGACTTCGTGCAACTCGCGCGCGCAGAATCGCAGACCTATGTGCTTGAACCGCAAAGCCTCGTCGAACTGCTGATCGATGCAAGCGATGAAGTCTGGCCGCAGGCGCACGCGCGCCGCATCCGTCTGGAGACGGAACTGGAACAGGACCGTGACGATGCCGACGGTTACTGGATCTGTGCCGACCGTTCGCTCATGACGCGCGCGCTTGTCAACATCCTGAACAATGCGGTGAAGTACAGTCCTTCGGATACACGGATCGCCTGCACGATCGCCCGTGAGGCTGGCTTACCGGCTCGCGTGCAGTGCACGATTCGTGACGAGGGCTACGGCATTCCTGCCGAAGAGCAGGCGCAACTCTTTGAGCGTTTCCGGCGGTTTCATGAGACGGAGCGGCCGGAGGTGGGCGGCGCCGGGCTCGGGATGGCATTCGTCAAAACCGTGGTGACGCGGCACGGCGGCGATGTGCACGTCGAAAGCGAAGTGGGGCGTGGGACGGCGTTCACGGTGTCGTTGCCGGCATTCGATGAAGTGGTTGGTTGATCATCGCAAACACAATGAGCGCGAATAACTTTCAAAGCGGGACAAACGTGAAACCCCTGTTGATCCTCAGCACTGCGCTCGTCGCGGCGATGCTTGCCGGATGCGCCGGCGTCAACACCGATGTGCGCGTATCGCTCTTGTCCGCCACGCTGGCTGACGAGCGCACGTATGACTTCGCGCGTACGCCGCCCCAGGACGCGAGTGCCGAACATGCGCAATACGAAGCCCTCGTGCGCGAAGGACTCGCGCGCTACGGGTTCGCTGTGACATCGAAGGAGAGTGCGCGATATGTCGTGTCGCTGGCCTACGATACGCGGCCGGCGGCGGTCGGTGTCGATGTCGCGGGTTGTGAGAGCACCACCGAAGCCTGCGAGGCACCAGCGACGACGAGCGTTTTTCCTGGCCGACGGCTCTATCGTCACTCGCTGACCATGCGTTACTTCGAACGGACGAATGGTCAGGAAGTCTACAAGGTCACCGTGACGAAGAGCGATCGCGACGCGGACCCGCTCCACGCTGTGCCTTACCTCGTCAAAAGCGCGCTCGCCCGGATGCCTTATGCAGGGAACCGGGACTGGCGCGTAACGTTCGGAAACGTGGAGACGGGCAGGGTGCCTGGGATCGACTCCGTCAGCCCGGTCACGCCTTAGCTGTTGTGGCGGCTACGACTGCCGCTACGCGGAGTCAGTGCCGTCGCTTTCAGGCCAGCGGTTCTCGAACACGCACTGGTCGAGCGGCATCCGTGACGCCCAGCGTTCGGTTTCGAGCATCGGCTGCGCGTAAAACTCGTCGACGTGCCCGAGACACAGGATCGCAACCGGCCGTGCGCCAGCGGGCATGTGCAGCAGCGTGCTGACCACGTCGACCTCGAAGATCGACACCCAGCCCATCCCCAATCCTTCCGCGCGTGCGGCGAGCCACATGTTCTGGATCGCGCACGCAACCGATGCCAGATCCATCTCCGGCAGCGTGCGGCGGCCGAACACGTGTTTCTCGCGTCCATCCATCAACGCCACCACCAGTAGCTCGCCGCACTCGAGCATGCCTTCGACCTTCAGCTTCATGAATTCATCACGCCGCTTGCCGAGGGCGTCGGCGGTCTTGAGCCGTTCGCTTTCGACGGCGTCATGCAGGGCACGGCGCAGCGCAGCATCGGTGATACGCGCGATGCGCCATGGCTGCATGAAGCCGACGCTCGGCGCATGGTGCGCCGCATCGAGAAGACGCTGCAGCACGACGGGATCGACCGGGTCGGGCACGAAATGGCGCATGTCGCGCCGCTCGTGGATGACGCGATAGACTGCCGCGAGATCGGAATCGCTAAAACGCTTCGCCATGAAAGAGTGCGGCCGTGAAGGCCGGATTGGAGGGCCAGTAGCTGTGCATGTACGTTGCGACGATCTTACCAGTCCGGTACACCGCTTCGCCTCGCGCATCAGAGTGCGGACGTACGGACGTGAGGTACGGCGTCATGGTCGTCGTCATATGCGAGTAGTGAAACGTGTGGCCGGTCATCGTGCCGTGCATGCCGTCGAGTTGCTGCATCCCGAGCGACGCGAGCCGCGTCTGCATCGTTGCGTGGCCTGGCAGCACGCCTGGCATCGGCGTGCGTTTGCCGCTGGTGTCGGTCAATGTCTCCAGCAGATACAGCATGCCGCCACACTCGGCCACGAGCGGCTTGCCGGCCGCTGCATGAGCGCGAATGGTATCGGCGCTGCACGTGTTGCGCGCGAGCCGCTCTGCGTGCAGTTCGGGATAGCCGCCGGGCAGATAGAGCGCATCGGCGGATTGCGGCACGGGTTCGTCAGCGAGCGGGGAAAAATACGTGACGCGCGCGCCCAGTGTCTCCAGCAGCTGAACGTTGGCGGGATAGATGAACGCGAAGGCTGCATCGCGTGCTATCGCGATGTGCTTGCCGTCGAGAAGACGGGGGACCGCCGTGTGCACCACCGGTCCGAAGTCTACCGCTTGCGGCAGTTCGACCAGTTGCGTCTGCGCAAGCGCGTCGGCCGCGCGATCGAGCCGTGCGTCGAGGTCCGCTATTTCGTCCGCCTGGTGCAGACCCAGATGGCGATCGGGCAGTTCGATATCGTCCTTGCTTGCGATGTATCCGGTCCACTGGATTCCGGCCGGCAACGCTTCTTCCAGCATCTGCGCATGACGCGGCGACCCGACGCGATTGGCGAACACGCCATGAAACGGCACGTGCGGCCGGTAGTTCGCGAGCCCAAAAGCAACCGCACCGAAGGTCTGCGCCATCGCTTTCGCTGAAATCACGGCGACGACCGGTACGCCAAACGTCGTCGCCAGATCGGCGCTGCTCGGCGTGCCGTCATAGAGGCCCATGACGCCTTCGATCAGGATCAGATCGGCCTCGGCGGCCGCTTCGGCGAGCAGCGTGCGACAGGCCGCTTCGCCGACCATCCACAGATCGAGCGACAGCACAGGTGCACCGCTTGCGCGCGCGAGAATCATCGGGTCCAGAAAATCCGGACCGGTCTTGAAGACCCGCACGCGACGCCCCATCCGCTGGTGATAGCGGGCGAGTCCGGCCGTAATCGTGGTCTTGCCCTGACCCGACGCGGGCGCGCTGACGAACAGGGCGGGACACGCGGGCATCGCTCAGAACTCCACGCCGCGCTGCGCTTTCACGCCCTGCTCGCGATACGGGTGCTTGACGATGCGCATTTCCGTGACGAGGTCGGCGGCTTCGATCAGCGCGTCCGGCGCGTGACGTCCGGTCACGACGACGTGCAGCATGTCAGGGCGCGCGGTCAGCACGGCGAGCACTTCATCGAGCGGGAGGTATTCGTACTTTAATACCGTGTTCAGTTCATCGAGAATCACCATTTGATAGTCGCCGCTTTCGATCATCCGGCGCGCTTCGTCCCAGCCCTTGCGAGCGGTGGCGATGTCGGCTTCACGATTCTGCGTATTCCAGGTGTAGCCGTCGCCCATCGTGACGAAATCGCAATGCGCCTGGGCGCCCAGGAAATCGCGCTCAGACGTATGTAGCGCGCCCTTGATGAACTGCACGACGCCGAGCTTCATGCCGTGTCCGAGCACGCGCACGGCCATGCCGAAGGCGGCCGTGGTCTTGCCCTTGCCAGTGCCGGTGTTGACGATCAGCAGACCTTTCTCGACGGTTGCTGCGGCCTGCTTCTTTTCGTGGCCTTCGCGGCGGCGCTGCGTCATGCGTTGATGGGATTCGAGATCTGTTTTCATGGCGTCTCCTGTTGCCGGGATCCTGTGTGATGATGATGTGGTGATGGAGGCAATCGCGACGGTTACGCCGTCGACCACCGTTTTGCCGACGATCAATATCGAGTCGGGAGAAGCGAGAAGCGCGCAGGGCTCACAGACGCCGTCGACGCCTGCGAGCCCGCGAACTGTGTGAGAGGGCGTCGGCACCGCGCCAAACCCGGCGATCTGCTCGCGCGTAAACCTTCGCAACGGAAGGGCATGACGCGCACAGAATTCGATTAACCCAGGCTCCTCTGCTTTCGATTCGATCGTCGCAACCTCGCGAATGTTGTCGAACGGTATGCCCGCGAGCGCTACCCTCACCGCCGCCTCGATCTGTCGCGCCGAAGTCAGCCGCCTGCAACCGATGCCTACGGTGAGCGTCTTCATCGATCGTGGCTCGCCGATGGGATGCCGTGCGCCGACACACCGCCGATCACGACAATCGCGGGCGAACCGAGTCCGGCGCTGGCCACGTGGCCCGCGAGCGTATCGAGTTGGGCGAGCACATGGCGCTGCTCGGGGCGCGTCGCCGATTCGATCGCGGCGCATGGCGTTTGCGGATCCATCCCGGCCTGTAACAGCGCCGTGACGATCTCGTTCAGGCGACGCATGCCCATATAGACGACGAGCGTCATGCGTGTGGCGACCAGCGCGTTCCAGTCCGGCTCGCTGCTGCCCGCGCCATGACCTGTGACGAACACGACGCCCTGCGCGTGATCCCGGTGCGTCACAGGGATGCCGATCGCTGCCGGCGCCGCGATGCCCGCCGTAATGCCGTTGATGATTTCGACCTGAATGCCTTCGGCCCGCAGCGCCTGTTGCTCTTCGCCGCCACGGCCGAAGACGAACGGGTCACCGCCTTTCAGTCGTGCGACGCTGCGCCCGGCGCGCAGATGGGCAAGCATCGTGGCGACAATGTCGGCCTGCGAGGCCGATGGCTGGCCGCCGCGCTTGCCCACGTACACGACCTCGGCGTCGGTCCGCGCGAACTGCAGGACATCGGGATTCACGAGATCGTCGACGAGTACGACGTCGGCCTCGCCGAGCGCGCGCGTTGCCTTCAGTGTCATCAACTCGACGTCGCCGGGGCCGGCGCCGATCAGCCAGGCGCGGCTCATCGCGGGCAGCACGGCGCTCGCCGCGCCATGTTGGTGGGAGACGGGAGCGGGAGGGCCGTCACAAGGACGAGCCCGGAAAATGAATGGGTCATGCGATGCCACACGTCATGCGCAACGACGGCGCGTCTCGCGCGCGCGGCCGGTCGCGCTCAGGCACCAGGTTCCGTCCCCCGCGGATCCGGCGTTCGGCGAAAAGCGACGGTCGCCCCTTGCGTTGGCCGGTATCCGGGCTGACGACCTCATGCCATTCGCCTTCCCGGCTGCCAGACGCAGACAGTGGCGTTGAATGACATGCGCGGACCGAAGTCCGCAGGCCGCTTACCGTTGCGGGGACAGCACAGGCCGGGCGCGTTGCCGCGCTTCCTGTTTCCCGTTTAACTGCACATGCGAACGCACGTGCGGGCACCAAACGCGCGCATACGATAGCACGGCTTTGCCCAGCGCAGGCTGCAGGGGTCTTCAGTTGCCCTCAGTTCCCTTCAGGCAGGGCGTTTTCTTGACGTCGGGGTTGACGGAGCCTACACTCCCACGCACTCTGGTGCTCGCGTGCACGCTCTGTGCACGCAGTTAAACGGGAAACAGGGAGCCTGTCCTGCACGGATCGGGCCAACCTGTGCTGCCCCCGCAACGGTAAGCGAAGGCATCGTGAAAACGATGCAAAGCTGGCTTCAATGCGTGCACGTCATGACCTGACAGGCAGGCATCTGTCCACTGCGCGTGATGTCGAATGCGCGGGAAGGCGAAGCGGCGTTTTCGCGAGCCCGGATACCGGCCAGAAAATACGGGTTGGCGCCGCGGGGATGCGGCGCATGGTCCAGATAGTCCACGAATTCACTGAGCTTCCGGTTGTTTCCGTAAGGCCGTATTTCGTCCCCGCGTGTTGCCCGACGATCGTCTGACGTTGCGACTGTCGCATCGCGGCGTGAGCATGCCGCAGGGCGTTGCGGGCGGGCATCCGGTGAAGTTCGGGGCTTCATCCTTCAAACAGTCCACCACCCTGGAGTCAGGATGCAGACGCGCAAAATTCCCGTAACGATCGTCACGGGCTTCCTCGGCAGCGGCAAAACCACCTTGCTTCGGCACATTCTTCAACACGCGGGCGGACTCCGGATCGCGGTGATCGTCAACGAATTCGGCGAACTGGGGATCGACGGCGAGATCCTGAAGGGTTGCGGCATCGGTTGCGACGAGGAAGGCCGCGAGGTGGAAGGGCAACTGTACGAACTGGCGAACGGCTGCCTGTGCTGCACGGTGCAGGAGGAATTCTTCCCGGTCATGGAGCGACTGGTTGAGCGTCGAGGCCAGATCGACCACGTGCTGATTGAAACGTCCGGCCTTGCGTTGCCCAAGCCGCTCGTGCAGGCATTCAACTGGCCGCAGATCAAGAACAGCTTCACCGTCGACGCAGTGGTCACGGTAGTCGACGGGCCTGCCGCAGTGAGCGGCCAGTTCGCGGAGAATCCGCAGGCAGTCGATGCCCAGCGCAAGGCCGACCCGAATCTTGACCACGAATCGCCGCTGCATGAACTGTTCGAAGACCAGTTGTCCGCCGCCGATCTGGTGATTCTCAACAAGACCGATCTGCTTGACGATGCGCAACTCGCTGCGGCCGAAATGTTGATTCGCGAAGAAATTCCGCCTGAGGTCAAGGTGGTGCGTGCGCATAGGGGGCAGCTCGATCTGCACGCGTTGCTCGGGCTCGAGTCGGCTTCGGAGGACACGATTCATCTGCGTCACGACCATCACGGGTCCGCAGACGATCCCGATCACCACCACGACGATTTCGATTCCGTTGTCGTTCAGGCGCAGGTGTCGTCGCGTGAAGCGCTTATCGCAGCATTGCAGGGGCTGGTCGAGAACCACACGATCTACCGGGTGAAGGGTTTTGCGGCCTTGCCCGGAGCGGCGATGCGGCTCGTCGTTCAGGGCGTGGGGCGTCGCTTCGACAGTTACTTCGATCGTCGCTGGCAGGCCGGTGAGGCGGTAGCGAGCCGCTTTGTGCTGATCGGCGAAGACCTCGATCAGGCGACGCTGCAACAGGCGCTGACGGTCGCGCTGAGCGCCGAGCCGCAACAGGTATAACGCGGTATGCATCTGCTGCGCACCACGCCGGGGGGCTTCGTCGACGATACCGCCGGCGTCATACGGATCGACCAGCAGCCGGCGGACATCGTCGTGCTCAGTTCGGCCGATACCACGCTGTCCCTGCTGGCCAGCGTCGTTCCGCGGCTGGGCGCGGATTTTCCGAGCCTGCGGCTCGCGAACGTGACGTTCCTGCGGCAGCCGGCATCGGTGGATTTCTACGTCGAAGACGTGTTGCAGCATGCGAAGGTCGTGATCGTCGATCACCTGGGCGGCGAGGCGTACTGGCCTTATGGCATCGAGCAGGTGGTCGCGCTCGCCGGGCGCAGGCAGCAGCTGCTCGCGATGTTCTCCGGCGATCTGCAGGAAGATCCGAATCTGCTCGCGCGCAGCACGGCGGACGCCGCGCTATGCCATCAACTGTGGCGCTATCTGCGCGAAGGCGGCGCGCAAAACGCGGAAGCGTTCCTGCGCTTCATCGCCTTCCGCGCGTTCGGCTGGGGGCATGAGCCCGCACTGCCTCAGCCTTTGCCGGCGGCAGCGCTCTATCATCCCGCGCGCGACGTGCCCACGGTGGCAGACTGGCAGGCGCGCTGGCACCCCGGCGCGCCGGTTGTCGCGATCCTCTTTTACCGTGCGCATTTGCAGGCGGCGAACACGGCCGTGTTCGATGCGCTGATCGATGCGCTCGATGCACAGGGCCTGAATCCGCTGCCGCTTGCGATCACGTCGCTGAAAGACGCGGTCAGCCGCGACGTGCTGCAGCAGCTGTGCACACAGCACGACGTGGCGTTGGTGCTGAACACGACGGCGTTCGCCGCGTCGGCGATCGACGATCCCGAGCCGTTGGCGCTCGCCGGCGACGCGCCCGTCATGCAGGTGATCCTGAGCGGCGGCAACCGCGACGACTGGGTCAAGGACAATCAGGGCCTCAATTCCCGCGATATCGCGATGCACATCGCGTTGCCCGAAGTAGACGGCCGCATCATTACACGCGCCATCAGCTTCAAGGGGCTTGCCTATCGTTGTCCGCACACCGAAGTCGACGTCGTGCGCTATCAGCCGGACCTCGAGCGGGTGGCGTTTCTCGCCGAACTGAGCCGGCGCTGGTGCCGCCTGCGGGGCATCGCGAACGCGGACAAGAAACTCGCGCTGATCCTCGCGAACTATCCGGTAAGCGAAGGCCGTATCGGCAACGGTGTCGGGCTGGATACGCCGGCATCGGTGGTCGGCATACTCACGATGCTGCAGGAGCAGGGCTATCGCGTCGACGCTTTGCCTGCCGATGGCGATGCATTGATGCGCACGCTGACGCAGGGCGTGACGAACGATCCCGTTGTGCGTGATCTGCGTCCGGCATTGCAGAGTCTTTCGCTGGATGACTATCTGACGTATTTCCAGCAACTGCCCGCTGAAGCGCGCGACGCGCTCAATACACGCTGGGGCCCTCCAGAACAGGATCCGACGATCCGGCGTGGGCGCTTCATGATCGCGGGCTGGCGCTGCGGCCAAGTGTTCGTCGGCATCCAGCCGGCCCGTTCACGCGACGGCGGCGATTACGCGAGCTATCACGACGCCGATCTCGTGCCGCCGCACGCTTACCTCGCGTTCTATTTCTGGTTGCGGCACCGCTTCGGTATCGATGCCGTCGTCCATGTCGGCAAGCACGGCAATCTGGAATGGCTGCCGGGCAAGAGCGTCGCGCTCAGCAATACGTGCTGGCCCGATCTGATTCTCGGGCCGATGCCGCATCTCTATCCGTTTATCGTCAACGATCCGGGCGAAGGCAGCCAGGCCAAGCGGCGTGCTCAGGCCGTCATCATCGATCACCTGATGCCGCCGCTCACACGCGCGGAGAACTATGGGCCGTTGCAGGATCTCGAACGGCAGGTGGACGAATACTACGAGGCGTTGATGGTCGATCCGCGTCGTTCGAAGCTGCTGCGGCGAACGATTCTGGAGACGATCATCAAGCATCGCCTGCATGAGGAACTGAGTCTGAGCGTACCGGACGGGCAGGACGCTGAAGACATGCTGTTGACGCGTGCCGACGCGTACCTCTGCGAGTTGAAGGAAGCGCAGATCCGCGACGGGCTGCATACGTTCGGGCAATCGCCGCAGGGGGGGCAGCGCCGCGATACGTTGCTGGCGCTCGGGCGCTTTCCGGTGGGCGACGGGCAGGGCACGAAGGCCGGTCTGATCGATGCGCTCGCGCGCGACCTCGCGGTCGATCATCTTTTCGATCCCCTGTCTGCTGACTGGTCTGCAGCGTGGGACGGCCCGCGCCCCGACATCCTGCAGCGTGTCAGCGATGCGCCGTGGCGCCATAACGGCGACACGCGAGAACGTCTCGAACTGCTGGCGGCGGAACTGTTGCGGCGCGTGTGCGATGAAGATGCGCCCGAAGCTCCACATGAGGCCGGTACGCTGCCCCAGGCGGAACGGGTTCTGGAACGATTGCGCCACGACATACTGCCGCGTCTCGATGCATGCGGCCCGCAGGAAATGCTCCAGCTGAAGCGGGGACTCGAAGGACGTTTCGTGCCAGCAGGGCCGAGCGGGTCGCCTTCGCGCGGACGCCCGGACGTGCTGCCCACCGGCCGCAACTTCTATTCGGTCGACACGCGCGCGATTCCGACGCAGTCCGCATGGGCGCTCGGTCTCAAGTCCGCGCAGCAGCTTATCGAACGGCACGTCCAGGAGCATGGCGACTACCCGCGTGCGATCGGCCTCTCCGTGTGGGGCACGGCGACGATGCGTACCGGCGGCGACGATATCGCTCAGGCGCTGGCGCTGCTCGGTGTGCGACCGAAGTGGGCGCCGGGCAGCCATCGCGTCACCGACTTCGAGATCATGCCGATCGAGATTTTCGATCGCCCTCGCATCGACGTTACGCTAAGGGTGTCGGGCTTCTTCCGCGATGCGTTCGCGAACGTGATGCATCTGTTCGACGCCGCCGTGCAGGCGGTAGCCGAACTCGACGAACCCGAGGATCTGAATCCGATACGTGCACGCGTCATGCGCGAGCGGGATGCCTTGATCGCAGGTGGCATGGACGCAACCGAGGCACGCAGGCGGGCAGGCTGGCGCGTGTTCAGCGCGAAGCCGGGGTCGTATGGCGCGGGCCTGCAGGAAATGATCGATACGCGGCAATGGCAAACGGATGGCGATCTTGCGGGCGCGTATCAGGCCTGGGGCGGCTATGCCTACGCGCAGAAAAGCGCGGGCGAAGAGGCGCGGCAGGCGTTCGGAACACGCCTCGCATCACTGGACGTCGTGCTGCAGAACCAGGACAACCGCGAACACGACGTGCTCGACTCGAACGACTACTACCAGTTCCAGGGCGGCATGGTCGCAGCGGTACGGCATCTGGCCGGCAACCAGCCGCATGTCTATCACGCCGACCACAGCAATCCGGCCGCGCCCCGTATTCGCACGCTGCATGAGGAGATCGCGCGGGTCATCCGTTCGCGCGTCGTCAATCCAAAATGGCTCGATGGCGTCAAACGGCATGGCTACAAAGGTGCGGCGGAAATCGCCGCAACCGTCGATTATCTCTATGGTTACGATGCGACTGCGCGCGTGGTTTCCGATCATCAATACGCGCTCGTTGCCGATGCGTACCTGAATGACGCCGATACGCGTGCGTTCCTCGCCGGGCACAATCCACATGCGCTACATGGCATCTGCGAACGCCTGCTCGAGGCGATGCAACGCGGCCTGTGGCAGAACCCCGGCGACTATCGCGAGCAGGTCGAAGAACATCTGCTGGCGAGCGAGCAGCAACTCGAAGGAACATGACAATGAATGCATCGACGCAGCCCCGCGAAGCCGCGACGCCATCGCGTGCCAGCACCGCGTTTCCGTTCGCCGCGCTGATCGGTCAGGAGCCGCTGCAGCAGGCGCTGCTGCTGGCGGCAATCGATCCGGGGCTGGGCGGTGTGCTGGTCAGCGGCCCTCGTGGCACGGCGAAATCCACGACCGCACGCGCGCTCGCCGAACTGCTGCCCGAAGGGCAACTGGTGACCTTGCCGCTCGGCGCGAGTGAAGAGCGTCTGATTGGCACACTGGATATCGAAACGGTGTTGCGTGACGGGTCGGTGAAGTTTTCACCGGGATTGCTGGCGAAAGCGCATCGTGGTGTGCTGTATGTCGACGAGATCAACCTGCTGCCGGATGCGCTCGTCGATGCGCTACTGGACGCGGCGGCGAGCGGTGTCAACACCGTCGAACGCGATGGCATTTCGCACAGCCATGACGCGAGCTTCGTGCTGGTCGGCACGATGAATCCCGAAGAAGGCGAGTTGAGGCCGCAACTGATCGACCGTTTCGGCTTGATGGTGGAACTGCAAAACTGTTTCGATCCACAGATCCGTCAGCGGATCGTCAAGGCGCGGCTCGCGTTCGATTCAGATCCACAGGCGTTCCGCGCCGCGTATGCCGCGCAGCAGGCCGCCTACGTGCGGCGCATTCACGCGGCACGCGAACGCTTGCCGCGTCTCGTATTCGACGATGCGCTTCACGATCACGTCAGCAAGGTGTGTATCGAGGCCGCCGTGGACGGACTGCGCGCGGACCTGGTGATGCTGCGCGCGGCGCGCGCGCTTGCCGCGCTGGAGGACGACGCGGCAATCACGACCGGTCATGTCGATCGCGTTGCTGACGCCGTGTTGCTGCATCGCCGCCATCCGCGCGATGCGCATACCGCGCCGCAAACGCCGCAAACGCCGGAGCGTCAGCCGGCTCCGCCTGCGGATCCGGCAGCGTCGCAACAGGCGTCTGTGCCGCCTGACCACGAGAAAGGTCGAGGTCAGGGGCAGGGCGATTGGGGCTATCTGGAGCCGGAACCGACAGGAACCACGACGGTAAAAGGCGTCATCCCGTTACCAGCAAAAAAAAGCTGAGCCATCGACAGAGCGCCGCCGCTGGATTCCCCAGCGCTGTTCGATGGCCGCAGGCAGCAGGCGCAGGCAGGCGTGGCGCCATGCAACGCACGCAACGCACACGCATCGACTGGACGGCCACGCTCGCCGCCAAACGGCGCGAGCGCCTCGCGCCGGAACACCTGCGCTTCGTGCATGAAGCAGCCACGGGCAGCGTGTTGCACTGCTTCGTACTCGATTGTTCCGGATCGATGTTGAGCGGTCAGCAACTGGCGCTGGCCAAGGGCCTGCTCGTCGCGATGTTCGATCAGGCTGGCAAGGCTCGCGCGGAGGCGGCGCTCGTGTGTTTCGGTGGCGTACGCGCCGATGTGCGCTTTGGGCCGTCGGTGCCGCGCTGGTGGAATGAGCGCTGGCTGCGTCCGGTGGGTGGCGGGGGCGGCACGCCGCTCGCACTCGGCGTACGCCGTGCGGCGCAGTTGCTCGAACGTGCGGCGCGCAGGAGACCGGGGCAGCAGCGCTGGCTGTGGATGCTGACCGACGGGCGCAGCGGCAGCATGCCGGCGCGGCCCGCGATTGCCGATCAGATCGTTGTGGTCGATTTCGAGCGCGGGGCGCTCAGGCTCGGCCGGAGCGAACGGTTGGCGCGGGCGTGGGATGCAGCGTGGTGCACCCCTGAAGACCTGCTCGCGTAGCCGCTCGACTGACCGGTTCAAACCGATTCAGACTAATGAGGACCGCTGGTTCAGCGGGTCATGTTGGTCCAGATGTACGCGTCATCCTGGCGATCGAACACGAACGCCTTGAGCGCGGTTTGCTGCCCCGGTTCCAGCACATCGAATTCCAGGCCGTGCATCGTCAACCCCTTTTCCATCTCGTCGGCTTGCAGGTTGCGGATAACCGCACGCGTTTCGATCAACGTTTCGACGTCCCCAGACTTGACCCAGAACGACAGGCGCAGGCGCTCGCCCACACGGCCCAGCGTTTTCGAAGCGGCAAGCGACAGGCCCAGCGCGCTGATGCCGTTGGCAATCCCGAGACCGTCGTAGAGGTCATTCGCCTCGCTGCCGTAGCGGACCGCGAGGTGGGCCCGCACGCGGATCGAGCGACGTTCACGCAGCCGCCGGATGGCACCGGGCGGCGACAGGACCACGTAGTTGAATGGATAGGTGCACAGGGCCTCGACGGTGCATGTAAAGCGGTACACGGCCTGGCTGGCGATCGCAACGATATCGACGTTTTCATTCACGGCGAGCGGTACCGGCCGGCCGTCCTGAAGCGGCGGCGTCACGAAGAGCGTCTGATTGGGCGCGAAGCCGATCACGCGGCTCGGATGCATCGGCCGGCCCATGCCGATCTGCGAGCGCATGCCGAGCAGCGCGCCGATGGTGAGATGCATGTCGGCGAGGCAGGTCGGCTGCGGCAACTCGGTTGTGGCAGCCAGAGACGCTCCGCTCCTCGCCGCTTCATCGATATCCCGGCGCCGCGGCTTGAAATGCTGGAAAAGGAAATCACGGTCCCCTTCGGTTGAGACAAGCGCATCCTTTTCCAGCAGGACGGTGCCGTCATGATCGGTGACAGCCCACGCAAGCGGTGTGCCTACGGGCAGATCTTCCCGGGCGAGAGCGGCGCTGGGCGTTGCCGCGACAGGCTCTTCTACGATGCTGGAAGACATGGACGGACGACCTCTTTTTTGGTTCATACCGGTCGTATACGGCCGCGCCGGAATAAAACTTTAGTGAGATTTCTAAAAGAATTGCACGAGGTCGATATTTATTCGATTGGCATTAAATGCGCAACCGTTTGCGCAGACTTTACGAAGCCGATAACAACTTCAGTTAAATCCTTGTGATCACTTATACCAGCGCGGTGTATAAGTCCATTCACGATTGCCATGGAGCGAATAAGAGCGTGTCAGGGAAGAGCCGACTATAACCATGGTCCGCATATCGACGCTCTCCGCCCGCAGTTCGCCGAGCGTCGTGTGAGTGAGGGCTGCGCCGGGCCTGCCGATATCCCTTCCGAGCACGACTCTCGTCGATGCCGAGCGAAATTCGCGGATGATATCCAGCGCCTTGTCGAGTTGCCACGGCCGCGCGCGCGAAACTGGATTATAGAAAGCCATCGCGAGATCGGCTTCGGCGGCGTGTCTCAAGCGCTTTTCGATAATGCCCCACGGCTTGAGATTATCGGAGAGCGAGAGCATGCAGAAATCGTGGCCGAGCGGGGCACCCGCTTGAGCGGCAGTGGCCATGGCCGCAGACACGCCCGGCTGAATATCGAGTTCGACGGCCGCCCATTGGGCGTTATTCGAGGTTTCGAGCGCTTCGAGGACGGCGGCGGCCATCGCAAAGACGCCAGGATCGCCGGACGACACCACCGCCACCGTTCGTCCGATGCTCGCAAGTTCAAAAGCGTGCCGTGCGCGCTGCATCTCCTCGCGGTTGTCCGTGCCGTGCACCTGCTGGTCGGCCCGGAACGGTCCGGCCATCTTCACGTAGGTTTCGTAGCCGAGAATGTCGGTCGCGGCGCTTAGCGCCGAGCGTACCGCCGGCGTCATCAGGCTGGCGTCGCCAGGACCGAGGCCCACGACGGTCAGCCGTCCGCGTGCGTGGCCAACCGAGGCCGGATCGACCGGCGCGCGCGTCAGCGCCAGCGCCACGTCTGTTTCGCCGTGCAGCGCTTCATAGGGCATGCGCATCGCTGTTTCGAGCAGCCGCTCAGGTTCCGCATCGCTTGCCGCGACAGAGGAGAAGCGCAGCGGGACACCCAGAACAATGGCGGCGTCGGCCAGCGCCGCGTTGCTCATGTGTTCAACCGGCGCGAGCAGCGCGGCCAGCGAAAGCGGCGCGAGCCGATGTGCGTCGAGCGCCAGCCGAACACGTTCGACGATGCTTCCGTCGACAACACCGGTCGCCGCCACAACGGTCTTCGGATGAATCAAAAGCTCGTCCGTGCGGCCGTCCCACGCGGCGGGGGTGATCCGTATCGCCAGACGGGCCGAATCCGAACGCGGCAACTGCGCATCGTCGAGCCACGGTGCGTCGCCTTCCACGCGGGTGCTTTCGCCGCCCAGCAGATCCGATACGAAGCGCTTGCCTTGTTCGAGACTCGAGAGCGCGTAGCCATCGGGCGGATTGAGGACGCAGGTGCCGAAACGCAATTCCCCACTGGTCGTGATGGCTGGTGTAACGTCCAGCGCTTCCGCGATTTCGCGTGCCATGACATTGACGCCAGCAAGGCCGCCGAGCAGCGGCACAACCGCGCTGCCGTCTTCGGCAACGGCGAGCACAGGCGGCTCGGCGCCCTTGTTCGACAGCAGCGGTGCGATGCAGCGGATCACGATGCCCGCCGCACACAGGACAACGAGCGGCGTGCCGCGCGCATACAGTTCACGCAGATGCACACTGAGTTCCGCGTAGGCGATGTCGGCTTCCACGCGCCCCTGCAAACCGTGCACCTGAGCGCCCGGATAACACGCCTGGATGCGACGCGCCGTGTCTAGCGCGCCTGTGCCGAGAATTACGATGGCCGGTGCGGGCACGTTCATCATCCTTGCCATTTTTCCCCCGGCACCACGAGCAGCGAAAAATACGGCGACGCCATCGGATCTACTTCGGCAAGCGGCACGATCCGCTGGTTTGTCATCGTGGCGCGTTCGACGTAAAGCGCGCGCCCGTCCAGCCCGAGTTCGCATAGCACGCGGCGCACCTTGTCGAAGTTTCGGCCGAGCTTCATCACGACGGCGGCGTCCGAGTCGGCGAGCCGCCGCTTCAGTTCATCTTCCGGCAACACGCCGGACAGCACCGAAAGGCTCTGGTTGCGATAGACGAGCGGCGACCCGAGCACGGCCGCGCCGCCGAGCATCGAACACACGCCGGGCACCACTTCGGCTTCGAAACGGGCAGCGAGACGGTCGTGCAGATACATGTACGAGCCGTAAAAGAATGGGTCGCCTTCGCAGATCACCGCGACGTCGCGGCCGGCGTCGAGATGGGCGGCGACGAATTCAGCGGCGGTGTCGTAGAAGTCGGCGATCACCGTTTCATAGGACAGCGGCGGTTCGAGTGCTTCGGTCGTGACGGGGTAGATGAGAGGCAGACGCGTTTGCGCATCGTCCAGATGCGCTTCGATGATGCCGAACGCGTTACCCTTTTTTCCTTTCGCCGCAAAGTAGGCGACGACCGGCGCGGCCTTGAGCAGGCGCACCGCTTTCAGCGTAATCAGTTCCGGGTCGCCGGGGCCGACGCCGAGTCCGAAGAGACGTCCTCGTACCGTCATTTACTCCACCTCCGTCGCGAGTGCGTTGACCGCGGCAGCCGCCATCGCGCTGCCGCCGCGCCGGCCCGCGACGATCACGAAAGGGACGCCGCGACTCTCTTCAGCCAGCATCGCCTTCGATTCCTGCGCGCCGACGAAACCCACCGGAAAGCCAAGAATCAGCGCCGGGCGCGGTGCGCCGGCATCGAGCATGTCGAGCAGATGGAACAGCGCCGTGGGCGCATTGCCGATCACGACCACGCTGCCGGCGAGGTGCGGGCGCCACAGTTCGAGCGCGGCGGCGGAGCGCGTGTTGCCGATTTCGCGCGCCTTCGCGGGCACCGACGCATCGCCCAGCGTACAGATAACCGGATTGTCGGCCGGCAGACGCGCACGCGTGATCCCTTCAGCGACCATGCGCGCATCGCAGAGAATCGGCGCGCCGCGCGCGAGTGCCTCGCGGCCCGCTGTGCCGGCTCCGCGCGAAAACCGCAGGTCGTCGACGACGTCGACCATGCCGCACGCGTGGATGACGCGCACCGCGAGCTTTTCGAGGTCGGCGGGAATCCGGCTCAGGTTGGCCTCCGCGCGGATCGTCGCGAAAGATTGGCGATAGATCTCCTGACCGTCGCGAATGTAATCAAGCATCGAGGGGGCTCCGGGCCAACCGCTCCAGAGAGTCGGCGGCCTGTTCGATTGTCAGATGGTGCGCGATGCACTGCCCGAATCCGGGTGTGCCATCGCGACGATAAAGGTCGTAGCGTCCTGGCGCGACTGCGAGCAGCGTATAGGGTGCGCAATGGGCCGCCGCGCATGAACGCGGGCAGCCGCTCAGGTGCACTTCGACACGCTCGGGCAGCCGCGCGGCGAGCAGGCGTGCGTCGGCTTTTGTGTCGGCGTTGCCCTTCGCGCAGCCGGTCGAACCGGCACAGGCGATGACGCGTGTGAGCGGATCGGCTGGTTCGCAGGCGAGTCCTAATGACGCGAGTCGTTCAAGCGCGCCCGGCACGGCATGAGGCTCGATGTCCGGTAACAGCACACCTTGCCAGGGCGTCATGCGAAGTGTTCCATTGCCGGCTTCGGAAGCAAGCCCAGCAAGGCCATGGAGCATCGACGAGTCCAGACGCCCCAGCGGCGGCTGTCCGCCCACATGCCACAAACCGTTTGCAATTTGCTGATGTGCGCCGAGTCGAAATGACGCGTCAGCAGGAGCGCGATGCCACGTCTCTACGGATTGCTCGCGCAACAGGGTGAAATTGACTCGCCGCTTCACGCGTTCCAGAATGGTGTCCGAAGAATGTGTCGCGAGCAGGTTGCGCATGCGGGTGTCGTCGGGGGAAGCCAGCTCCAGGAACGTGTCCAGCAGCGCGCAGACAAGCTCTGGCACTTCGGATGGCTCGACCGCGGCAAGCGCTGGAGGAGGTGCGGCGTCACTTCCGGCAACAGGCGGGCAGCCCGCCAGACCGAATGCGAAGCGCACGCGAGCGCCATCGGGCATCGCGGCAAGCCAGATATCGTGGGGATGATCGAGCATCGCGAGCCGCTCGCCGCCGTCGAGCAGCAGTGCAAATTTTGGGGACAGCGCGGCGAAACGCGGCGTGCCTTGCAGCAGCGCGAGAATGTGCGCCGCAAGCGGCGTCGTGTCGATCAACGCGTGGGGGTCTCGTCCCGCGAGCGGGCTTGTCATCAGGTTGCGGATGTCGTCGCGGGCGCTGGCGCTCATGCTATCCATGGCCTCTGCGCCGCCGCGCGGCCCGAGCCCCGCTTCCAGCAGGTGTTCGATCAGCGCCGTTTCGTGGCCTGCCCGTACGCCGCGTATCTGCAGGTTCGAGCGATTGGTCGCCTCGATCACCCCGGATGCGTGTTGCCGCGCGGCGTCCGCGATCGCGAGTGCCTCTGGCGCACGCAGTTCTCCGCACGGCAGTTTGATCCTGCAGATACCGCCGTCGCGCGCCGGCACGATGCGCAACAGGCCGGGACAGGCCGAGGGGCGCAGCGTAGCGGGCAATACGGCGGGAGACGAAGTGTGATTCAAGGGGGCACCGGGTTAGCGTCGCGCGACGGCCCGAGCAACCCGCGAAAGGGGCAATGCTGCGGCATCGGTACACCCCGCCCGATGTTGGCTGGCACGAACAGTCTCGCCGGCAGGTCTCCTGGCTGGCAGGTCGTCGTCTGCACCGGCCTTCCCGGTCGAACCAGTGGCGCGGGTAAAGTGCGGACTCGCTGCATACAGTTGCGGGGGCAGCCACAGTGGCACTGTGTTCCCTCTTCGGCCCCGAAGGGCACCGGCGAACGCTGTATTATGCCTTTTTTCGAACAATGCAAGTACGCTGCGGCCTTGGTTGGCGCGCCGCAGCAGAGATATCGGGATTCAGAATGGAGAGGGATGCATGCCGGCATGGCTGACCGTGGTGGGGATGGGCGATGACGGTTTTGCCGGTCTGGGACGGACGGCGCGACGCGCACTGCTCGATGCGTCCGTGGTCTACGGCGGCGAGCGCCATCTTGCGATGCTGCCCGCGCGTCTGCGCGCCCGGCGCGAGCCCTGGCCGCGGCCGTTCGACGTGGCGTCCGTGCTGGCGCATCGTCACGCGGCCGGCTCGATCTGCGTGCTGGCAAGCGGCGACCCGATGCTGTTTGGCGTCGGCGCGACGCTCGCGCGCCAGTTGCCCGCCGACGAGCTGCGTGTGCTGCCCGCGCCGTCGTCGTTGTCGCTTGCGGCCGCGCGTCTTGGCTGGCCGTTGCAGGACGTCGCGACGGTGTCGCTGGTCGGCCGGCCGCTGGCGAGCGTGAATACGCATCTGCACGACGGGACGCGCCTTTTCGTCCTGAGCAGCGACGGCGGCACGCCCGCTGCGATCGCGGCGCAACTCAGCGCACGCGGCTTCGGCCCCAGCCGGATGATCGTGCTGGAGCATCTGGGCGGCGCGGCGGAGCGGCGCATCGACGGTCGCGCCGAGGCGTGGAGCGCCGACAGTATCGCCGCATTGAACCTGATCGCCATCGAATGCCGTGCGGCGGACGATGCCCGCGTGCTGCCGCTGACCAGCGGGCTTCCCGACGATGCCTGGATGCACGACGGCCAGCTGACCAAGCGCGACATCCGCGCGATCACGCTCGCGCGTCTTGCGCCGAGCCCAAACGAGTTGCTGTGGGACGTGGGCGCGGGTTGCGGCTCCATCGGCATCGAATGGATGCGCGCGCATCCATCCTGCCGGGCGCTTGCCATCGAGGCCCATCCCGAACGTCAGCGCTTTATCGAACACAATCGCGATGCGCTGGGGGTGCCGGCGTTGCAGATCGTCGCTGGCCGGGCGCCCGACGCGCTCGACGGGCTCGCTGCGCCCGATGCGATCTTTATCGGTGGCGGCGTGACGGTACCCGGCGTGCTCGACACATGCTGGGAGCGGCTGAAAAGCGGCGGCCGGCTGGTCGCCAATGCCGTGACGTTGCAGGGCGAAGCGGCGCTGGTTGCGTGGCGCGACAGCCATGGCGGCACGTTGACGCGCATCGCGCTTGCGCAGGCGCAACCACTCGGCGGCTTCGATACATGGCGCCAGGCGTTGCCGATTACCCTGCTCGAATCCCGCAAGCCGTGATGCGTGACGAAACCCCCGAACAGCCCGCGCCACTGCGCAGCGGCTATACGACCGGCAGCTGCGCGACGGCGACGTCGCTCGCCGCTGCGCGGCTGCTGCTGACAGGCGTCGCAAGCGACGTGGCCGAAATCGTCCTGCCGAAGGGCCAGCATGTGCCGATGCCGCTCGTGTTTTGCCGCCTGACCGGCGACGGCGCGGAAGCGGGCACGATCAAGGACGCAGGCGACGATCCCGACGTCACGCATGGCGCCGTGGTGTTCGCCCGCGTGCGCCTGCGCGCGGAGCCAGGCGTGAGTTTTCATGCGGGCCCCGGCGTCGGCACGGTCACGCGCGCCGGGCTGACGCTGGCCGTCGGCGAACCCGCGATCAACCCCGTGCCGCGTCAGATGATGACGACGCACCTCACCGAGCTTGCCACCGAACAGGGCTATGCGGGCGGATTCGAAGTGACGGTCGGCGTCGAAGGCGGCGAGGCGCTCGCGCTGAAGACAATGAACCCGAGGCTTGGCATCGTCGGCGGGCTGTCGATTCTGGGGACGACGGGCATCGTCCGGCCGTTTTCGTGCTCGGCGTATATCGCGTCGATTCATCAGGGCATCGATGTCGCGCGGGCCAACGGCTACATGCATATCGCCGCGTGCACAGGAAATGCAAGCGAAGAGGCGATGCGCAAGCATTACCAGTTGCCCGATATCGCCCTGATCGAGATGGGCGATTTTGTCGGCGCTGTGCTCAAGCATGTGCGTCGCGCGCCCGTCGAGCGCCTGAGCGTGTGCGGAGGTTTCGGCAAGCTCAGCAAGCTCGCCGCGGGGCATCTCGATCTGCATAGCCGCAACTCGAGTATCGATCTCGCTCAACTCGCGGCGTGGGCTGCGGAGCACGGCGCGCACGACTCGTTGCAGGACGCGATCCGTGCGTCGAACACCAGCCAGCAGGCGATGGCGATCGCGCGCGCTGCGGGCATCCCGCTCGGCGATATCGTGTGCGGCCACGCGTTGCGGGTGGCACGAGATATCGTGCCGGCGAGCGTGAAGGTCGAGATGTTCACCATCGACCGGCAGGGCAACATCACGGGCGTCGCGCAATGACACGCATCCTGTTGCTCGGCGGCACCGGCGATGCGCTGCAGATCGCACGGCAACTCGGTCCCAAACACGTCTATAGTCTTGCCGGTCTCGGCAAGGTGCCGGCGGATCTGGCTTGCACGGTGCGTGTCGGTGGCTTTGGCGGACGCGAGGGGCTGGCTGATTACCTGCGGGCGGAGGGCATCGGACTGCTGGTCGATGCAACCCATCCGTATGCCGCGCAGATCAGTGCCAATGCCGCGGCTGCGTGCGCGGCGGCTGGCATTCCGTGCTGGGGCATGCGGCGCTCACCCTGGCAGCCGCAGGCGGACGACGACTGGCGCGTGGTCGACGACTGGGCTGGCATTGTCGCCGCACTTGCTTCGTTCCATCGACCGCTTTTCACGCTCGGGCGCGAGGCGCTTGCTCATCTCGACGAGGTGCCCGTCCATCAGTTCTGGATCGTGCGCTGTCTCGACGCGCATGCGGGTACCGCACGCGTCCGCGTGATGGATGCCCGCGGGCCGTTTACCGTCGATGGCGAACGCAGGCTCTTCGACGAGCATCGGATCGACGTGGTGGTCAGCAAGAACAGCGGCGGCAAGGCGACCGAAGCCAAACTGGAGGTGGCGCGCGCGCTCGGTTTGCCGGTCGTGATGCTGCGTCGTCCGACACTGGCGGCGGTGGATCGCGAGTTCGACGGCCCGGCTGATCTGCTCGGCGCGTTGCGAATTGAGCTTCCCTAAAGCACTGAACACACTCAAAACGCGTGCAGATCATCATGCAATTCACGCGGATCGAATCACGGAGTCGTACATGACGGTATTTTTCATCGGCGCAGGGCCGGGCGATCCTGAACTGATCACGGTCAAGGGGCAGCGACTTGTGCGCAGTTGCCCGGTCATCCTGTATGCCGGGTCGCTGGTTCCTGAAGCCGTGCTCGAAGGCAATAGCGCGGAGCGCGTCGTGAATACGGCTGAACTGAATCTCGACGAAATCGTCGCACTGCTCGAAGAGGCGCATGAGAAAGGACAGGACGTCGCGCGCGTGCATTCGGGCGATCCCTCGCTGTACGGCGCAATCGGCGAGCAGATTCGCCGGCTGAAGGAATTGAACATTCCATACGAAATCGTGCCGGGCGTGACGGCGACGGCTGCGTGCGCGGCCTCGCTCGGATGCGAACTGACGTTGCCGGACGTCTCGCAGACACTGATCCTGACGCGCTACGCGAGCAAGACGACGATGCCGGAAGGCGAGTCGCTCGGCGACCTCGCGCGGCATCGCGCCACGATGGCAATTCATCTGGGCGTAAGACATCTGGCCAGAATCGTCGATGAACTGCTCCCGCACTACGGCGCGGATTGTCCCGTTGCGGTCGTCTATCGGGCGAGTTGGCCCGACGAGGAACGCGTGAGCGGGACCTTGGCCGACATCTGTGAAAAGGTGCGGGGCACGCAGATCGAGCGCACGGCGCTGATACTCGTCGGGAGAGTGCTGGACGCCGATGCGTTCAGCGATTCCTCACTGTATGCGAAGACTCATCGACAGGCTGTCTGACGGAATGGCGGCGTTGGTCCGCGTGGGTCGATCCGTTGCGGCGCCCTGATCCGCTTCAAGCGAAAGCAGGGAAGCCGCGACGAACGATACTTGCGGGAAGGCCTAGTGCAGATGGGCGTGTGAAGCTTTTGCTGCCGCTCGCGGCTGGGTTACGGCGCTGACGGCAATGAACACGATCACGTTCACAGCAAGCGCCAGAAACCCGATGTTCACGTCCTTGAAGCCATCGGACAGGAACGGGAACAGTTGCCCCACGCTCAGGTGCATCGTGCTTGTCAAGGCGACAACCGCCACACCCGCCAGAATCCCGCAGAACGCACCCTGTTTCGTCGCCCGGTTGCGCTTGAAGAGACTGCACAGCAGGGCAGGGAACAGTTGCGTGACAAAGCTGTATCCCATCAGCAGCAGCGCGACGATCGTCTCCCCTCCGTTGAGCGTGAAGGTGACCGCAACCAGTGCGACCACCGGAACCAGCAGACGCGCGAGCCTGCCCACCGTGGCGTCGGAGGCCTTCTTCTGCAACGCGCCGCGGTAGACGTCATTCGCCAGAAGCGTGGAAGCGCTCGTGAGAATCATCGAGCCCGGCACGAGCGCCGTAAGCACGCCCGCCGCGCCGATCACGCCGACGAGCCACGGGTCGAACGTCAGGATGGACAGGCGGAACAGCGACAGGTCGATATCGCCGCCTTTCAGACCCGGCACCCTGAGCGTTGCCGCAAAACCGACGAAAAACACAAACAGCAGGATCAACTGATAAAGCGGCAGCACCATCGCGTTGCGCCGGAAGATCCGCTCGTCGCGTGCCGTGAAGATCGAGCCGAACGTGTGCGGCCACATGAAGAAGCCGAGCGCGGTCAGGAGCACCGTCGACTGGAACCACGAGACGCTCGAACCCTTGGCCGGGAAGGTCAGGAAGCCGGGACGGGCGGCGTCGATGGCGCGGAACATGTCGCTCAGGCCGCCGTAGTGATGAATCGGCAGATAGATGCCGAGGAACAGCACGATCGCAAGAATCAGCACATCCTTGACCACCGAGTTCCAGGCCGATCCGCGCACGCCTGAAACCATCACGTACGCAGTGACGACAGCCGCCCCGATCCAGATCGCCGCGGTCGACGAAATCACGCCATACGAAGCAGTCGCGACGATGATGCCGAGCCCCTTCAGTTGCAGCACGAGATACGGGATCAGCGCGGCGACACCGACGAGCGCGACCAGCACGCCCAGCGCGGGACTATCGTATTTGCGGGAGAAGAAGTGCGACTGGGAAACAAGCCGTTGCGCCTTGGCGTAGCGCCAGATCGGCGGCAGCATCCAGTACGACAGGATGTACGCGAGCGTCCCGTAGGCCAGAATGTAATAGACCGGCGCACCTTTGCCGTAAGCGAAACCGCTGCCGCCGAGAAACGTGAACGTCGTGTAGATTTCGCCCGCCATCAGCAGGAACACGAACGCAGTGCCGAAGCTGCGGCCGCCGACGGTCCATTGCTCGAGGTTCATGTCGTGCCCGCGCCGGGCACGCACGCCAAGGAACAGTGCGAACGCCGTCACGGCCGCAATCAGGATGAGTGCGCTGCTCATGAGTGCACCTCGGCTTCGTCGACGGGTTCGCGGTTGGCTGGGTCGAAGGCATAAATGATCGCCATGATCGCAGCGCCGAGCACGACCCACATCACAATCCAGGCGAGGACGAGCGGCATGCCGAGCACGAGCGGCTCGACGCGGTTGACGAAGGGAACACCAAGCAGGATACCAATGAAGGGTAAGGCAGCCAGCAAACGCAAAGGCATGGACGACTCCTCGAATGCGGTTGGTACGTCTCGTGGTTCTTTTCCGGAGAGCGACGCCGTGATGAACGCGTGCTATCGCGGCGACTTTATGCCTGATACATCCCGTCCGTAAAGGCGATCAAAAATACTGAAGGCGAATCGAAAGGGTCCGGCGATCCGCGGTAATCTGGCCTTGCTGTCTGTTTTGCGTACACAGGTTGCCGGGGATGTCGCCAAAGACTTCGTGACAGAGTGAGGGCATCGATGCTGCAACCGTTCCTGCTACGGTCGCCCGATGATACATTTCAGGTCGCTGCCTGACATTCTGCATTGCGTCAAACGAAGGCGGCGCGGCGCGGGTGAAAAGTAAGCGGGATGTCGTGTCGATTGGTGTATCGATGCCCTCCTGTCGTACAACAACCGGCTGCTCGATCCGCTTCCACGAGGGCGGTGCGAGCCAGTCGCCATACGCGGATCGCACACATGGTACAGAGCCTGATCTCCGACATCCTGTTCGGCTTCACGGGATTGCTCGCCATCATCAACCCGTTTGGCATCGCGTTCGTTTTCCTGGACCGGACCGACACGCTGACCTATGAAGAACGGGCCGCACTGGCGAAGAAAGTCGCCATCAACGCCTGCATCGTGCTGCTGGTCGCGTTTTTTCTGGGCACCCCGGTACTTCATTTCTTCGGCATCTCGATTCAGGCACTGCGCATCGGCGGCGGGCTTGCGGTCGCGGTCGCCGGCTGGCAGATGCTGAACGCGCCAGAGGTCCGGCCCAATGCAACGGCGGTGAGAAACGTCGATGCGGATAACGCGATGTCGAAGGCGTTTTTCCCGCTCACCGTGCCGCTGACGACGGGTCCAGGCTCGATCGCGACGGCGATCGCGTTGAATGCAAACCGCACGCGCAAGCTCTCGGACTTCGTCGTGTCGTCCATTGCATCGATCGCCATTTCAGTGCTGATCGCCGTCGTGGTCTACCTTGTCTACAGCCGCGCATCGCACTTCGCGCGTTATCTTGGGGTCGATGGCACAAAGGTCGCCATGCGTGTATCGTCGTTCCTGCTGCTCTGCATCGGCGTGCAGATCATGCTGACGGGCCTTCAGGAGTTTCTGACGCCGATTGCCCAGCTACGGTGAGGTAAAGCCCGTCGCGCAGGCGTATCAGAGGAGACGGATCATGTGTCGCTGGCTGGCTTACACAGGAAACCCCATCCAACTCGAAGCAGTGCTGTTTCGCGCCGATCATTCGCTGATCGACCAGAGCCTGCATTCACGCATGGGCCACACGACGACCAACGGCGATGGCTTCGGCGTGGGCTGGTACGGCCATCCTACGGATATTCCGTTTCGCTACCGGTGCATCCAGCCCGCGTGGAGCGACCGCAATCTGCGCGAAGCCGCGCGTGCGATCAAGGCGCCGCTCTTCGTCGCGCACATTCGCGCCGCAACGGATACGCCCGCGCAGGAAACCAACTGCCATCCGTTTCGCTACGGGCGCTGGCTCTTCATGCATAACGGGCTGATCCGTCATTACCCGAGCGTCCGACGTGACCTGATGCTGGCGATCGATCCTGATCTGTTTCCGTCGATCGAAGGTTCGACCGATTCGGAAGTGATGTTCTTTCTGGCGTTGACCTTTGGCCTCGAAATCGCACCGGTGCTGGCGCTCGAACGAATGGCCGGCATGATCGAAGAGACGGCCCGGCGACGGGGCGTGAAAGATCCGCTGAACATGACCGTGTGCGCGACGGACGGCGAGCAGATCGTGGCCGCGCGTTATTCGAGCGAGTCGCAGTCGCGCTCGCTGTTTCATAGCACGTCGATTCGACATCTACGCGAGTTGTATCCGGAAGACGCGCGCATGAAGGCCGTCGGCGACGATGCTTACCTTGTACTGTCGGAGCCGCTCGTTGACCTGCCGGGTGCCTGGGAGGAAATCCCGGAGAGTACGGCCGTTGTCACCAAAGGTCCAAATATCGAGCAGTTTTCGTTCAATCCGGCGCTGCCTTGAACTGAAGCTGGGACGGGCGCCAGGGAGGCGGCGCCCCGGCAGGGGCGTGCGCCGTTCAGATCGCGCGCCGGATTTCAGCCACGCCGAATGCCGCCAGCGCGAGGCCGGCGACACGGTCGATCAGATGGCGAATCTTCGCGCCAAGTGCATGGCGGGCGCCCGATACCACCGTGACCAGAAAGCACCACCACGCGATCGAGCCGCTGAAGACGCCGGATACCGTGGTCAGTGCGATGCTCGTCGAAAAGGCCCCGCGCGGCGCAAGCGTTGCGAACAGCGCGGCGAACATGATGACGGTCTGCGGGTTCGTCAGCGTGAGCAGCAGTGCGCTTGCGTAGGTCCGCACCGTGCCGGTTGCGGCGCCATTGGTCGCCGCGTCGGTCGCCGGCTTCTGCACGAACGTGCGAACGCCGAGATACAGCAGGAAGAGGCCGGCTACGAGATGCAGCGGCCTGTCGTGCGCGAGCATGAACTGCGACACGCTGACCATGCCCAACGCTGCGACGAGTCCATAGAGCGCGTCGCCGCTGGCAATGCCGAAGCCGATTGCGAGCCCGGCGCGCGGTCCCTCGGCCAGCGTGCGCCGGATGCACAGCATGCCCATGGGGCCGACAGGAGCGGCAACCGCGAGACCAACGCCCGCAGCCGTGAGAAAAAGACCAACACCAGCCATGCGTGCTCCACGGTGAAATGAATGACGCCACTTTGCGGACGCGAGTCCTGGCGAGCCTGTTCGGCCGCGCGGACCCAGCCTGATCCGCACCGGAAAGAGAAGCTGGCAAGTGTCCCGCAAGGACCGGAATTTTACAAGGCTGGCCCGAGGCGTCACGCGTAGCAGACGGCTTCGATCCGGTATCCGTCCGGATCGGTCACGTATGCGGCGTAGTAAGTCGGCCCGTAAGCCGGCCGCGGCCCGGGTGGCCCATTGTCGGCCCCGCCAGCGCCGAGGGCTGCGCGATGGAACGCGTCGACAGAGGCGCGATCGTTTGCCTTGAAGCACAGATGCAGGCCGGATTCCGGATCCGGTGCGACGGGATGAGGTGCCATGGCCAGCCAGAGGACGGGCGTATCGGGGCCGTACGCGATGGCGTCGTCTGCGTCACTGAGACGTTTGTAGCCGAGCGCGCCCAGCGCGGCATCGTAGAACGCACGTGTTTTCGGCAGATCGGCGACGCCGATGGAAAGATGGTCGATCACGATGACGTCTCCAGTCAAAGTTGTCGGAGTCACGCAAACCTAACTATTATGGCAGTTAGATTAGGACGCACTTCGGCGCTCTGTCAACCGTCATGACGGTTAGGTAGAATGAAGCATGGTTACTGCTCAAAAAACAGATAAAAGCTTTCTGGTTGCGGGGCCTTCGGAAACGCTCAGTCTTGATTTTGCAAACACACGCTACTGGCGCGGCGAAGATGAGCCCACGGAAAGCTTCAATACACTCGACGATGTGCTCGCCTGGTGCGAGCAATCTGGCACGATCCCGCTGGAGATGGTGAGCGCGTTCCGGCAGGCATATGCCAGCGACAAAAGCGCGGCGGGCAACGCATTTTCGTCGGCATGCGCGCTTCGCGAAACGCTGTACCGCTTGCTACTGGTCAGCGCGAAAGGAGGCGGTGTGGGGCCGCGGGACGTGGCTGCGTTGAAAGCGTCTTTCGCACGCGCCGCGAGCCGCTCCGAGCTGGTGATGGCGGACGGCAGATTCATGTGGGCGATCGGGCACGGGCATGTCGACATCGAACGCCTGCTGAGTCCGGTGCTGTGGTCGGCGGCGGACCTGCTGGGCGGTCCGCGGCTCGCCAGACTGAAATGCTGCGCCAACGACCGCTGCCGATGGCTCTTTATCGACGACAGCAAGAGCGCGAATCGAAGATGGTGCTCGATGTCGTCGTGCGGGAATCGTGCGAAGGCGCATCGGCACTATCACAGCAAGCGCGAAAGGTGACATTGCACTATTCTCGCTGCGACAGCCTGCTTACCGGAACAGGAGGCGAAGTCCTGATGGATACTCACGACGACTTTCGCGACGGCATGCTAGACGTCGGCGCCGGGCACTCGATCTACTGGCGCAGCCAGGGCAACCCGGACGCGCCGGCGATCGTCGTTCTGCACGGCGGTCCGGGCGGCGCGATGAACTTGCAATGGGCAGATTTTCTGGATGCCCGGCAGTGGCACATCGTATTCTTCGATCAGCGCGGATGCGGCCGCTCGACGCCGTTTGGCGAACTACGCAACAACGGGTTGGCGGACCTCGTCGGTGACATCGAGAAGTTGCGCGAGCGGCTCGGTATCGAGCGCTGGGCGGTCTTTGGCGGATCGTGGGGCACGACGCTCGCGCTTGCTTACGGCGCAGCACATCCGTCGCGCTGTCTGGGTTTTTTGCTGCGCGGCGTTTATCTCGCCCGCAGCGAAGACACCGACTGGTTCCTGTGGGACGTCCGGCGCGTTTATCCCGACGTGCACAACACGTTTCTCGACGCCATCGAACGCGCAGCGGGCCGGCGGCCATCGAACGCGGACGAATTGCTGGACATGACTGCGGCGCCGCTCGCCCGCTTCGACGCGGCCAGCACGGCGCTGGCACGCGCATGGCGCGATTACGAAGCGACGCTATCGCGCGTCAGTCATGACGCGCCCGGGCCGGAGACCGAGGCGCGCAGCGAGGAAGAGTCGTCGCGGGCCGCAATCGCAATGGCATTGCTCGAACGGCACTATATGGCCGACGAATTGCCTCCGCCGCCGCTGCTGGCATGTGTGGAGCGTTTTGCGCGATTGCCCTGCCATATCGTTCACGGCCGCTTCGACATGGTGTGTCCTGCCGATCAGGCGAAAGCGCTGGCCGACGCGTGGCCGCGCGCCGAGCTACAGATCGTCGATGCGGCCGGGCACTGGACGTTCGACCCGCACATTGCCGCGGCGTTGGGGCCGGCGGCGCAAAGGCTGCGGGCGGGTATCGGCGATGCCGCCGGCTGAATCCGGATGGCGGCGTTCTTTCAGGCGCCTTGCTCCAGAGCCGGATCGTACAGTCCGAAGCAGGCGGCGCTGTTCAGTTGCGCGCGTTTGAGCAATGCTTTCTGCGCGGCCTCCACATTGGCTGCGAGTCCTTTCCATGCGGCGAGCGGCGGCTCCTGCAAGGCCCGGCCGTAAGAGAAGCTGAGTCGCCAGGGCAGAGGGCCGATCCGGTTCATTGCGTCGAGATTGGCGGTTGCCTCTTCGGGCGTCTGTCCGCCGGACAGAAAGACAATGCCGGGAACCGCCGCCGGCACGGTGCGCTTGAGCGTGCGGACGGTCTGCAGGGCGATTTCATCGGCGGGCGCGTGCTGCGCGTGCTGTGCTCCAGCGAGCACCATGCTGGGTTTGAGCAGCATGTGTTCGAGAATCACAGCGTGGCGACGCAATGCGTGAAAAACTTCATGCAGGACGGACTCGGTGACTTCCGCGCAACGTTCGATCGTGTGGTCGCCGTCCATCAGCACTTCGGGCTCGACGATCGGCACCACGCCCGCTTCCTGGCAGATCGCGGCGTAGCGGGCGAGAGCGTCGGCATTGGCTTTGATCGCGAGCCGTCCCGGCAATCGGTCGGAGATGTGGTAGACCGCGCGCCACTTGGCAAAGCGGGTGCCTTGCCGGCGGTACCCATCGAGGCGTTTCGCCAGGCCGTCGAGACCCTCCGTGATTTCATCGCCGGGTGCGTGGGCGAGCGCGATCTTCCCCAGGTCCACCTTGATGCCCGGGACGATATGCTGCCGGGCGGCCAGTGCGGGCAATGCCTCTCCGTCGTTCGAGCGTTGGCCCAGGGTTTCCTCATAGAGAATCACGCCGCAGATGAATTCACCGAGTCGCGGTGTGGAGAGCAGCAGGCTGCGCCACGCGCGCCGGTTCTCCTCGCTGGATTCAATGCCGATCGCCTCGAAACGCCTGGCGATCGTCGGACCGCTTTCGTCGGCGGCGAGAAGACCTTTGCCGGGTTGAGTCATGGCCTCGACGGTGGCCTGAAGTTCGGCTGGGTTGCTCATCACGTCTGCCCCCTTTTTCAACGGTACAAAGCGGTATCGATAAGCTTAGTTGAGCAGGAAACTCTCTGCCAGCTTCAGTGGGGATGACCACAAGGACGTATCGCGAACTCCGGCACATCGATGCGGCACAACTCATGCGGACCTGGCTTCACTCTCCGATCAGGTGCAGGACAACATCGCGCCGCTGCGTCCTACGCCGGTGTTCGAACAGGTAGATGCCCTGCCAGGTGCCGAGCACCATTTGCCCGCGTTCGACCGGCACTGAGAGTTGCACCTGCGTGAGCGCAGTACGAAGGTGAGCGGGCATATCGTCGGCGCCTTCGGTGTCGTGCTCGTAACGCTCGGGATCTTCTGGCGCAAGCGTCGCAAAATACGCTTCCAGGTCGCGCCGCACGGACGGGTCGGCGTTCTCCTGAATCAGCAGCGACGCAGACGTGTGCCGGCAGAAGAGTGTCAGGAGCCCGGTCTGCATCAACTGTTCGCTCACGAATCGGCGCACATTCGAGGTGATTTCCACGAGCCCGCGTCCGGGCGCTTCCACAGTCATGTGACGGATCGCTTGTCGCATGAGGTTACTCTCCAGATGAGGTCAGCTTCGACCCGGCCAAACGCCATTGGTCAGGGACGGGTAGCCCGATTCTAAATGCTGCGACGGAATGTGGACGATGCCATTTCGAACGCGCGAGCCTGCGACGAACGCGATGTCACGGGACAAGGCACACGGTACCGTTCAGCGCGATCCATACCGGGAAAAAAGAGTCCGTTTGCGTGTGCCGACCCGCTTCATAAGCGTGAGCGTTCAAAACCCGGTCCCCACCCGGCGAATACCTTTATCTCAAATCCAGATAGTGCTTATGCATGATATCGGATTGCGCGATACGCCAGAGGGTCGGCACACTGGCGCACAAATCAATCGCCGCATTCAGGAGACAACTCATGCGCACTCAGGTTGGCATCATCGGTGCCGGGCCGGCAGGCCTCCTTCTTTCCCATCTTCTTCATCTGCGCGGCATCGAGTCGGTCGTACTCGAATCCCGTAGCCGCGAGCAAATCGAATCCACCATTCGCGCCGGCGTGCTTGAACAGGGCACGATGGACCTGCTCACCGAATCCGGCGTGGGCGCCAGGATGCAGGCGGAAGGTGCGCTGCACCATGGCTTCGAACTGGCGTTCGAAGGCAAGCGGCGCCGCATCGACCTGACCGGGCTCACCGGCCACGCGATCACGGTCTATGCGCAGCATGAAGTGATCAAGGATCTGGTTGCCGCCCGCGTCGCTGCCGGCGGGGCGCTGGTGTTCGGCGTATCCGACACGTCGCTGCATGGCATCGATACCGATGCGCCCTCGATCCGCTATCGGCATGAAGGCGAAGCGTGCGAACTGCAATGCGACTTCGTGATGGGTTGTGACGGCTCGCAGGGCGTGTCGCGTGCCGCGATTCCGCAGGCTTTGCGCGACGACTATGAACGCGTCTATCCGTTCGGCTGGTTCGGCATTCTTTGCGAAGGGCCGCCATCGTCGGACGAATTGATCTACGCGCGGCACGAACGCGGTTTTGCGCTGGTCAGCACGCGCTCGCCGAACGTCCAGCGCATGTACTTTCAGTGCGACCCGAAGGATTCAGTCGATAACTGGTCGGATGACCGGATCTGGGCCGAGATGCATGCGCGTGTCGATTCGGCGGACGGCCAGCAGGTCGTGGAAGGCACGATCTTTCAGAAGAACATTGTTGGCATGCGCAGCTTCGTGTCGACGAAGATGCAGCATGGACGGCTGTTCCTCGCAGGTGACGCCGCACACATCGTGCCGCCGACCGGCGCCAAAGGCCTGAATCTGGCCGTCGCCGACGTGCGGGTGTTGACGGAGGCATTGCGCACGTTCTACGTCGAGAATCGCAGCGATCTGCTCGACAGCTATAGCGAAACCGCGCTGAAGCGTATCTGGCGCGCCGAGCATTTCTCGTACTGGATGACGCGCATGATGCACCGGCTCGACGACGCTTCGCCTTTCGAGCAGAAGCTTCAGGTCGCCGAACTGGAGCACGTCACGACATCGCGCGCCGCGGCGACGGCGATGGCGGAAAACTACGTCGGCGTCGCAGCGGTGTGAGTCAGTGGTTCAAGCGGCACGCGAGGCGTGCGTGAGAGGCGCAGTGCCGTGCACAAACGGTTAGCCTGGCGACAGATCCTCGTGCGCCGTGGCCTGAAACTCGGTCGGCGTGACGCCCGTCTGCTTGCGAAAATAACGGCTGAAGTAAGCCGCATCCTCAAAACCAAGCGCGTGCGCAATCTGTTTGATGGTCATGCCGGAGTAGACCAGATCGCGCTGCGCCTCTCTGATCAGATGGTCGTTGACCAGCGACATCGGCGAGTGGCCGAGTTCGCTCCGGCAGATGCGGCCGAGCTGCGTGGCCGTCACGCCGAGTTTCTCCGCGTAAAACTCGATCGGCCGGTGTTCCCGGAAGTGCGTCCCGACGAGTTCACGCAGCCGTTTGATCTGACCGCCGCGCCGGTCCGCGACCGCAGCGGAAGAGGGCGCGGAAACCGCGTCGTCCAGTCTCGCGATTTGCACGAAAAGTGCAATCAGCAGCGACATCCCCGCAGCGATATGGCCGCGCGCATTGCCGCGGAATTCCTGCTCCAGCAATCTGAAAAGCGGCATCAGCGTATCGTCGCCGGCCGACGTTCTGACGGGGACCATCGCTGCTCGTTGCAGAACCGGCAGCAGACCCGGCGACACCACCTTCGATATCGATTCGAGTGCCCGCTGGGCCGCGGTAATCACCAGTCCGTCGACATCAGGTGAAAACACGAATCCATGCACGGTTTGCGCAGGCAGCAGCACGACGCAGGGCGGCTCTAAAGCCCGTTTTTCGCTTTCGATGACGACATGCCCGCTGCCGCTGCGGATGTACAGAATCTGCAATAGCGCGTCATGCCGGTGGGCCGCGATATGCCAGTCGTTCGGGCGGCTGCGCTCGGCGATCCACTCGAAATTGAACGCGTCATACCAGGGCGGACGCGCCGACTCTCCGTACAGATCGTAGTTAGGGATTTTCCTCATGCGGTTTTGTCTCCTATGTACGAATTGTCCTGCGATGTGCTGCCTTTGTCCAATTTTGCACAAGCCCGCGTAGCTATACTTTTTTCCATGAAATGAGCCATTGAAGCGGTCGTCGGAGAGGGTATCGACGGCCACGAGTGGTTCATGAAACACACGGAGATTCGGATGACTAACGAAAATAATTCTACTGGCAAGGCAGGCCACTGGCTGGCGCTCGAAGGCAACGTCTGCGTGGTGACCGGCGCGGCCGGCGGTATCGGTAGTGCAATCGCGCAATTGCTGGGCGACGCGGGCGCGCGTCTCGCGTTGCTCGACCGCGATGAAGAAAAGTGCCACACGCTTGCAGGAACGCTGCGCGAGAACGGCATCGAAGCGCGCGTATTCGGTTGTGACATCGGCGATCCAGAGAGCGTACGCGCGACTGCGGAAGCCGTCGGAGAGGCTTATGGAGCCGCCGACGTGCTGGTCAACAACGCGGGCCTGCTGCGTCCTGGCGGCATCGAGGACATCGGGCTCGATGCATGGAACGCCACGCTGCAGGTGAATCTGACCGGCTACATGCTGTGCTCGCAGGCGTTCGGGCGCGGCATGCTGGCAAAGCGCGCGGGCAGCATCGTCCACGTCGCATCTATCGCCGCGCACCACCCGCAAACCTGGAGCGGCGCCTACAGCCCGGGTAAGGCCGCCGTAGCGATGCTGTCGCGGCAGATCGCTGCCGAATGGGGCCCGCGCGGCGTGCGCAGCAACACCGTTTGTCCAGGCATGATCCGCACGCCGTTATCGGAGACGTTCTATGCGCAAGGCGATGTCGAAAGTCGCCGCAGCGCGATGACGGCGAGCCGGCGCATCGGTCGCCCTACCGATATCGCAGAAGTCGTCGCGTTTCTGGCCAGCGAACGCGCGGGCTACGTGAACGGCGCTGAAATCGTCGTCGATGGCGGACTCGACAGCATGTTGATGGATCTCGTGCCGCGTCCCGGCTTCGAAGCCCCAGGCGCTGCACGGTAGAGCGGCAGGCGTACCTGCGGCAGGCGTACCTGCGGCAGGCGAACCTGCGGCAGGCGTACCCGCAGCGCGCAGACGATGCGCTTACGCACCATCAATTCAAAGGAGACAAAACATGACCACCGCAACGCAACCGGCCGGACTCACGTGCGACGTGCTCGTGATCGGTTCGGGTGCAGGCGGCCTTTCAACGGCCATTACTGCACGCAAGCAGGGACTCGATGTGATCGTCATCGAGAAAGAGGCGTACTTCGGCGGAACCACTGCCTACTCCGGCGGCGTCCTGTGGATCCCCGGCAACCGCCACGCCAGAAGCAATCGCGTAGCGGACACGAGGGAGGCGGCCCGAACCTATCTGCGTAACGAAACGGGTAGCTTCTTCGACGCTGCCGCAGTCGACGCCTTCCTCGAGACAGGCCCGCAGATGCTCGATTTCTTCGAGCGGGAAACCGAAGTGAACTTCGTCCCCACGCTCTATCCGGACTATCACCCGGATGTGGGCGGCGGTGTGGACATCGGACGCTCGGTCGTGGCGGCGCCTTACGACGCGCGCAATCTGGGCACGGACATCGCACGCCTTCGGCCGCCGCTGAAGACGATCACGTTCATTGGCATGATGTTCAATTCGTCGAACGCCGACCTCAAGCATTTCTTCAACGCGACGCGCTCACTGAAGTCGGCGATCTATGTGGGCAAGCGTCTGGCGAGCCATCTGAGGGATCTTGCGCTGTACCGGCGCGGCGTCCAGATCACGAGCGGCAATGCGCTCGCGGCGCGGCTCGCGAAGTCCGCGCTCGATCTCGACATTCCCATTCACACGAATACGGCGGCGCGCGCACTCATCGTGTCCGGCAAGCGCGTGACTGGCGCGCTCGTGCAGGGTCCACAGGGCGAACTCAGCATCACTGCCCGGCGGGCTGTTGTCCTCGCATGCGGCGGCTTTTCGCATGACGTGAAGCGGATTGCGAACGCCTGGCCGCATGTGAAGCGCGGCGGCGAACACGTATCGCCCGTGCCGCCTGGCAATACTGGCGACGGCGCGCGCATGGCGGAGCAGGTCGGCGGGCAGGTGCCCTGCCGCTATCCGCAGCCTGCCGCATGGATGCCGGTATCGCGTGTGCCGATGCGCGACGGCACGTTCGGCGTGTTCCCGCATCTGCTCGATCGCTACAAGCCGGGGATTATCGGCGTCACGCGTCGCGGGCGGCGCTTTACCAACGAAGCGAACTCGTATCACGACGTCGGTGCCGCGATGATCGAGGCGTGCAGGAACGAACGCGAGACAGCGATGTGGCTGATCTGCGATCACGCGACGATCCGCAAATACGGTCTCGGCTTTGCCAAGCCCGCGCCGGTTCCGCTCGGTGCGCTCTTGCGCAATGGCTATCTGACGAAGGGCCACACGCTCGCCGAACTTGCGCGTAATGCCGGACTGGATGGCGCAGCACTCGCGGAAACGGTGCGGCGCTACAACGTCGACGCGGTGCGCGGGGAAGACCCCGAGTTCGGGCGCGGGACGACTTCGTTCAACCGCTATCTGGCGGACCACGACCGTCATCCGAATCCGTGCGTCGCGCCCATCGGCGCCGGACCGTACTACGCGCTCAAGGTCGTCATGGGCGACCTCGGCACGTTCGACGGCATCACGACAAACGTCAGCGGCGAGGTGCTGAACGCTGGCGGCCACGCGATTCCGGGGCTGTATGCAGTTGGCAACGATCGTGCAAGCGTCATGGGAGGCAACTACCCGGGCGCGGGCATCACGCTTGGCCCGATCATGACTTTCGGCTACATCACGGGCCGACACATCGCCGGGCTGACCGATACCGCCACGCCTGAAACCGTCTTGAGGAGCGGGACATGAGCAACACCAAACCTTTTGTCGATCACCGCATCTACACGATCCGGCCGCGTGGCATGACGGAATTCATCGACGTATTCGACCGGCTCGCGATGCCGATCCAGGTCCGCTATCTGGGTGCGCCTGTCGGTTTCTATATGAGCGATATCGGTGCGCTCAACCAGGTCGTGCATCTGTGGGGCTACGAGAGCATCGCAGACTACGACCAGCGACGCACCGCGCGCGACGCCGATCCCGAATGGCCCGCGTACCTGAAGGCGTCGGCGCACCTGATCGTCGCGCAGGAAAGCCGCATCATCCGGCGCGTCGAGTTCAGGAGCCTCGCCATGCTGCGCTAACCGGAAACCGGTGGAGGAGACAGACAACATCGACGGACAGCCGCCTTGCATGGCGATCCGTTGCAAACGGCGCAGCGTAGTGAGGCCCAACTCACGCCCACGCACGACCGTAGAGAAAACATATCGATACATGGAGACAGCGCAATGAAGAAGCATGACGTAAGCAGGGCGGCCCAGCCGCGGCCGGCGCGCGCCGGACATGAGTTCCCCGGCATGCCAGGAGGCGCACGATGAAAAACGCCGAACGTAGCGTGGATGTGCAGGCATTCATCGACAGTCAGCGGTTCTCGCCGTTTCAGTGGGCGATTCTGGTTCTTTGCTTTCTGGTCGTCGCCGCCGATGGTTTCGACACGGCTGCCGTAGGGTTCATCGCGCCGTCGCTGGTGCTGGAGTGGGGCGTCACGCGGGCGTCGCTTGGGCCGGTGATGAGTGCCGCGCTGGTCGGCCTCGGGATCGGCGCGGTGGCGGCGGGACCCTGTGCGGATCGTGTCGGTCGCAAGACCGTGCTGGTGCTGTCGGTGTTTTTCTTCGGCGCGTGGAGTTTTGCGGCCGCGCACGCGAGTTCGATCGAATCGCTCACCGTGTTGCGCTTTTTCACCGGGCTCGGGCTGGGCGCGGCGATGCCGAACGCGGTGACGCTGATGTCCGAATATGCGCCGGCGCGTATTCGCGCAGTCGTGGTGAACGCGATGTTCTGCGGGTTCTCCTGCGGACTGGCGATCGGCGGCGTGGCGTCCGCGTGGCTGATCCCGCACTTCGGCTGGCCGGGCGTGCTCGTGGCGGGCGGTGTCGGCCCGATCGTGCTGACCGTGCTGTTGATCCTGCTATTGCCGGAATCGGTGCAATTCATGGTGGCGCGCCAGGGGGCGGACGCGCGCATCGCGCGGATACTCAGGCGTATCGCGCCCCTTGGCCGGTTCGACGGCTGTCGCTTCGTATCGGCCGAGTCGCAGGCGAGCCGCAAAGGCCAGTCGGCACCCGGACTGGTGCTGTCGTCACGCTACCGCTTCGGCACGCTGATGCTGTGGCTCGCGTACTTCATGGGTCTCCTGATCTACTACCTGCTGACCAACTGGCTGCCGACGCTTTTCAGGGACACAGGCTTCACCGGTCAGAACGCTGCCTTGATGACTTCGCTCTTTCCGCTCGGTGGCGTGCTGGGCAATCTCTGCGTCGGCTGGGTGATGGACCGTTTCAACGGCGGGCGCGTGATCGCGTTCACCTATGTGCTGGTCGCTGCACTCGTGCTGCTGGTGGGGCGCGGCGTGGGCCATCAGATCTGGCTGGGCGCGCTGATCTTCGTGACCGGGACGGTCGTCACGAGCGCGGTGACGTCGATGTCCGCACTTGCTGCAAGCTTCTATCCGACGCGCGGCCGCGCGACCGGAGTCGCCTGGATGCTCGGCGTGGGGCGCATCGGTGGCGTGGCAGGCGCGCTGGTGGGGGCCGCGTTGATGAGCATGGGCTGGCAATTCGGGGCCGTTTTCGGCCTGCTCGCCGTGCCGGCGCTCATTGCGGCGCTTGGGTTGTACGTCATGACGAAACGGGCGATGCGTGAAGAGCCGACGCAGGACGAAGCCGGCGCAACCGTCGCGGCGCAACTGGGACACTGACCTGGAGTTAGCCAGCGCCTTTCGCGGCGACAGCGGCAGCCGTTGTCTAAACGGCGCTCGTCCTGGATTGCTGGTGCGCGCTTGTTGCGTGCGCCGCTTCGTCCAGATGCGCGCGCACGAAGCCAACGTGCTCGCGAAGCACATAGAAAGCGTCCGCGTAAGCGAGCGGCATGCGTAACGTATTGAGCGACATTTCGATCTTGTCGAGTTCCGCATGGAGCGCCTGCCGTTCTGCTTCGGTCGTGCCACGTAATGAGGCACGCTCGATGGCAATCAGTTTCCCGTAGTATCGATAGATCCTCGACCGCACGCGCCAGCGATACAGCAAGGGGATCATGCGTAACGCGGGGAAAAGCAGCACCGCGATCGGCAGCAGAAGAACCAGCAGGCGGTCGGCGACGCTTGCCAGCCAGAAGGGCAGGCTGCGGTAAAGGAAGCTTTTCCCCGACTTGTAGTAGCGCTCGGCATCGTCGCTGAGCCGGTAATCCCGCGTGAGCGGATTGGGAAACTGTCCGGCGCGTTGCAGCAGCCCCGGCATGCCATGGACTTCCTGGGCCGCTTCGATGATCAGGTCCGATATCGCCGGATGCAGGTTGGGCCGAGCCACGATCTCTACAACCGGGCTGATCAGGTGGATGGTCTCTGACGGTATTTTTCTGCGGAGATCGAGAACACCGCGCGGCAGTTCGATCACGTCGAGATAAGGAAAGAGGCGTGTATAAGCGTCCGCTTCCGTGAAAGTCATCACGGAGATGCCGGGAATGCCGAGCAGTCGCAGCATCAGCGCACGCGTGGCGGAATCGCCGCTCAGCATGGCGGCGTCGACATTGCCGGCGACCAGTTCCGTCGCGGCCTGCAGGCCGTCGAGCGGCAACAGCGTGGTCGCGCCGCCAGGTTCGATGCCGTTGGCCGCAAGCAGGCTGAGCGACAGCATGCGCGTGCCGCTGCCCTCGCGGCCGACCGCGATTCGCTTGCCATCCAGTTGCGACAGTTGGGTAACGTCCCTGCCGCGAACAAAAACCACGAGAGGGACATAGAAAACGCTGCCGAGCGATACGAGCGACGACGTATCCAACCCCTCCGACACGCCGCCTTGAACCAGTGCGAGATCGACGCGCGCCTTGGGATCGAGAAGCCGCTGCAGGTTCTGCACCGAACCGTCGGATTCCAGCACCTTCAGCGTGACGCCGTTGCGCGCGAGAATCTTCCTGTACTCGTTGGCCGCCTGCATGAACGAACTGTCGTGCGGCCCTGCGCTCATCGTGATCGTTCGCGGCGGAGCAGGGTCCACCAGCCAGACGACCAGCGCAATCACCACCGCGAATAGCAGCGCAACGGGCGCCGACGTGACGGCAACGTCACGCCACACCGGATGGGAATGGTCCCGGAGAAAACTCGGCGCTTGCGGGCGTTGTCGTTTCATGAGAACCCGTCGAAAAAGCCTCGAATTCGGAGAATGCCGTCATTCCGTGTGCAGGCAGCGGCCGGCCGGATCGAACATCCTGTGATGCTCGTGCCGTAATCCCGCCGGCTCGAACACACGCCCCGTTCCGGATCAGCCCCGGGCCGCGGCCTGTTGGCCGACACGGTCAGTATCCGGGGTTAGATTGTGCCTCACGGTTTGAAAATTACCATATCGTGGCGTGAGATCAACGACCTTTGAGACGAAGCCTCTTTGGCGAGGGCGCTCATCGTTCATAAGAACCATCGCGGACCGCCTGTCGATTCAGTGACGAGATCACGTTTGCGGGACAGCGCGGAGGCGCGCACGTGGTCTCATCAGCTGAAGGTGACCGGCAGGTTCTCACCCGCCTGCCGGTCAACCCCGTGCGACCGGTTATTGCGACCCGGGCCAGGTCTGGCCGGCCGGCGACGATACACCGATGCCCGGGAAGTCGACGTAGGCCTCACTGCAATCGACGGCCTTCTCCGTGCTGAGCGATCGGGATGCCGTGCCGTTGAGCACCACGTTATTCGCTGCTGAGGCGAAGATCGGCAGGTTGACGTTGACGAGCGTCAGGTTGGCGTCTGACGTGCTGACGGAGACGTTGTCGGGCGAATCGGCCAGCACATTGGTGAGCGTCATGCCGAGCGGAAGCGCCACATGGGGAATTCCGCCGGTGTTAGCCTGGAAACCCTGCAGCGTGACTGCCGTGCCGCCGATGATATGAACGTTCAACATCGAAATGTTATGGAAATCCGGATAGAGCGGCGAAGTCGGGTTCGCGAGCGCCTTCGTGCTGTAGAAGGCCGTGAACAGCAAAGCCTGCTCGCTGTTGCGGATGCAGATGTTATTGTAGTTGATGTTGGTGACGGCGCCGCCGCGTGCCCAGTCGGACTTGATACGCAGAGCCGCCTCGGTGCCGTCGAACGAGTTGTCGTAGACCTGGATGTTGGTCACGCCCGCGTTCGTTTCGCTGCCGATCGAGACGCCGTGGCCAGCATAAATATGGTTATGTGCGATGACAAAGCCATATTGGCGGTCGGTGGCGACGTTGCGATTGCCGTCGATGCCGAAGAGTCCCGATCCGGCCGGGCTGGGGTTATTGGAACCTTTGGGCGAAATGTCGTCATCGCCCGTGCTGAGGTAGTTGTACGCGAAGACGGCGTTCTTCAGATAGCCGTCGAACGCGATCTTTCCGGCGGCAGACGTCGTGGTGCTACCGGTCGTCAATGCCTGGACGAGCGGTTTTGAGGCCGAGCCCGGATCGAAGGCATCGGTATTCTTCGCGGTGTCGACGCTCGGCAGCATGCCCAGATAGTTCGGATTGCCGTTGCCCGCCGGGTTGGCCGAAGCCGCCAGCGTCGGCGTCTGGACCTTGACGTCCCACACGGTCAGGCCGTCGACCCCGCTCGGCACGACGTGAAAGTTCGCACTGTTGTTCAGCGTGATGCCATACAAGGTCAGGTTCTTCGCGTAGTTGAAAACCATCATGCGGAAATTCGACTGGGAGCCCACACCGGTAGTGCCGTTCTCGATCATGTTGCCAAGCCACGCCAGATCCCACCATGTCATATGGCGCGCTGAAGCCGCCGTATCGACGAACGTGCCGCCGTTGTCGCACGGCGTGCCGTTGCCCGCCTGCTGGCCTGCGGCATAGGACACATAGGTGTTCGTGCAACTGAGGTCCACGCGCATGAGCGGATAGAGCGGGTTGGAGCTGACGATCTCCGAATAGGCGCGACTGTCGATACTGCCGCCACCCTCCACCGCTGAATTGACCAGGTAGTTTCCGCCGATCAACGGCAGGCAGTTACCTGAGCTTCCTGCTTTCGTAGCGCTGACGGCCGTATTGGCGCAATACGGTCCGGTGGCGTTCGGTGCATAGGCCATGACGTCGCGGGTGGCGTACACAGTCACTCCTGTGTCGATCCAGAGCGTCACGCCGGAGGGCAGTGTCAGCGGCCCCGTAATGAACGCGTTGCCGGGCCCGCTGCTCGACACGACAAGGCGGACAGCGAACTGGCTCGCGCGATAGCGTGGCTGAGCCAGCTGTTGCGCCGAGGCGCCCGAGATGTTGACGTTCGGAACCGCCGCAGCAGTTTGCGAAGCCGCGGCGGCGGCGTCCGCAGCGGAGATCGCCGCGCCGACCTGCGCATCGACGGCCGCCCCGCACGCGTCGAGCGCGGCCTGAATGCGTTGCTGATCCGGATTGAGGATCGCGGACGTAGTGCCTTTGTCCGCTTCCGGTCCCAAAGCACCGCTCGGTTGCCGCACGTACGCGTTATTCGCTTCGAGCGTGCTGCACACCTGGCTGTCGGTGGGGAGCTGCGGCGCGGGCGGAAGCGCCGCGTCCCTGGTTGTCGTACCCACCTTGAACGCGGCAGGGGATTCACTATTGGCCGTTGCGGTCGCGCTCGCGGCTGGCTGACCAGATTCGTCACCACATGCCGCAAGCATTGCTGCGGAACACAGCATCACTGCTATCAAACCTTTCATGTTGGTATCCTAAATATATTGACTGAAAGAAAGGACCTGTACTTCGGCGGGATACTGTTCGCGCCTCTATATGAGCTTCGCGGGTGTCAAGGCGTCCGCGAGGGTGACGAATCAAACTGTCTGGTTTGCGCTGGGAGCGGCTCCTCTAACTGCGCCCGCTGCCCAGACCTTTTGTGTCGTCAGCGCGTATCGGTCAGGGTCGTGTTCCGGACTTGACCCGCGATCAGTAACGGCTGCGCGCCAAAAGCGGTGACAAGAGAATCGCAGGCGGGAAACGCGGTCTGCGATATGCCCTGCAAAGACGGGATGATCGCCGTGGCGACACCGGAAGGCCCCCAGATCGGGTCGACAGCGGCGGACGGCGCGCCCCCGGCGGACGCGGAAGAAGCGCCATCTGCGACGATTGTCGAACTGGCGCCGGCCGAAGTGCCGCAGGCATTCAGCAGTGCGCTACCAGCGACGGCGCCGGTCAACGCGATGAAGGCGCAGCGCGCGTTGCTGGCCGGTGCGGGGTCCATGGCCTCTCTCGTTTGAGTACGCGCAAGCCGGGGGCAGTAGGGAAGGTGGGGCACAGGCATCTCCGTGTCACGGCGGGCGTGCTGATTTACCGCACAATCTTTGATAAGAATTTGTTTAAAAAACGACAAGTCGTCAAACAACATAAATCAGTTTAGACACCGCTGACTCTGTGCGCACACTGGTGCATACCCCTATGTGCAAGCGATGTGAATGAACGCCGAGGGTTGTCGGCCAGATTATTGAGTGGTGCTTGGGGCCATCTATCCGGGGGTATTCGACGTCGTTGAAGCTGCTTTTGGCCTGCGTTGATCGCCTGTTAGGGGCGGTCGTTTGGTGACTTGCCATTCGGTTTTGAGCTTTCGCGAGGGCAATAAAATACTGATTTCTATGTAAAGTTATCTGGCATGTTTGCCTGTTGATTGTCAAATTCTGTTAGTGCCTTCGCGACCTCATCCGCACATCCTTGCTGTTGAGAGGCGCCGGCGTCTGCGGCGTGACGGGTAGCGAGCCACTCCGCTGAATTCACTGGCAGCAGATGCGTTGGGTGGCGTAAGCTTCGACAACAGGCGAGGCGCAATGGCTTGACCCGTCCTGGCCGCTTTCATGATCGTGTTCCCGCACAGCTGTTTCGCGGGCCTTGGGCCGGCGATGCAGCACATCTGTCTTGACGAAGAATGGAACTCTGGATTCAACCATGCACGCCGTGCGCGGATCTTTATGGGCAGCCAGCCCATGCCGAGCCGCACGACACGCTGACGCTCAATGGCAGCGGTGGCGTGAAAGACGCGACAGTCGAACAGCACTACACGTGCGTGCGTTGCGGTGCTGTATTCGCGCGCCTGCTGGCCGGACCGCCGGCGCGACGGATGTGGATGCTCCTGAACGCCGGACAGCATTGAAGTCCGAAGTGATGCTTGCCGGCATCTCGATCGATGCGCGATGGTCATGCGACCGAACAGCTTCGTCCACTCTTGCGCGGGTTCCCGCCAGCCGCGAGACACTGGGCCATGAGCCTCGAGGCGACAGCAGGCTGTCACTGCCACTTGACGGGTCAGCACGCCATCAATCGCAGATTGAAAATCGGCTCCCGGTATTGATTGCAGTTGACGGCCCATCAGACCCGCAAAGGTCAGACTAAAGCCTGCGAGTCAAGGTCATCGTTGTGCGCCGCCAGTGAACGGTGCAAAAATCCTGGGCGGCCCCACCCTGTGTCCGATACCATAACGCCTCGCCCAGAGGCGCCATGGGTGGCACATGCCCGCCGCTGTTGATGCCAGATTCCCGGGCGGATAATGGCCCGTCTTCGTCGCCGTTTCTCGCGAAGCGTGCACGGCGGCTTGCCGTTGGGGCACGGCCGTTAACCCTGCTGGACGGCGCCCCTCGACAGACGGCTTCCCTGCCTGAATAACCCGTGCCTGGATTCGATGCTTAGAACTGTCTCATCAGCCATGTCGATCGACCGGCGCTTCGGGGTGATCGCAGCGGCGCTTTGCGTTCCGCTTCTCGCGGTGTCCGGCTGGCTCCTGACGTACCAGTGGCATGCCTATGCCGACGCCGATCAGGGCCTGCGGGCGTTCCAGACCTATCGCAGCGCGTTGCTCGTCGCGGAAAAGGTGTCCTTTGAGCGCGGGCCTACCAATGGGGTGCTCGGAGAAGATGTGCCGATTCCCGAAGCACGGATGGCTGCACTACAAAATGCACGCCGTGATAGCGACATCCGTTTCCGGCAGTTGCTCGACCGTCTGGCGGCCAGCGACTGTTCACAATGCGTCGGGAAACTCGCCACGGTAAAGCGGGCTCAGGCTGATCTCGCCGCCGCCCGCGCGAACGTCGACCGTCTCATCCAGAAGCCCCTTGCGCAGCGCACCGACCGCGAACTGGAAGAAGCGGTCGACCGCATGGTCGACGTGATTCCGCAATTCTCCTCGGTCACTGACGCAAGTACCGCCGAAATCGTCAAGGGCGACCCGGATTCACTGAACTGCCTGATGGTCGCACGGCTTGCCGCCACGCTGCGCGAGCAGGCCGGGTTGCTCGGCTCGCGCTTCACTCCCGCACTGGCGTCGCATCGCCCGTTGACTGAGCGCGAGCAACTGGCCATCGAACTGACGCGTGGCCGGATCGACCAGTTGCGCGCGCTGGTGCTGCCGCGCGTGCAGGATCATCCCGCGCTGGCCCGCAAGGCCTTTGTCCAGGTGGAGCGGCAGTATTTCGGCGACGGGCTCGCCTACGTTGCGAAGGTGCGCGAACTCGCACGTCGTCCTGAAGGCGCAGGCCTCTCGACGGGCCTCTTTGCCGAGCAGTACGTTCCGCTGATGAGGCCGATTGTCGATCTGCGCGACGAAGTGCTGGATCTTGCCGAAACCGAGGTGCACTCGCACCGGGACACCGAACTGGCATTACTGGGCGGCACCGGAAGTTTCGCGCTCGTTCTGATGGGCGGCCTGCTGCTGATGGTATGGCTGTTCCGCGAGCAGGTGATCCGGCCGTTCGTGGAGGCGACGCGCATTGTGCGCGCGCTCGCGACTGGCGACCACGCCGTAGAAGTTCCGTCGGACGTGTATCGCGGCGAGATCGGGAAGCTCTTCGATGCCGTGCAGATCCTGAAGACGAACAACATCGAGCGAACCCGACTCGAGCAGGAACGTCATCGGCTGATCGCCGAACTCAGGACGATGGCGGAAACCGATTCGCTGACCCAGTTGCTGAATCGTCGCGCGTTCGAAACGCGCGCGCGAGCGGCGTGCCTGAAGCGCGACGCGCGTGAGCCCGAACTGGCACTGATCATGTTCGACATCGATTATTTCAAGCAGATCAACGACACTTACGGACACGCGGCAGGCGACTACGCGTTGCAGGCCGTGGCCGATCTGTGTCGCGAGACGTGGCGCAAGGAAGACATCGTCGCGCGTATCGGCGGTGAGGAATTCGCCGTGTTGATGGAAGTGCTGGATCGTGCGCAGGCGGTCAGCACGGCACACCGGCTGCACGAAAAACTTTCGCGGGCGAAGGTGACCGACGGGCAGGCCTGGGCCTTTACGATAACCGCCAGCTTCGGCATTGCGTTTGCGGCGCGCGCGGACTCGCCCGACGTCTCGTCGTTGCTGAAGCGCGCCGATGGGCTGCTTTATCGGGCGAAGCTTGCCGGGCGAAATCGCATCGAGGTCGAGACGGGACGGGCCTGGACGACGGAACAGGAAGGCCGCCGCTGAGCGGACGCTTTGACTGTGGATCGCGCGGCCAAGGAAGGCAGAGGCACGCACGGCGAATACCTGTATCCGGTCCAGATTCACGCCAATGCAGCGCAGGACTCAGTGACACGCAACCACACCCGATCTTTGGTCGTCACGTCCTGCTGCACGGTGTCAACGCTCCTGGTGACAGGACTACTCCTGTCAGCTCGCCCGTGTCGCGAACGCATAACCGTTCTTGCCGTTCCGTTTTACTCGATACATCGTTTCGTCGGCCGTGGCGACGAGGCGACGGTAGTCTGCGACGGGATCAGGAAAGCTCGCGATACCGATGCTGGCCCTGACAAGTCCAACCCCCAACTGTTCGTCTGTCTGGGTCACGCAGGCGATGAGGCGTTGTGCAATTGCACCTAGTTCGGCATCGGTCGAAAACTCGCGGACCAGCACGGCGAACTCGTCGCCACCGATCCGTGCGACGACGTCGGCCAGACGAACCGATTGACGAAAGCGACTGGAAACAGCGATCAAAAATTCATCACCGACGCGATGACCGAACGAGTCATTGACCCGTTTGAATTCGTCGAGATCGATATAGAGCACGGCGATTCGCGAGGGCGTTTGATCGTCAAACGGCCGCGCCGCGCTTTCTTCGAGCGTGGCAAGCAATTTCCGCCGGTTCGGCAGACCGGTCATCGCGTCGTGCAGCGCTGCGTGTTCGAATTCGTGCGACTCGCCTGCCAGTTGCCGGGTGCGCTTCGCATACATCACAAGCGCGGTGATCAGCAAGCCGAACACGAGTGCAGACAGAACGATTAGCGTGTCCGCGATGCGACGGATACGTGTGCGCGTATCGGCGCTGTCGCGATCGCGCTGTGCACGCCAATACGCGGATGCCGTGTCGAGCAGCGCTTTCGTATCATCAGGATTTGCGTCGGGCGAAAGCGCGGATCGAGGGATCGGCGGTGCGGGGGACGGGCTCGCATCCACCAGGGCAGCGAGCGTCGCGACGCGGGCAGCGAGGTCGATACGAGCGTGTCGATCGCCTTCCGACTGTGCGTCGTGATCATCGGCCGCTCGCTGCAAGACGCTGAGCGAATTACGCGCATTTTCCGCGCGTTCCACTGCGTCGAGAACGAGTCCAATATATTCCTGCTTCAGATGGTCCGAATAGATCGCCTTGACTTGCAACGCGAGCAACGCAAGCCCAATCAGGAGACAAGCCAACGACGCGCCGGCCATCGTCGCTGGCCCCAGCCTGATGCGCATGGCGAGGGCGCGCTTGCCGCCGCCATGCCGCGGGCGACGTCGATCATTGATGGGCGTAGGTGTCCCGCTGGCTTCCGGTGCCATGCCGATAGCTTACGTGATAAAAGGCCGGACTCGTGCGGCTCGATGCGCTGCTGTTCGGCCTGGCGGGCGACGTCGAACGGCGTCGAGTTTGCGGGCTGGCACAGTTCACCAGACCAGGCCGTGCCGCCGTCATTTGCACTGCAGCAGAATCTGCAGAAGGTGCAGGTCCTTGATCGTACGGAGCAGAAGAAGCTGGCAGGGCGGCCTGAGCGCTGACAACCGTAGTTTCGAGTGCAGAAAGCGACGATGATTGCGTTACAGGTTCTGAAGAGCGCGTCTGGTGCGTTGGGGGCGTTGCGCCACTCATCCGGAGCGCCTGTCGCGCGCTCGCCAAGGCGTCGATGTAGATGCGCTGGTCGTGGTTGAACCAGATGCCGTACGCGGCTGTCCCCACAACCCCGACCGCCAGTGCGCTTGCTGATGCGACCCAAAGCGCAAGCCGTCCGAACTGCGCAGGCGATGCGGCCAACGCTGGATCAACTGCAAGATTGACGCCTGTGTCCGGGTCAGCGGCACCCGATTTCGGTAGCTCGGCACGTTTGGACATTGCAGCATTCTCCGAATTCTTTCGCCTGACCATTCAACACGCTTTAATCAGACGATTACACCACAATTTTAGTGTGCAGCCGCCGGAACAATGTAACCCTCTCATCGAGCGGCGACAACTTGCCATGCGCAGTTCAGGTGCCAGGGATCGTGGCGGCAACACGCGGATGAAAACCCTCAGTCCGGGCGATCGATCTGTTCAGGTTTTCTGTCCACGATGATCCCGTCCGACCCGGTTGTTAACGAATCTTTTCGATTGAAATTCCATTGCTCGCCATGTTTCATTCTCTGCCGGTATTTCACGAACCGGCAGGTGCGATGCAGCGTAGGCGTCGAGCATCATACTGTTCCGCCCGATGTCACCGAGTTCAGGTACGCCGCGAGCGAAGGACGCGGCGACAACGTCACGCTTCAACTCATCGAATCCGCGCCGCCCGACTCCTGGCGTGTACCGCCCCGATGTCCTGTTCGTCAGTCGCTTGCACGTCGACAGCTCCATGCAGAACGGCGACGGCACCACGACGCGGATCACGTCATCACGCGCAGAACGCGAGCGAGGTGAGGGGGCTATGAAGTCAGCCCTTCTCAACGTGCGATGCGACGGCGGCGACAAGCTGGTCAACTTGACGCCGCCCCTCTCGATACCCGGCGTCGCGGGCCTCGTCTTCGCTCTGAAATGTCGTAACGAGTTCGTAGAAGCGCGTGCTTTGGCCCAAAACGTGTGCGTCGGCACCATGACGGCATAAATACCCAGAGTAGTGATAGAGCGTGTCTGGCGCAGACGGTCCATATGCGAGGATCGGCAGCACCCAGATTTCAAAGCCTTCGTGTTCGATCATCTCCCACATGCTGGCCTCCGTCTACATGCTCGCGGAATCCGCCGCGCGCGGCTTCGGATGCGATGTTAATCCTCGATCGTGGAAGGGGGAGTTCGATATGTGTTGGTCACACCCGCTCCGACTCTCGAATGGCGCTCCGCTGCAGCGAAGCGCGGATGTCTTCGATAGACGCCCGTTCACATGCCTTCAGCTGCTTCCTTCGCGCACCCAATTCGAAAAACATGTAACTCGACATAGGTGCCAAGGTGCTCTTTCTGCAAAATCCTAGCATGAACGGTGACTTTCGAAGCCAACCAAAAACTCAGTCGGGCATTTTCAGGACCAGCGCGGAAAGACACGTGTTGAACAAGGTTTGAAACTGGTCCTGCGCTATAGCTCAATCGTCGCATTCGACGTTCAGCTCGATACGGGATCGACGTTGAAATGATAAGGATGACAAAAAATTGTAATGAATGACTTTCATGATGAAGCATGCGCAGCGGCATTCGTTTTCATTTGACACTATTTGTCAAACATTCGTCCGGGTAGGCAGTTGACCTATCATACTTAACGCACCGGCATAGGAGGCGCGTTGCGCTGCCTGTGCGGGTACCTATCCCCAAGGAGGATCAAGTGAGCATTTTCGGAACTATCGTGAACAAGCTCTTCGGCAAGGCGAAGCCAGATGAGCCCGCGCCCGCAGTCGAGCCGACCCCGGACCCGGCCGTTGCACAAGCGGCTTCCCCCGCAGCGACTGCCGCACCGCTTGCAGACGTCGACGTTGCAGCCGTCATGGACCAGCTTGTGAGCGAAAGCGGCCAGACGTTGAACTGGCGCACGTCGATCGTCGATACGATGAAGGCGTTGGGCATCGACAGCAGCCTGGAGCATCGCAAACAACTCGCACAGGAACTGAAGTACTCCGGCGACATGGACGACTCGGCCAGCATGAACATCTGGTTGCACAAACAGGTGATGCAGGCGCTTGCCGCAAACGGCGGAAAACTGCCGCCGGACCTGGCTTCCTGATACCCGGGAATGCTTTGACTCTGCCTGTTTCGTCCGGGTACGACGCGACCTGTTTCACCGCAGCATCTGTATGCCGGGGCGGGCAATGCAGCAGAGACGTTGGGTCGGAAGTGTTTCCGGCCCAACCTGAACGTTTTTCTCGCCAGCGCCGTGGTCGGGTGCAGGACGTAACGCCGGCATCAAAGAGCAACCCCGTCGTTGTAAGCAGCCGGATCGATGTGACCAATCACCGGGGTGGCGATGGAGTGTCGTCTCCATTGTGACGCTGGCAGCAATAGTGAATTGAGAAATGAGGTATTTACCCTGGATTTACCCCCTCCTAGACTGGTTCCAACGACTGCAGGCAAACCTGTTTGTAGCGCCGTACAAAACAATCTCTGGAGGTGGTAAATCATGAAATCGCACATCAAGGCTGTTGCCCTCGCTCTCGTTTTCGCTGCACCGGTCGTTTCGTTTGCACAGTCGAACGGACCCCTGACACGTCAACAGGTGCAGGACGAGATCGTTCAGCTCGAGAAGGCTGGCTTCAATCCGGCGAACGCGAACACGGTTGATTTCCCGGCGAATGTCCCCACCGGGCAAGCGGCTGTGGCTGGGCAAGATAGCGGCTACGGCCCGACGGTCGGCGGATCGTCGCAGGCTGGCCGTCCCGCAAGCACCAGCGGTATCAAGCCGGTTTTCTTCGGTCAATAAGCCGACGTTGGCGAACGGCTGGCGACTCACCGGGTTGCCGGGCATTGCCATAGGAGCGCGTGGCATCCCTGCGCGCCCGCATTTAAAAACAGGCTCGCCTTGGCCCTTAGGCCACGATGGCGAGCCTGTTGCATATCAGGACACCTCGGCCCCGCTCACGCGTCCGTAACCAGGCTAAGCCGGCATCGCGCTCCAAAGGATTCAAACACGCTCTGCCAGCCGCCGCACCCTTTACCCGTCGAAAACCGACTTGCGCATAGCTCCGCCCAGTGCATCGCCCGCACCGACGATAAGTGCAACCTTGTTTTCCATCTATCAACCTCCAGACCCAACGATTACAGATAGCGGTTCAGGACGTGACGCTGCGTAGTGCAACGCGATCGCTCTGCAAATTGCCGCATTAATATTATCGTATCGATAACATTAAAGTACGATGCATGGCACGGCGCGCCATGGCCGGAGGGCAGATTCAGTCTGGAAGTGAGAGGAGGCAGGCAGGTGCGGAGCGCGCCGGGCTTGTTGCGGCGCGCCAGACGGGGGGATCGTGCTCAGGCCTGGGCAACGGCCTTCTTGACGCGTCGTTTTGCAGTGGCGCGACGCATCGTCTCTTCGTCCCACGGAACGAATACGTCGCTGAGTCTGATCTTGCGGAATTCCCGTCGTGTCTGTTCTTCGATAGTGCCGCGCATGCCTTGCAGCACGTCATGAACGCTGCAGTGGTCCGCCCACTTCGAAAACGGGTTGTCGACAGAAAACAGGAACATTTCAGTGTCCCCGACGGCGTCGTAGATATCGAGAAGCGTAATCGCGTCCGCGCTTTTCGCCAGCCGGACGCCGCCGCCGCCACCGCGCGAAGAATCGAGGAGGCCCGCCTTGACCAGCTGTGAAACGATCTGCCGCGCGCGCGCCGCGTGCGTGTCCACCCATTTGGCAATCGTGGCCGTAGCGAGCAGGCGCGGATGGTGCGCGCCGATGAACGACATGATGTAACACGCTGTGACGAATTTGGTGGATTTCAATCTGGTTCCCCGTTCGATAGTGCTTTCGCAAGAATGAATTTACCGCAGCCCCCTGGATGCGAACAGGACGTGCTGTTCGCCTACTGCCCGCGCTTCGCTTGACTTGCCATTCCGCAGTGATTACGCTGGATGCAAATGTTACGATAACAATATCATACAAAGTGGAGTGCACATGACCGACCCAATCGAGAATGCAGCGAAGCGCGTGTTGCTGGTGCACGCCCATCCTGAACCACAGTCGTTTACGTCGTCGATGTTTCGGGCAGCCCAGGAGGAGTTGCTTGCGAGCGGCGCGGAAATTCGCGTATCGGATCTCTACGCGAAGGGCTTCAATGCGGTCGCCAGCGCGGCCGATTTCCGCGAGCGTGAGACGCCTGAGTATCTGGTGTATGCGAAGGAGCAGCGGATCAATCATCAGAATGGCACGCTCGCGAGAGACATTGCGGAGGAGGTCGACAACATCCTGTGGGCTGATCTCGTCGTACTCAGTTTCCCGATCTTCTGGTTTTCGACGCCGGCCATTCTGAAGGGATGGATCGATCGCGTGTTCCTGTCAGGCGCTTTCTATGGAGGCAAACGCTTCTATGACCGTGGTGGACTCGTCGGCAAGCGCGCGTGGGTTACGGCGACGCTAGGCGGCCGGCCGCATATGTTCGGAGCGGGCAGGGTACACGGCGAAATCGAAGGAATGCTGTCGCATTTACTGCGGGGCACCCTGGCGTACGTCGGTTTCGATGTGCTTGAACCGTTCTTCGGCTATCACATTCCCTATCTTGGCGACGCCGACCGGGCGCAGATTCTCGCGCAGTTCCGGCACGAAGTCGGGGCATGGGAGCAGCGGAAGCTGATGCGTTTTCCGTCTCTCGACGAATTCGATGAGCGGCTCTATCCCCTCAATGGACTGCAACCGATCGAACCGATGTAGCCATACATGAGCCGGAGCGCGAGGCTCTGACCCGCGCGCTCCATTGGAGGAGACGATATGAACGACGAGCGGGCATGGCGCCTCGAAAAGCGCGAATCACTGTGCCCTTTCACCTGTTTCCTTTCTGAAGCGTACGGCGGATGATGAATCAGGATCTCATCGTCGTGCACGCACATGTGAAGACGCCGACCGCGCAACTCGCGGATTACATCCTGCCCGGAGACAGCTGGCTGGAGCGCCCGTTGATGTAGGAGGCGCTGGGCTGGACCGCGACCGTCACGGTCACTGACAGGGCGATTCCGCCGCCTGGCGAGTGTCGCAGCGTCTACGATTTCTGGCATGACCTGGCACACCGGATGGGGCCTGGCGATCACTTTCCGTGGCCTACACTGGAGGATGTGTATGACCACCGGCTACCGTGCCGGATCCTTCAGCTCGGCACGTGAACGGCCGGGTATTTCATCCAGTATCCGGTGGTGCCGTCGTCGAAACCGCGTGCTTCATCGTGCAAAATAGCCGCACCGGCGCCGGCACCGCACCGAAGGAAGCGTCCGGCCAGTCACCGCAGCCTCGATTTGAGCGGCGTGCTCGCGTGAACCCACCCTGCGAGAGCCAGCATGGCTAAACAGAATCCTCCCGCGCCACCGCATCCGCCGCTGACCGGCAGCAAGCTCGTGATCGGCACCATCGCCGTATCGCTTGCGGTCTTCATGAATGTGCTCGACTCGTCGATCGCAAACGTGGCGCTGCCGACCATTTCCGGTGACCTCGGCGTGGCTGCGGACCAGGGAACCTGGGTCATTACGTCGTTTGCGGTCTCGAACGCAATCTCCGTGCCGTTGACCGGCTGGCTCACCGACCGGATCGGGCAGTTCCGGCTCTTTCTCGCTTCGATCGTGCTGTTCGTGCTGTCGTCGTGGATGTGCGGCCTGGCGCCGACGCTGCCGATCCTGCTCGCCGCACGCGTCCTGCAGGGTGCGGTGGCCGGCCCGATGATCCCGCTGTCACAGACGCTGCTGCTCGCGAGCTATCCGCGAGAGCGAGCGTCGGTCGCGCTGTCGCTGTGGTCGATGACGCTGCTGGTCGCGCCGGTCGCCGGTCCGATCCTTGGCGGCTGGATCTCGGACAACATCTCGTGGCCATGGATCTTCTATGTGAACATCCCGGTCGGCATCATCGCCGCGATCGCGACGTGGGCGATCTTCCGCGACCGCGATTCGCAGATCAGGAAACTCCCGGTCGACAGTGTGGGACTCGGGCTGCTGGTGGTCTGGGTAGGCTCACTGCAGATCATGCTGGACAAGGGCAAGGATCTCGACTGGTTCAGTTCGACGACCATCGTCATCCTCGCGCTCACCGCACTGATCGGGTTAGCGTTCTTCGTTATATGGGAGCTGACCGCCGATCATCCGGTCGTCGACCTGTCGCTGTTCGCGAGACGCAACTTCGTGGGGGGCACTGTCGCGATATCGATAGGCTATGGACTATATTTCGGTAACCTCGTGTTGTTGCCGCTCTGGCTGCAGACCAGCCTTGGCTATACCGCGACCAACGCCGGCCTCGTGCTGGCGCCGGTCGGCATCTTCGCAGTGTTGCTGTCGCCGATCACCGGGAGAATCCTGCCGCGCACCGATCCGCGTTACATCGCAACCCTGTCTTTCCTGATCTTTGCGTTGTGCTTCTGGATGCGCTCGCGCTTCACGACAGACGTCGACACATGGTCGCTGGTGCTGCCCGGGCTGATCCAGGGCATCGGCACGGCGGGCTTTTTCATACCGCTGCTGTCGATCACGCTGTCGGGGCTACCCGGCAACCGGATTCCAGCGGCCTCGGGGCTCTCGAACTTCGTCCGGATCACCTGCGGCGGCATCGGGACCTCGATCTTCACGACGGCGTGGGATCACCGGACGATCATGCACCACGCCCGGCTGACGGAGTCGGCCAACGTTTACAACCCGGTGTTCAACGAGGCGGTGCAGCAGCAGATGGGCGCACTCGACATCACCCGGCAGCAGGCCTACGGCGCGGTGAACCAGTCGATCACGCAGCAGGCGGCACAGCTCGGCGTCAACGACCTCTTCTATGTGTCGGCCGGCATCTTCGTGTTGCTGATCGCGCTCATCTGGATCACGAAACCTGAACGTGCGGACTCGGGTGGCGCGGATGCATCGGCGAGCGCCGCGCACTGAACGCGGGCGGCGCGATGCAACCCAGTGTCGGATATGTCGAGGCATTGCCATCGGCAGGCACAGTTTCAATATACAGCTAAAAAATGAAAGAACGGATGGAGTGGCCGCGGTCGGAGTTGGGCGTGTGCGCTGTCCTGGCGCTATGCGGCCGAAACCCCAATCACGGCCAACCGGACAGCTTTTTCCGGGGAGCCGCGCCTGATTTGTTCTCGCCACGCAAAACTGTTTGTCTACGCCGGGTATTCGAACTCAACGGTAATGCGCCTAGATTGAACGCCGGTGTGAGCGATATCGTCGAGGCGGTCCTGTACCTGGATTCGGCGCCTTTCGTGACGGGCGAAATCCTGCACGTCGACGGCGGCCAGAGCGCCGGTCACCATGCACTGCGGGGCGGGGCTCGTGGGCGCCCCGTCTGTCTATCAGGATAAAGGAGAGCGACATGCCTATTGTCACGATTCAGGTTACCCGCGAGGGTACCAAGCCGGGTTCCGATTCCGTCACAGCAGAAGAAAAGGCTCAGCTCATCAAGGGCGTGAGTGAACTGCTGCTCGACGTGCTGAACAAGCCTCTCGAAGCCACCTTCGTTGTCATCCAGGAGGTGGAGACGGAAAACTGGGGCTGGGGTGGACTGCCGACTGACGTCTATCGCAAGCAGCGAGGACTAAAATAGGCCTGGCCACTGGGGCGTGCCTTGTGGTTCCGGTTGCACGGATTGACAAGCTGGGTGAACACCGCGCCAGACGGCGGGTTGAATGAGCGCGGAGAGTGGTTGAGTTCCAGGTAGTCTCGCGTACGTGCACCTCTATGCATCCCATTCCGCGATGCATAACACTTCACTACAGGAGTTCGTAATGTCGATCGAAAAAGTTCTCTATCGCGCCAATGCCCACGTCACCGGAGGCCGTGACGGCCGCGCCGTGGTACCCGACAGCGGGCTGGACCTGAAGCTGACCACGCCGAAAGAACTTGGCGGAGGCGGAGGCGACGGCGCCAATCCGGAACAGCTGTTTGCAGCGGGTTACAGCGCGTGCTTTATCGGCGCAATGAAGTTTGTGGGTGCACGCGACAAGATCGCCATTCCCGCTGATGTCTCGGTCGACGGAAGTGTCGGCATTGGCGTCATTCCCAATGGCTTCGGCATCGAAGTCGAGCTGAAGATATCGCTACCCGGCATGCAACGCGAAGCGGCCCAGGACCTGATCAACAGGGCCCATATCGTGTGCCCCTATTCGAACGCAACGCGCAACAATATCGACGTGACGCTCACACTCGTCTAACTCCAGATCCTGTTCGACCAACTGCTGGCCGCGGTCGTTACGGGCGGCCAGCAGGGCCATTCCGCTTACTTTGAGTTCCGCAGCAATGGCCGTAGTCGTGGTACCAGGACATGACTGGCTTTACTATGGCGCGCTGCGTTCCCTTGTCTTCTCGCCGGTGGCGATCGGCGTAAATTTGCAATCTGGATCTTTTCGGTTTTTGTCCAGACAGCAGAACAGAAGGGCGTCGACCGACCTGATATTGGCCGCATCCCACTCTGCATGACTCATGTTGTTGTCGATCGGCATCCAGTGACTCAGGGGGTAGCTGTTAGCCAACTGGTTATTACCCGGCGTACGTTCGCCCGTTGTAAGCGTGCGCCTGCCAGCCGAGAACGGTAGATAGACAGCGCAACTCTTGTCGCTTCCAATCCGGTGACAACCGATGCAGGCATTACCAGGGGTACTGATCACGAGGAGAGGAGGGTGTGAAAATGCGGGACCGATACTTGAATACTTGCCCCACGGGTCGGTCGGTACCTGGTCCCAGACCTGGCCGATATATGGACTGAAGATGTACGGTCCTGCATCATGGCAAGACATACAGTTCTGCCTGGCCGTTTCGGCTGGTGTCTTCCAGAATTCGACAGCCGACAGACGACCGCGCGGAGGCGTCTTCTCGTTGGGCGGCGGCACACGCGAGGCATCGATACCATCCGCTCCGGGCCTCTTCGGCTGAGACTGAAACCAGCAGGTTTTCCCATTACCCGCGTGATGCAGCACGATATCCACTTCGTCAAAGTTAGGCTTTGGGTCTTTACGCAGCTTTTCCTGACGACAATAAGCCGATATCTGCGTATTGCCTCGCGACAGATTCAGTATCCTGGAGTACGGGATGCACTGCCCGGGCCAATCTTGATACGGGTGAAGCAGAGACGGCCTGTCACACCGTTTGGGTGACTCATCCTGCCCCGGCGGTTTCCCGTCGATTGTGATGGGTATGTTCGTGCCGCTATTGCAGTCGAAGGGCGGAATTTCCCCGATCTCTCTGGCGCACTGCGCACCATATTCAAGCAACGTCTGTTGACGCCTGTCGGCGAGGACAGGGTTGCACATGATCAGATATAGGGCGAACAGCCTGAGCAGGATCTTCATCTTCAGGAACCGCCTTTGATCTGCGCCCGTGCGACTTTGCGAATCGCTTCAAGATATTTGACGTAGCCTGTGCAACGGCAGAGGTTTCCGCCCATCCATGTCTGGATCGTCGCTTCGAGTTGCTCGGGGCCAATGCGATACTCCTTCAGATGATCGAGCATGGCGGTGGCCGCCATCAGGAAACCGGGTGTGCAGTAGCCACATTGAAAGGCGAACGATTCGAGAAAGCTTTGCTGCAGCGGCGAGAGCCTGCTCCCTTCCGCGAGGCCCTCAACCGTGTAGACGTACTGATTCGCGACGGCACTCACTGTGGTTGTGCATGCGAGGGTTTTCTCCATCAGCGCGTCCGGCCGGTTGCGCAGGCCTACCGTGCAGGCGCGGCAAACGCCGATGCCGCAGCATACCTTGGTGCCCGTCAGGTCGAGGCGCTCGTGAAGGAACTCGGCGAGGCTCATGTCGGCATCGGCCGCAGGAACCGTCACCGATTGTCCATTGACGTGGATTATCAGGTCGGTGCCGCTCACTTTAGCGCCTCCCGGATGATGTCAGGCGTAACGGGCGTCTGCCGGAAACGTTGGCCGGTCGCCATCGCCAGAGCGTTGAGCAGTGCCGGCGCGATAGGGCACATGACCGCCTCTCCGATTCCGCGTGCACAATCCCGGGAATTGTCGGCAGGCGGCGGCAAGGTGATCAACTCCTGCACGGGAATATCGCTCATTCGCGTTATCAGATAGCGGTCGAAGTTCCACCTGCCATTTCCGGGGCCTTCAGGTCCGAGCGGACAGGACTCGCTGAGCACGTTGCCCATTGCCATCGCGACCGCACCCTGCGATTGACCTGCGACAATCTCCGGGCATATCAGGCGACCAGCGCTCAGGGTGGTAACAACACGCTCGACTTTGACGTGTCCGGTATCGGGCGCAACCGATACGGCGACGAGCGCCGCAGCAGGTGCGTAGTTGGTCCGGCCGTATCCGACGACATCGACAGGGGGGACCAGTTTTCCATGCTGCAAGGCTTCCAGGCTGTGCACGTTCGAGCCCATCGCTACGAAGTCACAATCCATCTCGACGTTTCCGGAATTGAAGGGGTAGGTGCTTTTCCAGAACCCGCCCGCATAGGTGACGTGAACCGCCGCCACCGTAGGCCATTGCATCCGGTTGATCTGGTCGAGCAGTGCAGGCCAACCGAGCGAGGAGTGTCCTGCAGTAGTCAGCTTTCCATTGACCCATTTGACATCCCGCCGCTGGATCCGCTGATCGCCCCAGAGCAGGCGCGCTGCCGGCAGCACGCTATGCATCATCAATGCCATTGCGGCACGGTCGACCGCCTGAAAATGATGAAAGGCTCCAAGGCACGCACTCGATGAACCAAAGGGTCCAGATAACCCCTTGCCCCGATCATCCTTGGGGTTCCACGTGCCGAGCAGTCCAGCATCGAAGTCCTTGATCGACACAAACGCGTCGACTTCGCTCATTTCGATCTGTTGCGCGTTCTGGCCGAGATGATTGGCCGGCGCGAGGCCGAGCGTGGTTGCTGCGCCATTGCCCATGTCGGTGTAGTGCGTCAGCACGCGCAACCTCCCGTTTTGCTGGATCTCCACCATCGCGAAGACACCGTCTTTGCCCGTACCGTAGGCCTGATTGGACATGGCGAGCCCGACGCCATATCGCAGCCTGTGCGTCCATCTTTCGGCGCGTGTGCTTTCCCTGTTCAGCCATAAGGAATGGGACTCGAGCCGGTTCAGGAGTTCGTTCAACTGCAGATCGAAGAGAACCTTCCCTCCTGTTATGGTCCTGCCATGGGGCATGGCAAGCAGATTGGCGCGACGAATTTCAAAGGGAGATTTCTTTAGGGCGTGCGCGGCCTCGTCCATCAAGGTCTCGATAGCCATGAAGGCTTGTGGCCCGCCGAAGCCGCGTTGCGAACCTCCGAATACCTCGGGCGTATAGGACGTGGCAGCTTCCGCGCACGCGCGGGGGATGTCATAGCAACTCATCGCGCTCATTGCGGCAAGGTCGCCAACAGCAGGCGTGAGATTCTGCTTGCCCCCGGCATTCAGAAGAAACTGGCTGTCGAGCGCCTGAATCTTACCGTTGCGGTCGAGCCAGATCGACTCCACGAATTCCGTTTCTGAGCGTTTTAAGCCGACCTGGAACTGTTCATAGCGTGATAGTTGCCAACGCAATGGGCCTTTAGCAAAGGGGGCCGCCAAAGCGAGGTACATCGGGAAATAGGACTTGTCGCGACCGCCGAATCCACCGCCGGGATAACGCGCAATGACATGGACATGCTTCAGGTCGACGTCGCTATTCTTGAACAGGTAAATAGCTGTGGTGCCGTCATCGCGCGGTGACTGTGTTCCAAGAACGAGTTGTAGCGACGCTGTGTCCGGCTGGTACCAGGCGAGTCCTGCTTCCGGTTCCATGAAAGCCGGATCCATTGCCGGTGTCCGGAAAGTGGGTCCGTTTGAGGTGCCGAACTCGTGCCAATCCTTGTTCTTGACTTTTTGCGCCACCAATGCGCGGATTCTCTCGCGTTCGGCAATGCATTTCGCTCTGAACTCCTGCGTCGGATTGCCCCGCGCGTCCACTTCCATGTCGGTATTCCAGAACGATTTTTCATCGTTGCGAACGTAGATTTTCGAACTCGTGAAGGGGGCTGAGGCGGTCTCTTTTCCAGTCACGCTTTCGCCGTAGCGAATGACTTCGTCGTTAAAATCGAGCAACTTTCGTGCTTGGCGATAAGTATCGAAATTCTCGAAGATAAGCAAAGCTACGGGTTGGCCATAGCAACCTGCTGCCTGTCCAGTTTGCGCAAACAGGTAGATGTCCTTGCTAGCTTCTGGATCCGGTTCATGGGCAGTCGGGATGTTATTGCGCGTCAGAGTATCGTTAGTGACTACAACGATCGGCTGAAGTCGTCGAGGCAAAACGCTCAGGTCGAAACCCTCGACTCTTTGATCGACGCGATTGCAGCGGAGCGCGTATAGCCAGTTTTCGTGCTTCGGCCAGCCATCGAAGTCGCTCGCCTTATAGTCGCGCGCGTAGATCTTGGACCCGGTTACCTTGCGTACGCCGTCGATACGCCAGCGCGCTTTTCCCGGTTCTGGCGCCCAGTCGGGCGTCACATTCGGGCCTTCCGCTTCTGGTGCGGGGCCGGCTACAGGTTCTGGAATTGACTGGCCTTCCGGCGGGTGCGTTGCACATCCGCCCATCAAGGCTGGAATGGTGCTCACCGAGACGGTGACGACACCACCACCCACGACCTTCAGGAAAGTCCGACGGGTAACGGGGAATTCGCCAGCCATGCTGCGCCTCCACGTGCGGTTTGGCGCCACCTTACGGGGGTGCGTACATGAATCGGACTTACCCTCGACAGGAAAATTCTTGTAGTTCAATACGACCAGGCTTGCGCTGCTCTAAAAAGCCGAGGGCAATCTGGTGCAGTCATTCTGGATTAGTTGAAAAGCTGCATTGATTCTATGAACTTGTTTTTACATTTTCAAGGATCCGCCTTTTTTCAGTCCTTGTTCTAAAACACAAGTGGAGGGCGTTCAAACAGTGCTTTCGCGCGATTCCAGGCAGTAGGCTTATTGCCTATCGCTCTCGAAGCGAGCCAGTTGTATCGTGAAGCCTCGAAGTGCGGTCCGTTCGTGATCCGGGAATGCCCGCAGACAAATTGCGGCGAACCCTATATACGTAGGAGTTCATATTGCGACGACTGCGACCGGTGTTTTATCGGTTCTCGCACTTCGAACAGCAATGTTGGTTACCCGCTGCACGTGTGGGAGCAAAATCGGCAACAAGTTGGCCGTAGGGGTTTGAATCGCGGTGAGCTGCAATTTCATCGCAACAGTGGCCAAATTTGGTTGAGTCGTCCGCTAAGCGGGACGGCTGTTCAGTTCAAGCTCGCCGCGTGCGGGTTTTTGTTCGCATTCTTTATTTGACATAATATAAATTATCAACATATTTGTTTGTAGAGGCTAAGTTGTAATGTCCGCTTTTAGCCAAGTTCAAATGTCCGCTTTTTCGCAGCGTAAGCTGACCGGCCGCCGGCGTTCCGGCGCGGGAGGCTTTAATGG